>CAZGLC010000227.1:3966-7993 GCA_964526235.1 uncultured Bifidobacteriaceae bacterium
GGCCCTCGACCGACTCGATCTCGAGCAGTTCGTCGGCGAGCGCCACGACGGCGGGCCGCTGCCGCTCGACGACCTGCCGGGCGGTCTCGTACCCGTGCATCACGAGCGCCCGGATCTCCTCGTCCACGCGGCGCGCGGTCTCTTCGCTGAAGCCGCCGGCGCGGCCGTCGCTCTCCCACGCGCTCGACGGACGACGGAAGTGGAGCGGGCCGAGGGGCGACATGCCGAGCTCGCACACCATCTTCCGCGCGAGCTCCGTGGCGCGCTCGATGTCGTTCGACGCGCCGCTCGTCGTCTGGCGCAGGAAGAGCTCCTCGGCGACGCGGCCGCCCATCAGGATCGCGATCTGCGACTCCATGTAGGTGCGTGAGTGCGTATACCGGTCCGCTTCCGGCAGCTGCATCGTCACGCCGAGCGCGCGGCCGCGCGGGACGATCGTCACCTTGTGGAGCGGGTCGGCTTCCGGCATGAGCGCCGCGACCACCGCGTGCCCCGCCTCGTGATACGCGCAGGTCATGCGCTCCTGCTCGCTCATCGCCACCGACTTCCGCTCGACGCCCATCAGCACCTTGTCGCGCGCGGCGTCGAGGTCGCGGGCGCTCACCGCGGTCCGGCCGGCGCGGGCGGCGAGCAGCGCCGCCTCGTTGACCAGATTCGCGAGATCGGCGCCGGAGAAGCCGGGCGTCCCGCGCGCCACGGTGCGCATGTCGAGGCCGGATTCGAGCGCCACCTTCCTCGCGTGCACCCGCAGAATCTGCTCGCGCCCGCGGATATCGGGGTTGCCGACGACGACCTGGCGGTCGAAGCGCCCGGGCCGCAGGAGCGCCGCGTCGAGAATGTCCGGCCGATTCGTCGCCGCGACGACGATGATGTTTTCCGACCGGGTGAAGCCGTCCATCTCGACGAGCAGCTGGTTGAGCGTCTGCTCGCGCTCCTCGTGGCTGAGCGAGCTGCCGCCGCGGTTCCGGCCGACGGCGTCGAGCTCGTCGATGAAGATGATGCACGCGCGGTGACGCCGCGCGTCGCGGAAGAGGCGCCGGACGCGCGCGGCGCCGACGCCGGCGTACATCTCGACGAAATCGGATCCGCTGGCCGAGATGAACGGCACGCCGGCCTCGCCCGCCATCGAGCGCGCCAGCAGCGTCTTGCCGGTGCCTGGCGGGCCGACGAGCAGGATGCCGCGCGGGATGCGCCCGCCGATCGACGCGAAGCGAGCGGGGTCCTTCAGGAAGTCGACGACCTCGCGCACCTCGTCCTTGGCCTCGTCGACGCCCGCGACGTCCGCAAACGTCACTGGAACCTGTTCCGGGTCCACCGTCCGCGTCCGCTCGAGCGTCGGCACGCGTCCGGTCATCATGCGGAACAGCACCAGCCCCGCCACCGCGACGAACAGCAAGCCGAACGCGATCGCGCCGTAGCTGCCGGCGTTCGACGTGTCCGGGCGGACGACGTCGAGGCGGACGCTGCGCTCGGCCAGACCGGTCACGAACGTCGGATTGGCCGCCACGTAGCCCTGCGGCGCCACCGTCTCGACGCGCGTGCCGTCGCGCCGCTCGACGAGGAGCCGCTCGGCGGTGACCGTCACGCCGGCGACGCGCCCCGCCTTCACGTCGGCGAGGAACTCGGAAAACGCCACGGTCACCGGGCCGCCGGCCGCGCGCGAGCGCAACCCGACGAATACGGCCACGAGCAGGACGATGCCCAGGATGGCGGCGCCTGTCCAGATCAGGCGGGAGCGCGGAAGCTTGCCTTTGCGCACGCGGGTTCTCCGTTAGGGTCGCAGTAGAGCCAACCACACCGGGAAACCCGGGGTGACAGACCGGCCCGATTCTTATGGGGAGTGCCGCTGAGGGACGAGACCCATCAGCGGCGTTTAATGATTCTAGCGGACCGGCGCACCAACTGTAAATAGCTATCGCACATGGACTTAAAGAGCTCGACGGTATCACGGCGAGGATCGGGGTCAGATCCGACCCCCCAGTCCGCATCGGTCCATTTCGACACGTCGAGATCAACAACAGCTTCTACAGGCTGCCGAGGCGGCCACCTTCGAGCGCTGGCGCGGCCAGGCGCCGGCGCGCTTCACACTTACTTTTTACTTCCCACTTTCTCCACTTTGTACTTGTTAAGATCACTCGAATGGCGGTGCCCGGTCCGCTCGGGCTCGCGCCCGAGATCGACGGCTTTCGCTTGCAGTTCGAGCGACTGTCGGCAGAAGCCGATGCGATCGCTGCGCCGCTCACCGACGCAGCGTTCGCATGGCGTCCCGCGCCGGACGCGTGGTCGGTCGGCGAGTGCCTCGATCATCTGAACGCCACCGCGCGGATGTATCTGCCTGTCATGGATGAAGGGATCGCCGAGGCCATTCGCCGCGGCCTCTATGGCGGCGGCCCGCATACCTACAACTGGATCGGCCGGCTGCTCGTCTATGTCTTCGGCCCGCCGGCGCGCGTGCGCGTGAAGGCGCCCGGCGCGTTTCTGCCCGCGCCCGGACGGCCGCGCCAGGAGGTGCTGGCGGCGTTTCGCGCGTACCAAGTGCAGTATGTCGATCGCCTGCGGCAGGCCAACGGCCTCGACCTGGCGCGCGCCCGCGTCTCGTCGCCCGTCGCCCGGTGGCTGCGCATCCCCCTCGGATCGAGCTTTGCGCTCATGGTCGCCCACGAGCGCCGCCATCTCGCCCAGGCCCGCCGCGTGATAGAGTCTCCCGGTTTCCCACGCCGGTGAGCCTCGTCAAACTGTCCGATGTCCTCTCGGCCATGTCGTACGCGCTGGACCTCACCGAGGGCCAGCCGCAGGGCCATGCCGCGCGCAGCTGCCTGATCGGGATGCGCGTGGCCCAGGAGCTGCAACTCCCGGCCGACCAGCGCTCCGACCTGTTCTATGCCCTCCTGATGAAGGACGCCGGCTGCTCGAGTAACGCCGCGCGCGTGAGCCAGCTATTCGGCGGCAACGATCAGGACGCCAAGCGCGGCCTGTGGGAGCGCGACTGGCGGCGGTGGCGCGACAAAATCGCTTACGCGCTCGAGTATACGGAGCCGGACGGCACGCTCCTCGAGCGGGCGCGGCGCTTCGCGACGCTCGCGATCGCGGGCCCCTCCAGCCAGCGTGCGCTCTTCGAGATCCGTTGCGACCGCGGCGCCAACATCGCGCGCGCCGTCGGCGTGTCCGAGGCGACGGCTGTGGCGATCCGCTCGATGGACGAGCACTGGGACGGCGGCGGGTACCCGGAGGGGCTCAGCCGCGACGACATTCCCCTATACGCGCGGATCGTCGGGCTCTCCCAGGTCGCGGAGATCTTCTGGGCGCGTGGGGGTGCGCCGGCTGCCGTCGACGTGGTCCGCGAGCGCCGCGGCCGCTGGTTCGACCCGGAGCTCGTCAGGCTGTTCTGCTCGCTCGGCGATGCCGATCGCGTCTGGGCCGATCTCGCCGCCGAGCCGCTGGCGACGACGATTGCCGCCGCCGAGCCGGGCGAGCGCGTGATTGCCGCCGACGAATCGCGCCTCGATCGCATCGCCCACGCCTTCGCGCTGGTCGTCGACGCCAAGTCGACGTTCACCTACCAGCACTCCGATCGCGTGGCGGCCATCTCGGATGCCATTGCCGCGGAGCTGGGGCTGGCCGAGACGGCGCGCGTGCGGCTGCGCCGCGCCGCACTGCTCCATGACCTCGGCAAGCTGTCGGTGCCGAACCGGATCCTCGACAAGCCGGGGAAGCTCGAGGCCGACGAATGGACCGTCGTCCGGGGGCATCCGCACTTCACGTACGAGATCCTCGCGCGGGTGCCGGTGTTCTCCGAGTTCGCCTACGACGCGAGCTGCCATCACGAGCGCATCGACGGCCGCGGCTATCACCGCGGCGTGCCGGGCGAGGCGCTCTCGCAGACGGCGCGGATCCTGGCCGCCGCCGACGTCTTCGACGCGCTTTCGGCGGCGCGCCCCTATCGCGGCGCGATGCCGATCGACCAGGTGCTCTCGATCATGGGGAAGGATCGCGGGACGCATTTCTGCCCCGCGACCGCCGACGCGCT
>CAZGLC010000228.1:0-7993 GCA_964526235.1 uncultured Bifidobacteriaceae bacterium
CAGCGGCGTCAGCGCCATTCGGCGGTCGCGCGCCGGCCTGAAGAACCCGAGCCGTCCGGTCGGCAGCTTCATCTTCCTGGGCCCGACCGGCGTCGGGAAGACCGAGCTGGCGCGGGCGCTCGCCAATTTCCTCTTCGGCAGCGACAATGCGCTCATCCGCTTCGACATGTCCGAGTACATGGAGAAGCACTCGGTCTCGAAGCTGATCGGCTCGCCTCCAGGCTACGTCGGCCACGAGGAGGGCGGCCAGCTCACCGAGAAGGTGAAGCGCAACCCGTACTCGGTCGTGCTGCTCGACGAGATCGAGAAGGCGCACCCGGACATCTTCAACATCCTGCTGCAGGTGTTCGAAGACGGCCATCTCACCGACGGCCTCGGCAACCGGGTGAACTTCAAGAACGCGATCATCATCATGACGTCGAACATCGGGGCGCGCTTCATTCAGAAGAAGGCGTCGCTGGGGTTCCAGTCGAGCGACGCGGGCACGATCGACAAGAACGTCACCGACATGGTGCTCGGCGAGGTCAAGCGGACGTTCAACCCCGAGTTCATCAACCGGATCGACGAGATCATCGTGTTCGAAGCGCTCACCGACGAGGACCTGCGGCGGATCATGGCGTTGCTGGTCGAGCAGCTCAATGCCAACCTGACCGACCGGCGCATCAAGATTGCGCTCGCGCCCGAGGTGATCGACTGGATCATCGAGGTCACGTGCAAGGACCGCTCGTACGGCGCCCGGCCGCTCCGGCGCGCCATCCAGCGCTACGTGGAAGATCCGCTCTCCGAGGAGCTCATTCGGGGCCACCTGCGCGACGGCGAGGTGGAGGTCTATCTGGAGGGCGGCCAGCTGTCCTACCGTCCGGCCGGCGAGCTCACGGCGGGACGCCGCCTGTCGTAAACCCCGGCCAATCCACAGGGTAGCGTCGGCAAGCCGTTTGCTACCTCTGCACGTCTAAGATCCTGTAAACTAAGGCGTTTCACGGATCCGACGATGATACGCATGATCAATGCACGCGTCCTGCTCCTGACGGCGCTCCTTGGTGGAGCTGTTTCATCGGCGTGGGCGCAGGCGCCTTCGCCGGCTTTGCCGGCTGCGCCGGCCCAAGGGCCTGCTCCGGCCGCACCGGCCCGACAAACGATCTGCGGCGTGCCCGTCGGCCCGCCGGCGAACCTGCCGCCCGCCGGTTCGGCGCCGGTGATCTATCTGCTCGCGCCGTGCTTCCTGGCGCAGGGGAACGTCTCGACCGTCGAGCCGCAGACGTATCTCTATTACATCCAGTTGCGTACCAGCCAGCCGTCGCAGAACATCTGGATCCCATACGACGAGAAGGCCGAGCAGACGATGCTCGAAGACTTCAAGCGGCTGTGGGCGACGAACTTCCTCACCGACCTCTCGATCGACGTCGCCGATTACATCTTCTCGAACGGCGTGGTCGGCAAGCTCGTGAGCTACCACATGGAGGAGCGCGAGCGGGTCAAGATCGTCAACTACGAGGGGAGCAAGGCGGCCGACCGCACGAAGATCGACGAGCAGCTCCGCGCACGCGGCATCGAGTTGCGTCTCGATTCGTTCGTCGACCGCAGCGTCATCCGCCGGATCGAGGGCGTGGTCCGCGAGATGATGGCGGAGCAGGGGTTCACCAACGCCGAGGTGAAGCACACCATCACGCCGGTGGCGGGCGGACCGAAGCTCGTCAACATCACGTTCAACGTCAGCGAGGGTCCGAAGCTCAAGATCCGCGACATCGAGTTCGTCGGCAATACCGCCAAGAGCGACCGCGCGCTCGCGAAGAAGATGAAGGAGAACAAGGAGCCGAATCCCTTCTGGGGCTGGATCACGCGCGGCGGCACCTACAAGGCCGACAAGTTCGAGATGGACGCCGACATGGTCCAGGCCTACTACCGGCAGGAAGGGTACGTCCGGGCGCAGATCGGGAATCCCGAGGTCGAGACGCTCCAGGACTCCGACGACGGCAAGACCCGCTACATCCGGCTCCGCATCCCCGTGACCGAGGGGGAGCGGTACCGCGTCGGCGACTTCGCGATCGACGGCAACACCGTCGTCAAGAGCGAGGTGTTGCGGCCGCTGTTCGCCGTCCAGAAGGGCGAGTGGTACGACGAGAAGAAGGTCCGCGACGGCCTGGTCAAGGCGCGCGAGATGTACGGCGCCGGCGGCTACATGGAGTTCACCGGCTTCCCCGACCTCAAGCCGAGCGACGAGCCCGAAGAGAACGTGCCCGCGGCGCTGGCGGCGCCGCCGCCGTCGGGCCCGCCCTCGGTCGACGTGACGATGCGGCTGCAGGAAGGGCAGCAGTACTTCGTCAACCGCATCACCTTCGTCGGCAACTCGACGACGCGTGACAACGTGATCCGGCGCGAGATGCGGCTCGTCGAGGGGTCCGTGTTCAACACGGAGGCGCTGAAGTACAGCGTCCGCCGCCTCAACCAGCTCGGCTACTTCGAGCAGATCAACGAGCAGGATCAGGCCGCGATCAAGACCGAGAAGACGGCGGGGCGCGAGGGGAACGTCGACGTCACGCTCACGCTGAAGGAGCAGAACCGGAACCAGCTCACCTTCGGCGCCGGCGTCTCGCAGTACGAGGGCATCTTCGGGCAGCTCTCGTTCCAGACGGCGAACTTCCTCGGCCGCGGTGAAAGCCTGACCATGTCGCTCATGGCCGGCGACCGGATGCAGAACTACCAGGTTGCCTTCACCGAGCCGTTCCTGTTCGACCGCAACATCACCGCGGGCTTCGACGTCTACAAGCGGGCGCTGCAGTACATCGGCTACTACACGCAGAAGTCGACCGGCGGCAACCTCATGATGGGGTTCCCGGTCGCCGACTTCAGCCGCATGTTCCTGAGCTACGCGTACGAAGCGACGCGGATGACGGACATCAACGAGCTGTTCATCAATCCGTTCTGCAGTTTCAACGAGCAGGGATGTTCGGTCCTGACCCTGTCGGATCCGGGGTCGATCAATCCGGAGCTGCTGGAGAGCATCCGCCTCAATCCGTTCCTGTTCGACTCGCTCATGCTCGGGGCGGGGGGACGGCGCACCGTCAGCAAGATCATTCCCAGCTTCGTGCACAACACGGTGGACAACCCGATCTTCCCGAACACCGGGCAGCGTCTGACGATGGCGATCGATCTGGCGATGCTCGGCGGGAACACGCAGTACTACAAGCCGCGCATCGAGGGCGTCCGCTTCTGGCGCCACACGACGCGGACCTCCTTCGGCCTCCGGGGTCAGTTCGAGTTCATTGCGCCGATCCGCGACACGAAGACGCTGCCGCTGTTCGAAAAGCTGTACCTCGGCGGCGAATACAGCATCCGCGGCTTCGACATCCGATCGGTCGGGCCGTCGGATGCGAACACCGGGCTGGTGCTCGGCGGCAACAAGAGCCTGCTGGTCAACGCCGAGTACCTGTTCTCGATCGTGCCGCAGGTGCGGCTGATCGTCTTCTACGATGCCGGCCAGGTGGCCGACGACAAAGAGCGATTGGGGCGCGACAAGTTCCGCACCTCGACGGGCACGGAGGTGCGCTTCTTCATGCCCGTGCTCAACGTGCCGTTCCGGCTGATCTTCGCGGCGAACCCGCAGCGCGAGGGCGTGCTCGACAACAGCCTCCGTCCGGCGAAGAACTTCACGTTCCGCTTCGCCGTCGGGTCGACGTTCTAATCGAAAGGATTGCGACGGATATGAGAGTGTTCATCGGTGCTGCGGCGCTCTGCCTGATACTGGCCGCCGCGCCCTCCTTTGCTCAGGCGCCTTCGCCGCAAGCGGCTTCGGCGGCCCAGGGGGCGCCCGCCGCGCAGGCGGCGCCCGCGCCCCCGCGGCCGTTCCCGGCCGGCGCGAAGTACGCCTTCGTCAACATTCAGCGCATTGCCGCCGAATCGGCCGAGGGGAAGGCGCTCGCGACCAAGGTGCAGGCGCTCAATCAGAAGAAGGTGGTGGAGCTGAACGAGAAGAACAAGCAGCTGCAGGCGGCGCAGCAGAAGCTCGAGACCGGCGGGTCGGTGCTCAACCCGGTGGCGCTCGGCCAGCTCCAGAAGGAAATCGAGCGGATGCAGGTGGACATCCAGCGGTTCACCGAGGACGCGCAGCAGGAAGTCCAGGCGCTCCAGCAGGAGCTGCAGGAGGAGTTCCAGCGGCGGCTGACGCCGGTGCTCGACAAGGTGGGCACCGAGAAGGGGCTGCACCTGCTGTTCAGCGCGGCCGACGCGGGGCTGGTGTGGGCGGATCTCTCGCTCGACATCACCACCGACGTCATCCGTGAGTTCGACGCGCTGAGCAAGTCGGCCGGGGCGCCCGCGCCGAAGCCGGCACCCGCTGCCGGTGCGCCCGCACCGAAACCGGCGCCCCCCGCGGCTGCGCCGAAGCCGGCGCCTCCGAAACCCTGACGAGCCTCCAGGCTTCAGGCCTCAGGCCTCAGGCCTGGGGCCTTCGGTATGCTTTAATCATCCGTGGCCCTTCCCCTGGATCTCCCCGCGCTGCTCGACCGCGTTTCCTACCGTTATCCCTCGTTCCTCGTCGACGTCGTGGCCGAACACGAGCCCGGCGTACGGCTGGTCGCGATCAAGAACGTGACGGTCAACGAGGAATTCTTCCAGGGCCACTTTCCGGGCTCGCCGCTCATGCCCGGCGTCCTCATGGTCGAGGCGCTCACGCAGGCGGCCGCCGTGCTGCTGCTCGAGCGGTCGGATCTGCCCTCACCGGCGCGCGTCTGGCTCCGCGGCGTCGACGAGGCGAAGTTCCGGCGGCAGGTCGTGCCGGGGGATCGCCTGCGGCTCGAGATCGCCGTCGGACCCCGCCGCACGCGGCTGGCGAAGGTGCACGCCACCGCGTCGGTGGCGGGGCAGATGGTCGCGGAGCTGACGCTGCTCCTCGCCGTCGAGCCCGGACCGGCCTCCGTCGATCCGGACGCGCAGGTCCATCCGTCAGCCCGCATCGGCGCAGGGACGACGATCGGCCCGTACTGCTCGATCGGACCGGAGGTCGTCATCGGCGCGCGCTGCCAGATCGACGCCTCGGTCGTCATCGACGGCTGGACGGAGATCGGCGACGACACGCGCATCTACCCGATGGCCTCGATTGGCCTGGCGCCGCAGGATCTCAAGTACAAGGGCGAGCGCACGCGGCTGACGATCGGCCGCGGCAACACCTTCCGTGAGTTCGCGACGATCAACCGCGGCACGCTCGGAGGCGGCGGGCACACGACGATTGGCGACCGCAATCTCTTCATGGCGTACGCGCACGTGGCGCACGACTGCCACATCGGCAACGAGACCATCTTCGCCAACGGCGCCACGCTCGGCGGGCACGTGACGGTGGAAGACTACGCGACGATCAGCGCGTACTCGGGCGTGCATCAGTTCTGCCGGGTGGGGCGGCACGCCTACGTGGGCGGCTATTCGGTGATCACAAAGGATGCGCTCCCGTTCGGCAAGTCGGTCGGCAACCGCGCGCGCATGTACGGCCTGAACACCATCGGTCTCGTGCGGCGCGGTTTCACCGACGACACGATTGCGCAGCTCAAGCGGGCGTACCGCTACCTGCTGCAGTCGAAGCTCAACACGTCGCGGGCGCTCGTACAGATCGAGCAGGACGCCGCGCTCACCTCGCCCGACGTGCGGTACCTCGTCGACTTCATCCGCAGCTCCCGGCGCGGCGTGATTCTCCGGCGGCCGACGCGCCGCGCCGAGGAGCTCGTCGCCGACGAATGAAGCTCGGGCTCATCGCCGGCAACGGGCGCTTTCCGTTTCTCGTCCTCGACGCCGCGCGCGCGCAGGGCCACGACGTCACGATCATTGCGGCGAAGGAGGAGACGTTCCCGGCGCTCACTGACGCGGCCGCCCGGCATGGCGCCGCGATCCACTGGATCTCGCTCGGCCAGCTCGGTGCGTGCGTCAGCCTGCTCCAGCAGTCGGGCGTCACGCACGCCGTGATGGCGGGCCAGGTCAAGCACACGAAGATCTTCTCGAGCGGCATCGTGCCCGACCTCCTGTTTCTGCGCGTCCTCAAGCAGCTGGCGTCGAAGAGCACCGATGGACTCATCGGCGCCGTCGCCAACGTGCTCCGCGAGCGCGGCATCGAGCTGATGGACTCGACGGCGCTCCTGCGCCCGCTGCTCGCAGGCGCCGGGGTGCTGACGCGCCGCGGGCCGACGGCCGACGAGCAGAAGGACATCGAGTTCGGCTGCCGGATGGCCGACGCGATTGCCGGGCTCGACATCGGCCAGACGATTGCCGTCCGCCAGCAGGCCGTGGTCGCGGTCGAGGCGATGGAGGGCACCGACGAGGTCATCGCGCGCGCCGGCCGGCTGGCGGGCCCCGGCGTGGCCATCGTGAAGGTCGCCAGGCCGCAGCAGGACATGCGCTTCGACGTGCCCGTCATCGGCGTGGCGACGATTCGCGCGATGCAGGCCGCCGGGGCGTCGGCGCTGTCGATTGACGCGGGCAAGACGCTGGTCATCGACGGCGATGCCGTGGTGAGCGCCGCCGACGCCGCACACATTGCGATCGTGGGGCGCGGCTGATGGCGGCACACCGACTCCGGCTTGCGGTCGTCGGCGTCGGCCATCTCGGCCAGCATCACGCCCGCATTCTCGCCGCCAGGCCCGACGTCGAGCTCGTCGGCGTCGCTGACATCAAGCCCGATCGCGCCAGCGAGATCGCCGCCAGGTACGCGACGACCCCGTACACGGACGCCGCCGCGCTGGTCGGACGCGTCGACGGCGTCTCGATTGCGACGCCGACCGTCTCGCACGTGGAGGTGGCGCTGCCGTTTGTCGAGGCGGGCGCCGCCGTACTGGTGGAGAAGCCGCTCGCCGCGTCGCTCGCCGACGCCGACCGCCTCGTGGCCGCCGCCGCGAGCCGCGGCACCGTGCTGGCCACGGGCCATACCGAGCGCTTCAACCCTGCCGTCGCAGCGGCGCTCCCGCTCGTGTCGCGCCCGCGCTTCATCGAAATCCACCGGCTCGGCACGTTTCCCGAGCGCAGCCTCGACATCGACGTCATCTTCGACCTGATGATTCACGACCTCGACGTGCTGCTCGCGATGGTCGGATCGGAGGTGGCGGCGGTCGAGGCGGTCGGGGTGAACGTGCTCACCCCGCGCGTCGACATCGCCAACGCGCGGCTTCGCTTCGCGTCGGGCTGCATCGCCAACGTCACGGCGAGCCGCATCAGCCGCGACCGCGTGCGCAAGGCGCGCTTCTTCCAGCACGACGCGTACATTTCGATCGACTACGCGGCGCAGGAGGTCGAGATGTACCGCCTGGTGGCGGCCAACGGCGGCCGTCCGGTCGTTCAGGGCGGCCGCGTCGAGGTGGCGGCCGAGGAGCCGCTCGCGCGCGAGCTCGCCGATTTCGTCGCGGCGATCCGCGAGCGCCGCCAGCCGGCGGTGACGGGTGCCGACGGCCGCGCGGCCCTGGCGCTGGCGACGCGCGTATCCGATCTCATCGTCCAGGCGGGCCCCACATGACCGGATCGCTCTTCGATCAGCTCCTCGACCGGGTGACCGCCGGAGAACGTCTATCGGCCGACGATATTGCGCAGCTCGCGATGACACCGGATCTCCTGTCGATCGGGATGCTGGCCGATGCGGTGCGCCGCCAGCTGCACGGCACGGACGTCACGTACGTGCGCGTGGCCGCCTGTCCGTACGAGGCATCGTGTGCCAACGCCGTGCCTCCGGCCGCGCGCGAGGTCCGCATCACGGGCAGCCCGGCAACGCTGGCCGACGCCCTCGCAGCGGTTGAGGGTGCGAAGGCCGTGGCAGGCGACCGCCCGGTGTCGGGCTTTTCCTGGCTCGACGTCCAGCGTCTGGCTGCAGGCGCCGGCGTCGCTTCCTCGCGTGTACTCGCAGATCTGCGGACCGCTGGGCTCGAGGCGCTGGCGGAGATTCCGCTCGACGCGCTCGACGACGAGGCGGCGGTGGTCGGGGCGGTCAGGAGCGCCGGCTTCGAGCGGCTGCGCCTGACCATCGCGA
>CAZGLC010000229.1:0-7878 GCA_964526235.1 uncultured Bifidobacteriaceae bacterium
TCCGCGCCGTCGACGTCTGGCAGGGCCTCCTCCGCGCCAGCATCGCCAGCGCCGGCAACGATCACCGGCTGGGCGCCAACGAGGCGCCGCCGGCGATCCTCTCGATCTTCCTCGGCGACATGCTGACCGACATCTTCGAGCAGATCGAGAAGGGCAGCGCGAAGTCGACCAAGCACGGCGGCACGCTCGACATCGGCGTGAGCGTGCTCCCCAAGCTCCCGCGCGACGCGGGCGATCGCAACCGCACCAGCCCGTTCGCGTTCACCGGCAACAAGTTCGAGTTCCGCGGCGTCTCCTCGGGTCAGAACATTTCGTTCCCGAACACGGCGCTGAACGCGGCGATGAGTGAATCGCTCGACGGCATCGCCACCGAGCTCGAGGGCGCCGTCGCCAGGGGCGAGGAGCTGAGCAAGGCGGTCGCGAAGCTCCTGACGAAGATCATCAAGGCACACAAGCGGATCATCTTCAACGGCAACAACTACGCGCCCGAATGGGAAAAGGAAGCGGGCCGCCGGAAGCTGCTCAATCTGAAGAACACCGTCGACGCGCTCCCGCAGCTCGTCACCAAGGAGACGCTCGGGCTGTTCGACAAGTACCGCATCCTCAACCCGCGCGAACTGCACGCGCGGTACGAGGTCTTCCTGGAGAACTACAACAAGACGATCAACGTCGAAGGGAATCTGATGGTGCTGATGGCGAACCGCTACATCCTCCCGGCCGCCCTCAGCTACCAGAAGGAGATCGCGCAGAGCGTCGCGGCGGTTCGCTCCGCCGGCGGATCGAGCGTGCAGGGCAAGAAGCTCCTGGCGGCCTATACGAAGCTCGTAGACGGCTTCAAGGTACAGACCGACGCGCTCGAGGGGCTGCTCGATCACAGCGCCGCGTCGGCGGAGAAGCACGCGAAGTACATGCGCGACAAGGTCGTTCCGGCGATGAGCCGCCTGCGCGACCAGGGCGACCGGATCGAAGTGCTGACCCCGCACGAGATCTGGCCGCTGCCCACGTACAGAGAGATGTTGTTCGTGAAGTAACGCGTAGGGGCCAGAGGGAGAAGGGGCCAGGGGAAAAGGCCTCCTCTCCCCCTGCCCCCTTCCCCCTGCCCCCTTCCCCCTTGTCTTCTCTTCAAGACGATGGCATCGTCGTCGTCGATGGCCGAACCGGCGGACAAGCTGAACGTGGTCGAGTATTTCGACCTGGAAGAAACCACGCGGCCGATGGAGCTCGTGTACGGCCTCGTCGTCCGCGAGCCGGCGATGCCGTCATGGACCCATCAGCTCCTCTCCGCGCGTCTGACCCACCTCCTCTATGCCCATGTCGAGGAGCGGAACCTCGGTTTTGTTTCGTCGCCCGTGGATGTGGTCCTCGACGCCGAGGCCGCGCTCGTCGTTCAACCCGATGTCGTGTTCGTCAGCAACGAGCGGCGCGGCATCGTCCGCGAGCGCGTCTGGGGCGCCCCCGATCTGGTCGTTGAGATACTGTCGCCGCGCACAGCGCGGCGCGATCGCACGGTCAAGCTCGCGTGGTACCGGCAGTATGGCGTCCGCGAGTGCTGGCTCGTGGACCCGAAGCGGCAGACGGTCGAAATCGTCGACCTGCAGTCGATGACCCCCGCCAGGCTCTTCGGCGGTGCCGACCCCATCCGGTCGTACGTCCTGCCGCGTTGGGGCATCTCGCCTGACCGGATTTTCGCCTGACCCTCCCCGTCGAACTGGTACCCATTCTGCAAGTCGGCGAGGCAGCGTCGGTCGCGATGCGTCTGGTATGGCGTCGCGGCCCCTGATCTACGGCCAACCGTTTGCACCGATCCAATTTTTCGTGCAGCGTTTTCCGCCCGCGCCGGGTCGACGCGAGAGGTAACCAGTTACGGATTTCGAACCCCGGATTTACGGAAGCGAGTTAGTGACGCCGTGAACGCGATGGGCATTCTCGAGAGGCTTCGTCCGCAGCCCCGTTGGAAGCACGCGGATCCAGCCGTCCGCGTCGCGGCGGTCTACGAGTTCGCGCCTGAAGACGCCGACGCGCTCCACGCTGTTGCCCGCGAGGATACGGAAGCCCGCGTGCGCCGCGCGGCGGTGTCGCGCATTGACGACGTGTCGGTCCTCGCGGAGGTGGGGCGCACCGATCCCGACGAGGAGATTCGCGCGGAGGCGATCCGCGGGCTGGCGGGAATCGGCGCGGAAGCCGACGACGCGGCGCAGGCCATCGCTGCCGTGCGCCAGTTGGCAGCGCTCGGCCGGACGAAGGAACTGGTGCTCGTCGCGCGCGACAGCTCGAATGCCGACGTGCGCGCCGCGATCGTCGATCTGCTCGAGGATCAGAAGACGATGGCCACGGTCGCTCGGCAGGCCCGCGACGGCGCCACGCGTTTGCGCGCGCTCGCTCGGTTGACCGATCCTGCGGAAATTCTGAACGTGGCGCTCAAGGCGGAGCATACCGACGTCGCGGTGGCCGCTCTCGAGCGCACCACCGGCGGCGAGGCGCTGCAGGACGTCGGGCAGCGGGCGCGGAACAAAGTGGCTGCGCGCCGTGCCCGGGCCCGGCTGCGGCCGCAGACGGACGAGGCACAGCCGGCTGCCGACGCCGGTGTCCGCATGACCGCCGACGATCGGCGCCGCGCGCTCGATCTGCTGCATCGCGCCGAAGGGCTCGTGGCGGTGGCGGACGCGGAGGAGGCGGGCCGCGGGCTCGCGGATGTGCGCGTGGCGTGGGCGGAGCTGCAGGCCGATGTGGACGTCGAGCCGATGGTGACGCAGCAGTTCGAGGCGGCGTGCGATGCGGTGCGCGAAGCGATCGAGCAGCGGCAGCAGGAGCGCGTCGAGGAAGAGGCGCGGCTGCAGGCGCTCGCCCGCGACCAGGCCGACCGGCTCGCCATCTGCGAGGAGATCGAGCGGTTATCGGGTCCGGAGGCGGCCGATCGGATCGCCGAGCTGAAGGTCCGCTGGGACAGTCTGCCCCCGATGCCGTCGGAGTACGCGGCGTCGCTCACCCGGCGATTCCAGAACGCCTGCCGCGCGTTCGAAGATGGCGAGCGCCGCCGGATACTCGCCGAGGCCGCGGCGGCGCGTCTCGGAACCCTGTCGGCGGAGCTGGAGCAGCTGGCGGCGGCCGATCAGCCGCTCGACGAGGTGATTGCGCGATGGCGGACGCTGCGGCGCGACGCGGAGCTGCTGCGCGAGCACGCGTCGGCCAACCCGGAGGCTGCCGGCCGGCTGGAGCGCGCGGTGACGCTCCTCGAAGAGAAGGAGCAGCACCAGGCCGAGGCGCGGGCGCGCCAGGGACAGGAGAACCTGCGGCGGCTTCAGCAGGTGTGCCGGCACGTCGAGACAGTCGCCGCCGTCGAGCAGATCACGCTCAAGGCCGGCCATCGCGCGCTGCGCGAGATTCGGTCCGCGCTCGAGGCGCGAACGCCCCTTCCGTCGAAGAAGGACTGGCAGGTACTTCAGGCGCGGTTCGAGGCGGCGCGTGCCGCGATCACGCCCCGCGTGCAGGAGTTGCGCGAAGCCGACGAGTGGCAGCGCTGGGCGAATCTGCAGGTGCAGGAAGAGCTGTGCCGCGAAATGGAGGCGCTCAAGGAGCAGGCCGACCTCGAGACCGCCGGGCGCCGCATGCGCGAGCTGCAGGCGCGGTGGAAGCCGGTGGCGCTCGCGCCCCGCACGCAGGGCGAGACGATGTGGCGGCGCTTCAAGACGGC
This sequence comes from uncultured Bifidobacteriaceae bacterium, assembly GCA_964526235.1. Classification (GTDB taxonomy): domain Bacteria; phylum Acidobacteriota; class Vicinamibacteria; order Vicinamibacterales; family UBA2999; genus MELF01. The sequence continues at coordinate 3,692 of CAZGLC010000229.1, forward strand.
GCAGGACGAAGTCTTCCAGCGCGTGGCACCGCACTTTGCCGCGCAGGCGGAGGAGCGCGCGGCCAACCTGGCGAAGAAACGCGCGCTCAGCGAGCGCGCGGAGGCGCTGGCGGACTCGACAGACTGGGTGCGTACGGCCATCGCAATCCAGGCGCTCCAGACGGAGTGGAAGACGATCGGACCGGTCGTCCGCGGACAGGAGAAGGCCTCGTGGGAGCGGTTCCGCGCCGCGTGCGATCGGTTCTTCACGCGGCGCCAGCAGGATCTGAAGCAGCGCAAGGAGGCGTGGGGCGCGAACCTGGCGAAGAAAGAAGAGCTCTGCGCCAGGGCGGAGGCGCTGGCGGACTCCACCGAATGGGAGGCCGCCGCCGCGCAGCTGCGACAGCTGCAGGCGGAGTGGAAGACCATCGGTGCGGTGCGACGCTCGAAGTCAGAGGCGATCTGGCAGCGGTTCCGGGCCGGATGCGACCGGTTCTTCGATCGCTATAAGCACCGCGACCAACTCGAGCTGGTGGCCAAGGCCGCGCCGCGCGAATCGATCGTCCACGACCTCGAGCAGCTGCTGCCGGCCGCGGGCGCCGATCCCGGTTCCGCGCCGGAGGGCCTGTACGCCGTCGTGCAGCAGGCGCGGCAGAAGTGGCAGCAGGCGCCGGCGCTCCCGCGCGATCTTCAGCAAGACCTCGCGGCCCGCTACCACCAGGCGCTCGGCCGGCTGGTGGCCACGTGGCCGGCGGCCTTCAGCAGCACCGACCTCGATCCCGACGCGACGCGCACGCGGATGGAAAAGCTGGTGGCGCGGGTCGAGGAGCTGGTCTCGGGCGCCGCCCCGCACCAGCCGACGGCGGCGGCGTCGCCGGCGGAGCTGCTCGCGCGTCAGTGGCGCGAGCGGCTGGCCGCCAACACGATCGGCGGCGGCCGCACGGCGGAAAGCGAAGAGTCGCGCCGGCGCGCGGCCGAGCAGACGGTGCGCGAGGCGCAGGCGCAGTGGACGCGGCTCGGCCCGGTGTCCCCTGAGGTGGCGGCGCCGCTCCACGAGCGCTTCCAGCGCGCGTGCCGGCGGTTCTTCGATCAGCGGAAACGGGCGTCCGAACGACGCCGTTCCGCCTTCTGAGTTCCGGGTTCCGGGTTCGTGTTCTCGGTTCCCCGTTCGCCCGCCATATAATCCCGCTGTTCACGACAATTCATGACGCTCGCGGCTGGGAGTCGCATCGGCCCGTACGAGATTCAGGCGCTGCTCGGCGCGGGCGGCATGGGGGAGGAGCGGGAACTCGAGCGTGCGCTGCGTGACGACCCGGTGAACCTGCTGACGCGGACCACCCTTGGGTTTCTGCACATCGGCACCGGGGACACCGCCGCCGGCGAGCGGGAATTGCAGCAGGTGCTCGAGTTCGACGGCAACTTCTGGATTGCACACGCCTGGTTATGCGGCGCGTGCATCGGCACTGGGCGATGGTCGGAGGCGCTGCACTGGGCCGAGAAGGCGCGCGCGGTCGTACCGCAGCACAGAGCCGTTGCCGGCCTCCTCGCAGGCTTACTCACTCGGGCAGGCGAACAGGCAAGGTCGACGAGCCTTCGAGAGCAAATTGCGTCGAGTGAGGTGTTCGGCGCCCCGGCCGGGCTCTTCTACTTCCACGCGGCTCTGGCTGACTGGGAAAAGGCGGCCTTCTGGTTCGGCAAGGCGGTGGACCAGCACGACACGCGCGCGCCGTGGATCCTGCCGCGGATGTTCGGCGACCGCCTGACATCGAGTCCATACTGGCCCGCGCTGGCGAAGAAGATGAATCTGCCCGTTTAGCGCGCCGCTCCCGGCTGTGTCTACTCGAATCCTTCGATATCCACGAGATCCTTTGCCCGCCCCGTGGCGCGCTTGTTACGGATGAACGCGTCCCGGTCGATGAAGTCCACCTCGATGTTTCCGAAGGGGCCTCGGATCCGGCCGGGCCAGGCATCAGCAAAGCTCAGTCCCGTCAGGTCGGTGAGGATGTCGATGCGGCCAGGCTCCACCCCGATTTGATAGGTGATCGCGGGTGTGGCGAAGTCCGCCTCCGTCACGTCCAGCATCGGCGCGCCGAATGACCGCAGCGCCCGCATCACGCGCGGGGCGTTCTCTGGTGTCGCGTCGACCCACACGTCGAGATCTCCAGTCCCACGCGGGCGTCCGTGCAGGGCCAGCGCGTAGGCCCCAACGACGAGGAACCGGACGTCAGCGGCGATGAACGCGCGTAACAGATCGATGAAGTCCGGGTTCATACGGCGGGTCGCCGCGGAGCTCGAATTGGTCCAGACTCAGACGCCACGCCTGGAGAACGCGCTCAGCAGGCGACAACTGCATCCAGTAGGCGAGGTCGGCCTTGTCGGCCTCCTCGTGCGATGCGAACCGCCGGACCGTGATGTCCGAACGTCGTGAGGTCATACCGTGCTTGCGCTCATTATCGCGCAGCGAAGCGAATCCGCCGCGCGGAATCCGGCGCCGTCATCACGCGAAGGGATCGATAACGCGCAGAAAATCGAAGCGGCGAAAATCAGCGTCACTCGTATAGAGCGTACCCACGCCGTGCTGGCGGAGCAAGGCAGCCAGATGCGCGTCCGGGACTTGGTTGCCGCGTGCGGGCCAGCCGCGCACGACGTCTTGATACACGTCCCAGAATCCCTCTTCCTCCGACAGCAGGCGCAGGTGCGGCAGACTGATGAGGGCGTTGATGTTGTGTATCGCCTCTGCAGGCGAAAGCGGCTTGGCGAAAATGCCGGAGTGGGTGGCGATTCGCAGGTAGCCCATGATCGTCGGCCACGCGAGGCAAAGCACATCGCGTGTCGCAACGCGGTCTACCAGAAACGCTCTGGCGCGCTCGTGAAAAGGGCTGCCAGCGTCCGACGCGTAGAGCAGCGTGTTCGCGTCGATCGCGGCGCTCACGGCCGGTCGAGTAGGGCATGGACGGCCTCTTTATCGGCGAGATCCACGCGGGCCCCCATTGGTCGCGAGATCCAATGGAAATCACGACGATCCGTTGCGCGCTCTCCGGATGAGCCGAGCGCCTGAGCCAGCAGATCGGACGCGAGCCGCCCGAGCGATTTGCGCTCGCGCTTCTGCAAGCGCTTGAGGTCGCGCAGAATCGGAGCGTCGATATCGATCGTGGTCCGAGGCATGATGCGATGATGATATCACCATGCGCATCAGATGCCACACAGAATGCGGTATGAGGCCTACCCTTCCAGATACGTGTAGCCGTGCAGTCCGTCCTCGTAGAACCGCAGCAGCTGGCCCGCGCCTTCGTAGTCGAGCCGGCCGGCGCGCACCGCCGTTTCGACGTCCGTGCGCAGCTTGCCGAGTAGGATCTCCGCGTCGAACTCCACGTAGTCGAGCACCTCGCGGACGGTGTCGCCCTTGATGAGGGTGTCGAGCCGGACCTCGCCGTTCGGATCGAGGCTGACGTGCACGGCGTGAGTGTCGCCGAAGAGGTTGTGCAGGTCGCCGAGAATCTCCTGATACGCCCCCACGAGGAAGACGCCCAGGTGGTACGAGCCGCCGTTGACCGTGTGGAGCGGCAGCGTCTTCTTGACGTCGCGCCGATCGACGAAGCGGTCGAGCTTGCCGTCGGAGTCGCATGTGATGTCGCCGAGCACCGCGTGATTGGCCGGCTTCTCGTTGAGCCGGTGAATCGGCATCACCGGAAACAACTGCTTGATCGCCCAGCTGTCGGGAATCGACTGGAAGAGCGAGAAGTTGCAGAAGTACGTGTCCGACAGCTGCTCGTCCAGATTCTGCAGGTCCTCGGGCACCTCGGCCATCGTCTGGGCGATTTTCTGGAGCTTCGTGCAGATCGCCCAGAAGAGGTTCTCGGCCATGCTGCGCTGCTCGAGCGGGAGATACCCGCCGTTGAACAGGCTGATGGCCATGTCGAGCGACTGCTGCGCGTCGTGAAACGCCTCGAGCGCGTTGCGCGCGGTCACGTTGGTGTACGTCTCGACCAGGTCGACGAGCGGCTGCTCCCAGTCTGGATTCGCCGCGGCCGGCACCTGTTCGGCGCCGAAGCCCGAGACGCCCAGCACGTTGAAGACGAGCACGCTGTGGTAGGCGACGACGGCGCGCCCGCTCTCGGAGATGATCGTCGGATGCGCGACGCCCGCCTCGTCGCACACCGTCTGAATGTGATAGACGACGTCGGTGGCGTACTCCTCGAGCGTGTAGT
>CAZGLC010000230.1:0-7875 GCA_964526235.1 uncultured Bifidobacteriaceae bacterium
CATCCCGCAATCGCTGGGAGTTCATGTTGACGGTCAACCCGCTGGCGCTCCCACGGGCCACGGGGTCACCGGTCAATCCGATTGCGATGTTCTGAACGCCATTGCGAGGCCACAGCGCCCACATCAGCTACAATAGCTAAATTGGCCACAGGAGAGACGCCTTGAAAACGGTACCGGCAACGGAAGCGAAGAATCGGCTGGGGGCCATCCTCGACGAGGCGCAGCGCGAGCCCATTGTGATTCGCCGGCAGGACCGCGACATTGCCGTCGTCCTGTCGATGGCCGACTATGAGCGCCTGCGCTCCGGAAACGTTCGCGCGTTTCTCGATCTCCGGAACGAGATCGCTGCTCAAGCCGCTGCCGCCGGACTTACCGAGGAGACACTTGCCGAGCTGCTGACACGCGATGGAGCGTGAGCGGGTTGTCCTCGATACCAACGTCCTGATTAGCGCGGCACTCTCCAGCACATCCACACCCGCCCGCGCACTCGAGAAGGCCATCAGCGACGGACAGCTCCTGTGCTCGACGGCCACGTTGCGCGAGCTGATGGAGACGCTGCTCTCCCCACAGTTCGATCCTTACGTCTCGCGCGAGAAGCGCGACGCGTTACTCCTGCGGTTGGCGCCGCTCGTCGAAATCGTGGAAATCGTGTAGACGGTTCACGCGTCGCGTGATCCCCAGGATGACGCATTGCTTGACGTCGCGGTGAACGGGCGCGCGGACGTGGTGGTGACAGGTGATGGCGATCTGCTGGAACTCAATCCCTTCCGCGGAATCGACATCCTGACACCAGCGGCCTTCATCGCCCGCCAGTCCCCGCGGGCAAGTCGCTGATTCCTGATAAGAAACCTGGAGGCGCCGCCCGGATTGTTAACGCCGATTTTGTTCGGAACGCGCGGCGAGGAAAGATACGATCCCGCAGGGGAGACTCGATGTCCGACACTCGCGGAACCCGCTCGGGAGGGCGGATTCTGGTCGACGCGCTCCGCCTCCACGGCGTCGATCGCCTCTTCTGCGTGCCCGGCGAAAGCTACCTCGACGTGCTGGACGCGCTCTACGACACGCCGCAGATCGCTCTCGTCGTCGCCAAGCACGAGGGCGCGGCGGCCAACATGGCGGAGGCGGACGGCAAGCTGACGGGGCGGCCGGGGATCTGCTTCGTCACCCGCGGCCCCGGCGCGACGCACGCGAGCGTCGGCGTCCACACGGCGTACCAGGATTCGACGCCGATGATCCTGTTCGTCGGCCAGGTGCAGCGCGATGTGCGCGGCCGCGAAGCGTTCCAGGAAGTCGAGTTTCGGCCGATGTTCGCGCCGCTCGCCAAGTGGGTCGCCGAGATCGACGCGGCCGATCGGATCCCCGAGTACCTGCTGCGCGCCTTCCAGGTCGCGACGTCCGGCCGCCCGGGGCCGGTCGTGCTGGCGCTCCCCGAGGACGTGCTGGCCGAGGAGTCCTCGGCGCCCGACACGCAACCGTTCCGCGCGGTGCAGACGGCGCCGCGCGACGCCGACCTCGCCCTCGTGCGCGGCGAGCTGGCGCGCGCGAGTCAGCCGATCCTCATTGCCGGCGGCTCGTGCTGGTCCGACGAGGGGTGCGCCGCGCTCGCGCGCTTCGCACAGGCGAACGCGTTGCCGGTGCTCGCCTCCTTCCGGCGGCAGGACCTCATCGACAACGACCACGCCTGCTATGCCGGCCATCTCAGCCTCGGCATGCCGCCGCATCTCCAGCAGCGCGTGAAAGCCGCGGACCTGATCGTCGCGCTCGGCACGCGTCTCGGCGATATCAACACCATGACGTACTCGCTGCTCCGCCCGCCGCGCCTGACCGCGCGGCTCGTGCACGTGCACGCCGAGCCGGCCGAGTTGAATCGTGTCTACCAGGCGGACCTGGCGATTGCCGCCTCATCGTCGGCGGCGGCGATCGGGCTCGCCGAACTCGAGCCCATCAAGGCTCCGCGTTGGAGCGCCTGGACCGAATCGGCCCGGCGCGAGTACGAACAGTTCATCAAGGTGCCCGAGGCCGCGCCCCGCCGCGGGGTCAACCTGGCGGTCGTCATCCGGCATCTGGCGACCAATCTCCCTGCGAACGCGATCGTCGCGAACGGCGCAGGGAACTTCACCGTCTGGGTGCACCGGTTCTTCACGTACCGGCAGCCGCGCACCGAGCTGGCGCCGACGAGCGGGGCAATGGGGTATGGCTTCCCTGCGTCAATCGCGGCGAGCCTGCGGCATCCGGACCGCCTGACGGTCTGCGTGGCCGGCGACGGCGATTTCCTGATGTATCCGCAGGAGCTCGCGACCGCCGCGCAGCACGGCGCCAGGGTCATCGTGCTCGTCGTCAACAACAGCATGTACGGAACGATCCGCATGCACCAGGATCGGCGGTTTCCCGGACGCGTCTCGGGCACCGAGCTGGCGGGGCCGGACTTCGTGGCGCTCGCCAGGTCTTTCGGTGCGCATGCCGAGCGCGTCGAGACGACCGACGCGTTTGCGCCAGCCTTCGAGCGTGCGTGTGCCGCGGGCCGTTCGGCGGTGCTGGAACTGGTGACCGATCCGGATCAGATCACGCCCGACCGTCGGCTCAGTGCCTGAGCGCCGCCGTCGCCGGAATGGCGGGCCCGACGTGAGGCTCGACCGAGGTTTCGAGCTCGCGCCCGCGCGTCTCGGGAAGCATGGACGTGGCGACGAGGACGAGCATGTAGGCGCAGGCCGCGCAGAGCCCCATCGCCGTTCCGAGGCCAAGGCCTCCGGCCAGCACGCCCACGAGCGCCGGTACGAGCGACCCCACCGCCCGGCCCGTGTTGTACGAGAACCCCTGTCCCGTGGCCCGAACCCGAGTCGGAAAGAGCTCCGCGAACGTCGCGCCCATGCCGGCGATGATCCCTGACTGGAAGAAGCCGAGCGGAAACCCGAGGAGCAGCGCGGCGGTGGGGCCGAGCGGCAGCAGCGTGTAGGAGGGGACGACCACGGCCGCGGCGCACGCCATGATCACGAATGTCTTGCGGCGGCCGAGCCAGTCGCTCAGGTGCGCGCTGATGACGTAGCCGAGAAACGAACCGAAGATATTGAAGCCAAGATAGGCGCCCGTTCCGAGCACCGAGAGCTTCCGCACCGTGCGCAGGTAGGTGGCCAGCCACGTCAGCGTCACGTAGTTGCCGCCGAGGCCGCCGGCCGCCAGCATCGACGCCAGGGTCGTCCGTCGGCGCAGGCCGGGGCCGAAGATCTCCAGAAACTGCAGCCGGCTCCGCTCCGTCGTCGCCCGCATCTCGCGGAACACCTGCGGCTCCTCGACGTAGCGGCGGACCCAGAGCGCGAAGAATGCCGGCAGCAACCCGAGCCAGAAGAGATACCGCCACGCCATTTCCGGCGGCGCCACGCTGAACACGAGGGTGAACAGGAGCACGGCCGAGCCGTAGCCGACCGACCAACCGCTCTGGACGCTGCCGACCGCGCGGCCCCGGACCCGCTTGTCGATCACTTCGCTCATGAGGACGGCGCCGGCGGCCCATTCACCGCCGAAGCCAAGCCCCTGCATGCTGCGTGTGAACAGCAGTTGCTCGAAGGACTGGGTGAACCCTGACAGGAACGTGAAGAAGGCGAACCAGACGATGGTGAGCCGCAGCACCGCGACGCGCCCGTACCGGTCGGCGAGAATGCCGGCCAGCCATCCGCCGACCGACGAAAACAGCAGCGCCGCCGTCGCCAGCGTACCGGCCTCGCTCTGCGACAGTCCCCAGACCGCGATGAGCGTCGGCATGACGACGGCATACATCTGCACGTCCATGGCGTCGAGCGCCCAGCCGGTGAAACACGCCCAGAAGGTGCGCCGCTCGCGCACGTTCATGCTCGAAAACCAGTTGGCCATGGTGCCTCGCTTGGTCGGCGGTACTTCGGGTGTCTGAATTGCGGGGGGTATTGGACCACGGCGTTGACCGTGTTTCAATCCCGTTGACCTTACGGCGCCATCAGGCGGCCAAGAGGCCGAAGTCGCTGCACGGCCTTCGGCAGCGCCTCCACGAGTTGCCTCATGTCGATCTCTCCGCGCGGCCGAGTGATCGGGATCACACCAGCTCGCGCACCTTGTCGGAGAGTACCGTCAACGCAATCTTGCTGCGGTTCGGCTGGCCCTTCGCCAGCGACTCTGCGAACTTGCCCGCCTGCTCCACCGTTACCTTCGGCGGCATCGGCGGCGTGAACGGATCGACGACCGCCTCGACGAGGACCGGCCCGGGCATCGCGAGCGCCTGATCGAGCAGACTGCCGCATTCGTCCGGCTTCTCCGTCGAGAGCCCCACGGCGCCGCACGCGCGCGCAAACGCCGCGAAGTCGACCGGCTGCAGCTCGCAGCCGTACTCAGGATTCCCCAGGAACACCATCTGTTCCCACTTGATCATCCCGAGCGAGTTGTTCTTCACGACGACCACTTTGACGGGCAGCTGGTACTTGACGCAGTTCGCGAACTCGGCCATCAGCATCGAGAAGCCGCCGTCACCCACGAAGGCGACGACCTGCCGGTCCGGATACGCGATTTGCGCCGCCATCGCGTATGGCAGGGCGTTCGCCATGGACGCCAGCGTCCCCGACAGCGAAAACATCTGGCCGCGCTTGACCGGAATCTGGCGCGCCCACCACGTCGCGATCGTGCCGCTGTCCGACACGACGATGGCATCGTTGCGGAGCCGCTTGCCGAGCTCCCACGCCACCACTTCCGGCTTCATCGGCACGTCGGGGCGGCTCCCGCGCTCCTCCATCAACTGCCACCACTCGCGCATGCCGGCCTGCGCCTTCTCGAGAAAGCGGCGATCGTCGTGGCGCTGGAGCATCGGCACGAGCGCCTGCAGCGTCCGCCGGCTGTCGCCGACGAGACCGACTTCGACGGGATACCTGAGGCCGATGCGCGTGGGATCGAGCTCGATCTGCACGCCCCGCACCCGCCCTGGCTTCGGCAGGAACTCGATGTAGGGAAACGACGTCCCGACCATCAGCAGCGTGTCGCACTCCTCGATCGCTTCCTGCGACGGACAGAAGAAGGGTTACATCGTAAAAGGCTAACGCGACACAGGCGTGCGGGCCTTCAACGCGGGAACGTCTTCGGATGTGATGCCCGGATATTTCTTGAGCCCGAGGCTGTACAGATGCTTGGCGTCCGCCTCACCTTCGAAGCAGGCGTCTTCCCAGATCTCGAAACCTGCCGTCGTGTGCCGTGTCAACATGAACGCGATCGTGAACGGTCGGGTGTACACGAGCGGGTCGTCCACGGTGGCCCCATAGGCGATCGTGTTCCGATCGAGCATTGTGAAGCGCTCGGTCACGGTCGCGGCGTCGGTATAGAACGTACCGCGCCGATCCAGAAACACGCGGCCGTTGTGGTTGGTGGTGTCGATCACCAGGGTATTGCCCTCCCACCTGCCACGCGCGTCCCCGAGCCAGAGGCGGATGTTCTTCGCGATATGCGGGCGGCTGTCCATGGCGATGACGCGAAACGCGTGCGCCTCTTCGGACAGGATCGCGATCTGCTCGGGACTCTGAAGAATCTGGTAGGCCGGCCCCTCATACATATGGCGCGGCACGCCAGACAGGAAGCAGTGCACGTTCTGGTCGATGTACGTGGCTTCGTTCTCTTTTTTAATGGCTTCCGCCCAGGGCTGCAGCGGCAGCTTTCCGTCCGGCGGGTCGACGATCAGGCTTTTTCCCGGCCCGGCGGGACGGTCGCCGCCTCTGCGGACTCCAACCCGCGCAGCGTTGTCCCAGGGCACTTCGAGGTCCTCTTTGGCCTCCGTCCCGTGACGCCAGTAGCCGCGGAAGTCGGGTCTGCCGTCCGCGGTCCGAGGGGGATCGAACGCGTCCGCCGTTTTCTGGGCACATCGCCAGAACAGAGCCGGGTCGTCGGAGGCACAACGATGTTGCGGCTCGGACGCCTGGTCGGCGGCGGCTCGTGGTGGCAGCACCAACACCGCCGCGGCCGCAGCGATCGCAACGCTCAACATGATGAAGCGACTGCTCATCTCACGTCTCCCTCAACGCTTCGCCATCGGTCCTCCGGGAGCAAACGGCCCTCAGAATAGACCGAATCGAGTTGGCTACCGAATCTCTTCGAGCTGGATGCCACGACCTTCACGAAACGCGGCACGTGCATCCGCGACCCGGCGCAAGAACTCCGGGTGATGCTCGAGTCGGTACTCGAACCAGTCTTCGTCCGAGCCGAAGCCGATCAGGACGCCGGCGGGCCGACCGTGACGGGTGATCAGGATTTCCTCGTCTTCGGCCAGTCGCAGATACTTGGAGAGATCATCCTTCACCGCCGCCAGCGCGACCTCCCTCGGTGCGCTCTTCCTGCGTCCCTTGTTCGTCGAGCCACGCTTGGGCGTCGGCTTTCGTGACGATCGCGAGGATCTGGACCTGCGTTTCAGTAACGTCATAGAACACCCTGATGTCGTCAACTCGCAGCCGGTATTGCGGTTGGCTGAGACCACGGAGCCGCTTGATGCGGCTCCTGCTGACTTTCATCGGTTCCTGCGTGAGATGCCGCTGGATTGCCTGTTTGACGCCTGTGCGAATCGGAACGGCCAGAGCTCGCAGCGCAGCAGCAGCCTCTGGCGCCAAGAGGATCTCGAACGCCATCTGGCCACATTATAGCCAGAATTATGACTGTCTCCTGCCGCGTCCGAGGTGAAATGGAGGCGCCGTCCGGATTTGAACCGGAGATGGAGGTTTTGCAGACCTCTGCCTTACCACTTGGCGACGGCGCCGATCAGACTGGGCGGGGAACCTTCGCTGGCTTGCCAACCGAAGCTCCGCGAGGAGCGAAGGTTGGAGCGGGAAACGGGATTCGAACCCGCGACTTCGACCTTGGCAAGGTCGCACTCTACCACTGAGTTATTCCCGCTCGCGACGAATATTCATCTTAGCGCGGGGGACGTACCCCGGCAAGGTTCGCCGGGTCTGCGGCGCCTGGCTCTACATACGCCTGCGAGACCCGGCCTACGTACGGACGTCCCGCAGGACCTGAGCCGCTTCTTCCGGGGCCGTCGGATTCAGATAGAACCCGGTCGCCCACTCGAAGCCGGCCACCTTCGTCAGCTTCGGAATGATCTCCACGTGCCAGTGGTAGAAGTCCCCCACCGGCTCCGCCACCGGCGCACTATGGATGAGGAGGTTGTAGGGCGGCATCTTCAGCGCCGTGTTCATCCGCCGCAGCACGTCGCCGAGCAGCCGCGCCAGCGACCGGTACTCGTGCCGCGGCGCCTCCTCGAAGAGCGCCTGGTGCCGCCGCGGCAGAATCCACGTCTCGAACGGAAAGCGCGGCGCGTACGGGGCAATCGCCGCCATGTCGGCGTTCTCCGCAATGAGCCGCCGGCCGTCGGCCGACTCCTGCCGCAGGATGTCGCAGAAGACGCAGCGCTCCTTCGCCTCGTAGTGCGCCCGCGCGCCGTCCACCTCGTCGCGCACCTCGCGCGGCACAATCGGCAGCGCGATAAGCTGCGTGTGCGGGTGCTCGAGCGACGCGCCCGCCGCCGCGCCATGGTTCTTGAAGATGATCATGTAGCGGAAGCGGTGGTCGCGCTTGAGATCCTGCACGCGCGCCGCGGCGGCCGCGAACACCTGCTCCACCGCATCCTCGTCGAGCGTCGCCAGCGTCTCGGCGTGCCGCGGCGTCTCGACGATCACCTCGTGCGCGCCAATCCCGTTCATCCTGTCGAAGATCCCGTCGCCCGCGCGCTCGAGCGTCCCCTCGACGCGCAGCACCGGAAACTGATTCGGGATGACGCGCAGCGTCCAGCCGGGGCCGTCCGGCGCCGAGCCGTTGCGTCCGTACGCGAGCAGCTCCTTCGGCGTCATCTCCTCGTGCCCCTCGCAGAAGGGACACGAATCGGCG
>CAZGLC010000231.1:0-7871 GCA_964526235.1 uncultured Bifidobacteriaceae bacterium
ACTGCGCGCAACATGCTCGACGGTCTGAGGCAGGGCCTCGTTAGCACTAACGGTTGAGCTTGTCCAAGAGATCGACCGCCGGAAATACTGCTATTTTCCGAGCAGCTCGCTCATGGGCTTCAGGCGGTCGACGTGGTCGCAGCATGCCTTCATGACCACGAGCATCGGGACGGCGAGCAGCGCCCCCCAGACTCCCCAGATAAAGCTCCAGACAATCAGTGCGACGAACACGGCCACCTCGTTGATGCGGACGACCCTGCTCGTCAGCACCGGCATCAGCAGCCATCCCTCTAGGCTCGTGATCGCGAGCGCGGTGCCGGCCACGAGGAGCGCCATCCCGAGCGTGCCGAACTGCAGAAACGCCACGACGGCGGCGCCGGCCGACACGATGACCGGCCCGAAGTACGGAATGCTGTTGAGCACGCCGGCCGCAATCCCCCAGAGCCCCGCCTGCTCAGCTGGGTGTGCAAGGGCGCGGCCAGTCGGATAGGCTCGCGGGCGATGGACGTGTCGGACTTCGACTTCGAGCTGCCGTCTGAGCTCATCGCGCAGGAGCCGCCGGCCGTTCGCGGCACGTCGCGCCTCCTGGTCCTCCAGTGCGCCTCGGGACGGATCGAGCACGCGGCGTTCGCGCGGCTCGGCGATTACCTGCGCGCCGGCGATCTGCTCGTGCTGAACAACACGAAGGTCTTTCCGGCGCGCCTGCTCGGGCGTCGCGTGCCGAGTGGAGGCGCCGTCGAGTGCCTTTTATTGCGCCAATTGGGTGTTGGACGTCTGGGAGTTGGGAGTTGTGAGTGGGAAGCGCTCGTGCATCCGGGACAGAAGCTCAAGCCTGGCGCGCGGATGCTGTTCGAAGGCAGCGGGATTCAGGTGCACGGAGAGATCGTGTCGTGTCACTTTCATGGCCGGCGCATGGTGCGGCTCTGGACCGATGCCGGTGTCGATCTGATGGACGCGATCGAGCGAATCGGACACACCCCGCTGCCGCCGTACATCAAGCGCGGCGACACACTATCCGATCGGGACCGGTATCAGACCGTCTACGCCCGCAACCGCGGATCGGTCGCTGCGCCGACCGCCGGACTGCACTTCACGCCCGCGCTTCTCGACGACCTGGCCTCACGCGGCATCGAGCGCACCGAGGTCACGCTCCACGTGGGCTATGGGACCTTCAAGCCGATTCGTGCGTCACAGATCGAGGACCACGTCGTCGATGCCGAGCGGTACGTCGTGCCGGGTGCCGCGGCCGACGCCCTCACCCGGGCGCGGCGGGAGCGTCGGCGCGTGATTGCCGTTGGTACGACGACGTGCCGGGTGCTCGAGTCGCTGGAGATGGGCACGGACGGCTCGGTGCAGGAATCGAGCGGCGAAGCGACGCTCTTCATCCGGCCCGGCCACACGTTCAGGCTCGTGGACGGCCTCGTCACCAATTTTCACCTGCCGCAGTCGTCGCTCCTTGTCCTCGTCGCGGCCTTCGCCGGCCGCCAGCGCATCCTCCACGCGTATCGCGAGGCGGTCGCCACGCGCTATCGCTTCTACAGCTACGGCGACGCAATGCTGATCCTGTAACCTACCGCCATGCCATTTCCCTACGAAGAGTTCGACCTGTCCGGCGTGCGGACGTATCCGCTGGCGTCGCGGGCGAGCAAGGCGCGGGTCGAGGACTTCGCGCGTCCGGTCGCCCGTGGCGGCACGTTTAGGGCATGGTTCGACTCGCTGCCGGCCATCCTCGGCGCCGCCGACCTGCGCCGCGCCGTACGCGCGATGGTCGACGCGCGCGCGCGGGACGGCGGCATCGTCTGGGGGCTCGGCGCGCACGTGGTGAAGACCGGCGTGTCGCCGGTACTCATCGATCTGATGCAGCGCGGCTGGGTGTCGGCCGTGGCGATGAACGGCGCGGGGATCATTCACGACTTCGAGATCGCGCTCGCCGGCGCGACGTCCGAGGATGTGGACGAGTCGCTCGGCCCGGGACGATTCGGGATGGCCGAGGAGACGGCGGTCCTGCTCAATGAGGCGATTCGCCGCGGCGCCGAGCGCGGCCAGGGGCTCGGGCAGGCGGTGGCGGCGTTTCTCGCGGATCGCAACCCGCCGCACGCGAGCCGCAGCCTCGCGGTGGCCGCGCACCGGCTGGCCATTCCTCTGACGGTCCATGTCGCGATCGGCACCGACATCACGCACATGCACCCGGCCGCGTCAGGAGCGGCCATCGGCGAGGCGAGCCTGCGCGATTTCCGCTACTTCACCTCCTGTATCGGGCGCTTGAACGGCGGCGTGTATCTCAATTGCGGATCCGCCGTCGTCCTTCCGGAGGTGTTTCTCAAGGCCGTCGCCCTCGTCCGCAATCAGGGGATTCCCCTCGACGGGCTGACCACGGTGAACATCGACTTCCTGCGGATGTACCGTCCGCAGACCAACGTGGTGATGCGGCCGGTCGCCGGCACTGGCGGCGCCGGCATTTCACTCGTCGGGCATCACGAGATTCTGATTCCGTTGCTCGCGGCTGCGCTCATTGAGCACGAGTAGCCTGAATCTTCCGGTTGCCCTGCGCGCGCGCTACTGCGGACATGTGGAGTATACTTGTAGTATGAAGTGGAAGACATCGATCACCCTCTCAGAAGACATCGCGAAGACAATCGCCCGTGTCGCCCGCAAGGGTGAAAACCGTTCACAGACGATCGAGAGACTCCTGCGGGAGGGACTCGAGAGGCGCATGCGGCGCGACGCCGACCAGCGGGAGCTCGCGGCCATCAACGAACACGCGGACGAGTTGAATGCCGAAGCTGAAGACGTCCTGACGTATCAAGTGAAGTTGTGACGCGGGGCGATCTGTACCGCGTGGCAAACCCCTCGGCCCGCGACCCGAAGCGGTTCCGCGTATTCGTCGTGACCAGCCGCCAGGTTCTCATCGATTCGAAGTTCTCGACGGTCATCTGCACGCCGATATATTCAGTCCATCACGGCCTGTCGACGCAGGTGGCGGTCGGCCTCGATGAGGGGCTGCGCCACGACAGCAGCATTCACTGTGACGAGCTCGTGAGCCTGCCGAAGTCCGCTCTGACCCACTTCGTGGGACGGTTGTCCCGCGCCAAGCTCGCGCAGCTCAATCGCGCCCTGGTGGCTGCGCTGGATATCAACGTCGCGGCGCTGGGCCAAGCCAGCGACGAATAACGTATACTCGCGCCGGCTCATGTCCATCGCGATCGGTGCGCAGCTCGGGTCGTACGAGGTGCGATCGCTGCTCGGCAAGGGCGAGGTGTACCGCGCGCACGACATGAGGCTCGGCCGTGAGGTGGCGGTCAAGGTGCTACCTGACGCGTGGCCATCGGATCCCCTGAGGCGTGACTCCTGATACCTGAGACAGCCCTGTGGCCTGAAGCCTGGGCCCTTGGGCCCTGTTAAGATTGAAGTTTCGAGCCGGAGTAGCTCAGCTGGTAAGAGCACGCGTCTCATAAGCGCGGGGTCGGCGGTTCGAGTCCGCCCTCCGGCACCAGCTTTCGCCACCCAGTTTGCATACGAATTTGCAACCGGACGGGAAACACACAGCGAAGGGCGCCGCGCAGGCGCCCTTTTCATTCGGTGGAGGCGTAATGGCAGACCAACAACACGATG
Organism: uncultured Bifidobacteriaceae bacterium; assembly: GCA_964526235.1. Taxonomy (GTDB): domain Bacteria; phylum Acidobacteriota; class Vicinamibacteria; order Vicinamibacterales; family UBA2999; genus MELF01. The sequence goes on from CAZGLC010000231.1 coordinate 3,613, forward strand.
ATCCGATCGACGCGACTATCGCCGCTGGGATCATCGGCTCGGGTTTCGCAAAGATTGGAAACGCTGCTGAGTGGCACCACGTTGAGGGAATTCACGAAAGCTGTTCGCAAGGCGTTGTACCACCCGCCGCCGACAGAAGATGAGATTGCAGAACGCAAGAGAATGAACAGCGCGATCTTTAGAAGCGTTCGGGAGTCAGAACACGAACGCGACGACGACGAACCGTAAAATAACTTGCCTCGGTTCCGACCAGTGGGTTACAGCGCTGCTTTCTGCGACCTTCGCGCACGTCGAGGAGATCGACGCCGCCGACGCGTTGCCAGAAATGGATGCGGCCCTTAACCGGTTCGAGGGATTGTTTCAAGGACCTCGACGTGCTATTGCCGGCGCCGGTCGGCGTCGAAGACGCCGCGGCGGCGAAGAGGGCGAGAACTACCGACGTAAAACGCCGTCGTCAGGTGTCTACTTCTTCTCGCGCCGCGCAAGCAGCGTCGCGCGGTTCTCCTTCACCCACTTGTCGATGTCGCCGGCGAGTCGCCCGGCGATCGCCTTCCAGGCGCCGAACATCTGATCGCGGCGCGCGGAGAACTCCTTCTCGTAGGTGCCTGCCTTCAGCACGACGGTAGCTTCCTTCGTCGTGTCAGCGGACGTGCGCGAGCTGATATTGGGCACCCCGAACACCGATGCGATGGTTGTCTCGGTACGCGTCTCCCCGGTCTCCTTCCAGCCGCGGCCACGAATCTCGATCGTCACGTCTGCGATGCCCGCGTCGCTGACCACTTCGAACGACTTGGTCTTCTGCAACCGCTCTGTCAGGTCGGCGAACGAGTCCTGCTGGCCTTTCAACGTGTCGTCGACGAAACCTTCCGCCGCCGGCTCCGGGGCGATCACGTGCACCTTGATTCGTTCTTGTGCTAGCGCTGGCGCGACTCCGAGCGCCAGAAGTAACGAGAGGACTCCCCACATATTGGATCTCAGTATGCGCATTGTGCCTCCTCCGTTCGCCTGTTTCTCGCGAACCAGAAGTACCACGGCCGGCGCTGTGCCGCCGCTGAATTCTCCGAATACGACGTACCCGATTCGGGCGAATCGCGACGATTGTATCCGATCGGTTACTACGGATCCTTCTCTTCCAACCTAATCGGCAAACAGGTCTCCGACAGGGACACGAAGCGCGCGCGCCAGGCGTACCAGATGGAGCGCAGAGCAATTCCGAAGCCCGCGCTCAATCCCGCTCATGTAGCTGCGCCCGACTTTCGCCTGATCGGCCAGGGCCTCCTGCGAAAGGCCCCGCTTCTGACGTAGGTTCCGGATTCGGATACCCAATCTCTTGAGCGCCGGGTGTTTGGCTGGTTGACGCGCCTTCCGAGGCACGTGGCCGATAGTTGCCGGTCACGTCCTTTCGGACCACGCCCGATCGGATACAACACGATCTGGATATTGCAGGCGAGCTCGCCGCGGGTGGTTCGCGTGATCTCGTACGACCATCCAGGCACCCATTCTGACGGCACGACACCAACGATTCGCGCAGACGAGCACGTATCTGGCGGGCACCATGCAGACGCAGCACGACGCGATGCGCCAGTATGAAGAGCGCCAGGCGAGCTTGCAAAATCTCGCAACAAATTCCCGGAAAGGGGGGCGAAAGCGACAGCGGTCGGCCACGACGGGGACAGAACACCCAATAAAACCGGCATCGGCCACGAACCGACTATCATGTGAGGACGGGACGTCTCATAAGCGCGGGGTCGGCGGTTCGAGTCCGCCCTCCGGCACCAAGACTCCCAATTCCCAAAACTCAACTCCCAAACATTGAAGTTCTGGGTTCACGGGGCTTGGGAGTTGGAAGTTGGGAGTTGGGAGTTGACCGCTCTCCATCAGCAGGTCCGCCGCACGATCCGCCGCCATGGCCTGATCCCGCCCGGCGCGCGGGTGCTCGTCGGCCTTTCGGGCGGGTCCGACTCGGTCGCGCTCACCCGCCTCCTGCTCGATCTCTCCGAGCGCGGCGACTTCACCCTCGTCGGGCTCGCGCATCTCAATCACGGGCTCCGCGCCTCCGCCGATCGCGACGAAGCATTCTGCCGCGAGTGCGCCGAGCGCGTCCGTCTGCCGATCGTCGTCGAGCGCGCCGACGTGCCGCGCTACGCGGCGGCGAACGGCCTGTCGACGGAAGACGCCGCGCGGCGTCTGCGCTACGCTTTTCTCGAGCGCACGGCGGCGGCCCTCGAGGCGACCTGCATCGCCGTCGGGCATACGGAGGACGACCAGGCCGAAACGTTTCTGCTCAAGCTGATGCGCGGCGCGGGACTGACGGGACTCGGCAGCATTTACCCGCGCCGCGATCGCGTCGTCCGGCCGCTGCTCGACGTCGCGCGCGCGGAATTGAGGGCCTATCTGGAACAGATCGGCGAGCGATGGGTCGACGACGAGAGTAACGAGGATCTCGCCATTCCGCGCAACCGTGTCCGGCACCGCGTGCTCGCCGAGCTCGACCGTGCGGCGGGTGGCGCCACGCGCCCGGCCATCGCGCGGGCGGCCGGCCTCATCCGCGAGGACGCGCAATGGCTGGACGAGCTCGGCCGCGAGCGGTTCGCCGCGGTCGCCACCGAACGCGGAAACGGCCTGGAACTTGATGTTCACGGTTTGACACAGGCGCCGCCTCCCATCCGCCGCCGGGTGCTGCTCGAGGCGATGCGGCGGACGGCCGACGGCCGGGAAGTCGGCCTGGAGCACGTCGAAGCGGTCCTGGCCCTGCTGGGCGGCGGTCACGGCGGCGTCGACGTGCCCGGCAGCCGCGTGGAACTTCGCGGCGGAAAGCTTGTCGTAGTGCCGCAGGCGGGGCGGTAGTGATACTCTTGATCCCGCGTGGGTTTGTAGCGCGCAGGCTTCAGCCTGCGCGGTGGGGAACGGCGTGAATTCGACGTTTAAAAGCCTTGTCTTCTGGATGGCCCTTGTCGTCATCGGGGTCCTCGTGTGGAACTTCTCCACGAAGTTCCAGACCAGCCATAAACCGTTGTCCTTCACGGAGTTCATGGGCTCGGTCGATGCCGGGCAGATCGACCGCGTCACCATCACCGGCAACGAGATCACCGGCGTCGACAAAGGGGGCGAAAACTTCCGGACCTACGCCCCGCTGCAGTACGAAGGCCTCGCCAACCGGCTTCTCGAACGCAACGTAATCGTGTCGGCGCGCGAGCCGGCGACGAGCCCCTGGGCCGCGCTCCTGTACTCCTGGGCGCCGATCCTGTTGATGATCGGTTTCTGGATCTTCTTCATGCGCCAGATGCAGAGCGGCGGCAACAAGGCGCTCTCGTTCGGCAAGAGCAAGGCGAAGCTGTCGTCGAGCTCGCAGAAGAAGGCCACTTTCAAGGACGTGGCGGGCGTCGACGAGGCGAAGGACGAGCTCCAGGAGATCATCGATTTTCTCCGCGAGCCGCAGAAGTACCAGAAGCTCGGCGGGCGCATCCCGAAGGGCGTGCTGCTCATGGGGGCGCCCGGCACCGGCAAGACGCTGCTCGCCCGCGCCGTCGCGGGCGAAGCGAACGTGCCGTTCTTCTCGATCAGCGGCTCCGATTTCGTCGAGATGTTCGTCGGCGTCGGCGCCTCGCGCGTGCGGGATCTGTTCGAGCAGGGCAAGAAAAACGCGCCGTGCATCGTCTTCATCGACGAGATCGATGCGGTGGGCCGTCACCGCGGGGCCGGCCTTGGCGGCGGCCACGACGAGCGCGAGCAGACGCTCAACCAGCTGCTCGTCGAGATGGACGGCTTCGAGTCGAACGAGGGCGTGATCCTCGTTGCGGCCACCAACCGGCCCGACGTCCTCGATCCGGCGCTCCTTCGCCCCGGCCGCTTCGACCGCCGCATCGTCGTCAACCGCCCCGACGTGAAGGGCCGCGAAGGCATTCTCGGCGTCCACACGAAGAAGATTCCGATGTCCGACGACGTGGACGTGCCGGTGCTCGCGCGCGGGTCGGCGGGGTTCTCGGGCGCGGATCTGGCGAATCTGGTGAACGAGGCGGCGCTCAACGCCGCTCGCTACAACCAGAAAGTCGTCCGGATGCTGGATTTCGAGTTCGCCAAGGACAAGGTGCTCATGGGCGCCGAGCGGCGCTCGATGATCATCAGCGAGCAGGAGAAGCGCGTCACCGCGGTGCACGAGGCGGGGCACGCGCTGCTCACGGTGCTGCTGCCCGACGCGGATCCGATCCACAAGGTGACGATCATCCCGCGCGGCATGGCGCTCGGGCTCACGCAGCAGC
>CAZGLC010000232.1:0-7765 GCA_964526235.1 uncultured Bifidobacteriaceae bacterium
GGCCCCGGACGTGGGCGGGCGTCTCCACCAGCGGCTGGAGTGCCGTCCAGATCGCCCCCGATAAAGACGCCGAACGCCAGTTTCTCCCCGATCCCGCGGCGGTGAAGGGGTGCGTGCTGCACCCATCTGCCGCGCACGCCGTTCTCCCTGGGTCTGGTCGCCCGGCTCTACCGGGTCCGGTGGCAGATCGAGCGCTGCTTCAAGGAGTGGAAGTCGTACGCGAACCTTCACCAGTTCGACACCGCGAACGCACACATCGCCGAGGGCCTGATCTGGGCGAGTCTCTGCGCCGCCGTGCTCAAGCGGTTCCTCGCCCACGCGGCCCAGAACGTCGGGAACGGCACGGCCATGTCGACGCGGCGGGTGGCCATGTGCGCGCATCACATCCTCGACGACCTCGTCACCGCGTTGCGGCTCGGGGTCGGGCTCCTCAACGCGCTCCGCCTGGGGCTCGCCTACTTGCTGGCGAACGCCCGGCGCGACCATCCCGATCGTGACCGCCGTACCGGCCGTCTGCGTGCCGGGCTGATGCTCGTGGAGCCGGCTTAAGTGATCACCTATGAATAGTGCCTATCGTCTCTGTTCGAGGATGGGCACGCCAAGGGCCTGCGCCTCGTCGACGATCAGGGCGGCGGTGCCGCCGAGCGCCGCGACCGATTCGAGGAACTCGTGCACGGCGTTGAACAGCTCCGCACGGCTCGGGGCCGGTCCCGGAAGCGCTCATCGTCGCGTGAGAGGACGCCAAGATCGCGAAGGAGGTCTTTGAGCAGATCCTCCTCGGAGACGAGCGGATTGCGCAGCAGGGCGGTAAAGGTCTTGCGACCAGCCTGTTCGAAGAGGGTCCGGCACAGCATCGTCTTGCCGGTTCCCACGTCACCTGTCACGACCGCGAATCCCGCGCGCCGCGCGAAGGATTCGCGCAGCAGCGCGACGGCCTTGGTGTGCGACTGGCTCTCGTAGAGATACTTCGGATCCGGGGTCAGCCGGAACGGCTTCTCCGCGAAGTGGTAGTACTGCTCGTACATCAGCGAGAAGCCGCCCTTCCAGATCGGAAGGAGTCTATCCTACGGACGGGCGCCGCTCATGACGTTCCTCTCGTGACCGCGTCGGGCACACGCGTCGCATCATCAGCATTGCGCTGGCAGAGGCGAGGGTGAGGTTGAGGAGAGCGACCAGGTGGAGACCGGTCGTCGCGGACAGAAGGTAATAGAGGAAGGGGTAGATCGCCGCGATGGCACCGCAAGCGCGAAGCGCGCGCACGAAGAGATCCCGTGTGCTCAGGGATGTCATCGCCGCACCCGCACGGCGGCGCGCCGGGGCGCGCGGAACGTGATACGGGCCAGCACTGCGGCGAGTACGATCAGCGCCCACATGGATAGCGTCGGCGCCGCCGTCGCGCCACCTCCGCCGCTGCCGCCACCGGCAGCCGCGATTTGTTCAGCCGTGAAGCCCGCCTCGAGCAGATTGGATTCGGTAAAACCGGCAGTGATGAGATCGGCCACAGAGACTCCGGCGCCCTTCAACGCCGTCGCGTTGACGCCGGCCGCCTTGAGCTGGCTTGCGGTCGCTCCGGCCGCGAGCAAGGCGGAGGGACTGAACCCGGCGTTCACCAACTGACTCACCGTCGCACCGGCGGTGAGCAGGCTGGAGGCATTCACGCCGGCGTCTGCGAACCCGTCTGCCGTACCGCCACCAGCCAGAACGTCGAGCGCGCTGTATCCCGCGCCCAGTAACTGCGAGACGGTGTACCCGCCATCGATCAGGGACGCCGCGCTGAGCCCCAGGTCGTGCAGCGTGTCTGCTGTCACACCGGCCGCCCGCAGCGCAGCCGTCGAATAGCCCGAATACTGGATGGCGCCTCCGGTAGGCGCCGCCCCCAGCGACAGGATGTCGACAGACCGGCCGCAACCGCGATGACCGCCAGCGCGTAGCCGACAACCCGAAGGGAAGACGGGCGGTTTCGCATAGGAACAAGGGTGACCAGGAGCCCGTTAGCATGTTCCGTTCCCAGGCTCGAGCGCCAGGGTAACCTATTGGTAATCCATACGTTACGGGATCAAGACGTCCGACGAACGCGACCGATGCCAGCCCTCGGATTCGGGGCCCTCTCCAAGAAACGTAGGGAAGACTGAGGAGGCGACCGCCCCACCAGCGCAGCGCGCGCACGGCGAGCGGATTCGAGGGATTCTACCTTACGGGATCTGCGGTTCCGGGCGGGACATGGAATTGCGGTCGGCCGCAGTCAGTGCGCATTGCGACAACCATGCCCCACGCGGCAAGCGGAACGACTTTGCCCTGGTAGAGGGTCGTCCACAAGCTCCACGTCGCCCACAGGCTGGTGGAGGCGCTCATATTCACCCACGTTTGCGCGACGATGGTCGCAAGGTGAGCGGCGAACACGAGACCCAGCGCCGCCCCCAGTCGCAGTATCCGATCCCGCCACCGCAGCCAGATCGTGCCGAGCATGAGCGCAGCGGCCAGCGCGAGGTCGGCGCCGAGGATCCGCTGCGGGACGGCGAGCGACTTCACGCCGGGTCCCATCACGGCCAGGCCGCGATCCGGTACGACCACCGCCTGAAGCGTCGGCGGGAGCACGCCCACTGACTGGAGCGCAACGACACCGCGCTCGAGCGCGCGAAGATAGAGCGGCTCCGTCCACTGCCAGGCTCCGAGACCACTCGCGTAGAACACTGCGACGAGCGCCGCCCAGTGCAGCAGCGCCCTAGCGCTGAGTCGCAACGTCCACTCTCCTCACCGAGAGCGCAAAGCAGGCGCTGGCCGTGAGCACGACGGCGAGCGGTGCCACCTGCTCGTGAAACGGGCTGAACCACAGGGGCCGTTCGGCCTGCAGGTAGCAGAGGATCGCGATGCGGGTGATGTTCACGGCGGATATCGCCAGCGCCGCGGCTGCCATCCCCAGAAGGCGCCGCAGCCACGAGATCGAAGGAAGCGCGGACATCGCGCCGACGACGAGGAGCCAGGCGCCGAGGCCGTTGCAGTCATCGGTGACGACAACCGTGGCGCCGCGGAAAGTCAGAAACGTGTTCGACTGCGCCACGGCAAGGCCGAGGGCGTTCATCAGCGTCGCGCCGCCGGTGGCGAGGGCGAGGTTCAGCCGAGCAATCGCGTTCACGTCGAACGCGACTGGCACGACGAAGTGCAGCGTGGCGTACGCGGCCGCGATCGCCCCGACCGCGCGGGCGAGCCCTGACGCGACGGGGCGAACGGCACCCGGTCTCAGCATCGACGTCCATCGAGCAATTCGGGCGTGACTGGCGGGGGGCCGGCAGCTCCCTTGGACATCGTGACGCCATTGTATCCGCGCATCTGACGGATCGCGTACGGCCACCTCATGACAGGAACGACGCGTCACGGCGCAATGTCCGGAGAGAATCGGACAATGCACGCCTGGGGCTCGCGCCGGCGGATCGTCGAGGCCTCGGCTCGTTGGTCGAGCGTCGTCAGCGAAGGCGGGCACCAACCAGAAGTCGATGAAAGCGGCCTCGGGCCGGACGGACGTTATCACAGGAATCTGATGATCCGCCGAGCACGTTCCGCGCCAGGCTCTTCGGTCTATTTCTCCTCGACGAACCGACGCACGACCCGGCCTGAGCGTCCGTCCGCGAGCTCAACGCGATACCGTCCTTCGACGGTTTCTCGCGTCATCAGCCGCGCGGGTTCCTTCCCGTCTCGAGAGAATCGCACCTGTGCAACGACACGGTTGTCCGCGCCGAAACGGGGGCGAGCCCATAGATTCAGCACGGGGACTTCCAGTCGGCCTGCGCGGTCGTTGCCGGTCAGCGTGATCGATGTCGATCGCCCCCACCGCAGACCGAATGCGCCGTCTGTTCCGAGGACGACCAGGAGACTGCCGGCACAGGCGAGCCCCGGGACGAGGAGACCGAGCTGCGTTCTCCGCCTCGGCGTCGTGATCACGCCCGCAATTCTATAGGGTGAGGCGACGGGAACGGACGGCGACGACCCTGAACAGTAAGAAGCCGAGCACCGCAAACGCCCAGGCGGGAAGGACCGGCACCGCGGTGGCGCGCCCTGATGTGCCGCCGATGTCCGCCGAGGTAAAGCCTCCGGCCAGCAGCTGGCTTTCGGTGGCGCCCGCGGCGAGCAGCTGGGCCGCGCTGACGCCCGCGGCTTTCAGATCCGCGACCGACGCGCCGCCCTGGAACAATTCGGCAGTGCTGAAGCCGGCTGCGAGCAGGCTGCTGACACTGGCGCCGCCGGCCACCAAAGAGGCAGCCGTGATGGACGCCGCCGCCAGATCGACAGCCGTCGCTCCACCTTGCAGGAGTTGGAGCGGGCTGACGCCTGCATTCAGCAGTTGACTGACCGTGAACTCCGCACCGAGAAGCTCGGAGATCGGCGTTCCGGCGGCAATCAGTGCCGCGAGCGAGTCGCCGCTTCCACCGCCGCCCGTCCCGAGTCCGGCAAGCTCACTGGAGGTGAATCCAGCCGCCTCCAGGTCGGCGAGCGAGAAGCCGCCCGCGTACAGCGCGGCTGCGCTGATTCCGGCCGCACGCAGTTCGCTGATCGAAAACTGAACGTATTCGTTCGCGGCGAGCTCGCTTAGGGTGGGAGTGGTGGAGTAGCCGCCGATGACGTAGATGAACCCATTGACCACCGCGACATTTGCCGCGATTCGGGCCGTCTGCAGTCCGGCAAGCGTTACCCAGATGTTCTGCACGGGATCGTAGGCCTCGATCGTGTTCAGCGCGCCGCTGCCGTCCTCGCCGCCGATGATGTACAGGATGCCGTTCACCACCGCCGTTCGCGCCCAGTTGCGCGCCGTCGGCATCGCCGGCGCTGTCGTCCAGGTGTTGGTCACTGGGTCATAGACGTCCACGGTTGCAACCACACCCGTGTGGCCGCCAGGTCCCGTGCCACCGCCAATGACCCACAGCTTGCCGTCGAGCACTGCGCCCGCCACGCCGGACCGCGCGGTCGGCATCGACGTCAGACTTGTCCAGGCGTTCGTGACCGGATCGTACGCCTGAAAGGTCGCGATCGCGCCGGCCGTGGAGTTGTGTCCTCCCGCGACATAGAGCTTCCCGTCGATGACGCCGCTGGCCGCGCGCGACTGGCCAACAGGCATGGAAGCCACGGTCGACCAAGTGTTCGTCGCAGGGTTGTAGGCATACACGGCATTGACGTTGACGCAGCAATTCGTGCCGCCGGCTTCGTACAGGATTCCGTTGATGACGCCGGCCACCTTGCCGGATCCCACGTCGGGTCGGGAGGCTTTGGTCGACCACGTGTTTGGGGCGGGGTCGTACGCGTAAACGATGTTGTTCTGGCCGTTGTAGGGGGCGACGATATAGACGATGCCGCCGATGACGGCGACGCTGCCGTCGTGCCCGGGGCTTGGCATCGGCGCCAATGTCCGGGTCTGGCCCGAGGCGTCAGCAGGGAAGAAACACACCGCCAGGACAGCGGCGATCCACGCCAGTCGCGGCAGGATTCGCAACTGTGCGCGGGGCATGAACACCTCTCTCCTACGACTGAACGCTGCGGGCGCAACTTCCGTTCCAGCGCACGCCGGCGTCAGAACCTGCAGACCGTCCAGGTTCGGGGTGCGCTTGAACGAGTGATGAGGAGATTGGCGTGAGCCTGGCAACTCCTGAAAAGATTCGGACACTCCAACGAGCGCTCTACGTGAAGGCGTGTTCATCAGCATTGCGCTGGCAGAGGCGAGGGTGAGGTTGAGGAGAGCGACCAGGTCGAGACCGGTCGTCGCGGGCAGAACGAAGTAGAGGAAGGAGTAGATCGCGGCGATCGCACCACCAGCGCGAAGCACGCGCACGAGGAGATCGCGGTGGGTCAGAGGGGTCATCGCCGCACCCGCACGGAGGCGCGCCGGGGCGCGCGAAGGGTCATGCGGGCCAGGATGGCGGCGAGCGCGATCATCGCCCACACAGGCAGCGCCGGCACGGCCGTCGCGGTGCCACTGCCGCCGCTTCCGGCTCCGCCACCGGCGGCCGCAATCTGTTCGGCCGTGAATCCCGCGCCAAGCAGGTCGGATTGGGTGAAACCCGCGGTGACGAGATTGGCGAGGGAGACGCCGGCGGCCGTCAAAGCCGTGGCGTTGACGCCGGCGGCCTTGAGATTCGCGACAGACCCGCCGCCCGCGAGAATCTGCGACGGACTGAATCCAGCGTTGAGCATCTGGCTCACCGTGGCTCCGCCGGCGATAAGGCCGGTAGCCGTGACGCCAGCGTCCCGCAGCTCGCTTGCGGTGGCTCCACCGAGCAAGACCTCAACGGCGCTGTAACCGCCCGCAAGAAGGTCCGAGACTGAAACGCCCGCGTTGAGCAGCGTCCCTGCAGAGACGCCAGCGGCGCTGTAACCGCCCGCAAGAAGGTCCGAGACTGAAATGCCCGCGGCGATCAGCGTCCCTGCAGAGACGCCAGCGGCGCGAAGCGCGGCCAGGGTATAGCCCGAATACTGGACAGCGACGTCCACGGGGTCCAGGTCGCCACTGCCAATCGAAAACGTGCCGAGGACGGTATCCGTTGCCGTGTCGATAATGGCGACAGCTTCGCTATTGAGGAGCGCCACATAAAGCTTGGAGCCATCCGGGCTGCCACCGAGCCCCGCGACTCCCGACGGACCAGCGTTGAGCGATACCGCATAGACGCTGCCCTGCAGCGCAAAGATGTCGTTCAGCACGGTCACGGAGCCGTTTCCGGCGTCAGCCACATACGCCTTGCGGCCGTCGGGGCGCACCCAGATCTGACGGAAACTCTCACCCGCCCCAAATTGCACCGTGGCCAGGACAGTGTTCGTCGTGAGATCGATGACCGAAACGGTGCCCGTCTCATTCGCCACGTAGGCTCTCGTGCCCGCGAGGTCCCCGGAAATCCCGGACGGCCCGCTGCCCACGGGGATGGGATTGCCAGCGACGGTGTTCGTCGCCGTGTCAATGACCGAGACCGTATTTGAGCCGTAGTTCGTGACGTACGCGCGGTTGCCGTCCGGGCTCACCCATACCCGCCCGGGACCCAAACCCACAGACACTTCCGCGGTAACCGTGTTCGAGGCGGTGTCGATCACGAACAGCTCGTTCGTGCTCGCGTTCGGCACGTACACCCGCGTTCCATCGGGATGGAATGTGGCGCCGCCGGGCGAGCTCCAGCCGCTTATCTCAGCCACCACCGTGTTGGTTGTCGTGTCGATCACCGAGACGGTGCCCGACCCGGCGTTGGGGACGTACACCCGGGTTCCGTTGGGGCTCACGGTCAAGTGCGCTGGACGAACGCCCACCGGTATCGTGGCGACCACGGTATTCGTTGCGGTGTCAACGACGGAAACGGTGTTCCCATGGTGGTTCGATACGTACGCGAACGGCTGGGCACTGGCGACGGCCGGAACCACCATGACACTCACAACGATCAGCGCCCCCCACCGGAGCAGCGCCCTAACGTGGCTGCGCATACTGGGCTTCCTGGACGCGATTGAACCACACGGCGACGCAGGCGCTCGCGGCAAGCACCACGGCAAGCGGCGCCACCTGCTCGTGAAACGGGCTGAACCAGGGCGGCTGCTCCGCTTGCAGGTAGCACAGGATCGAGATCCGCGTGACGTTGACCGCGGTCAGCGCGACGGCGGACGCGGCCATGCCCGCGGCGCGCCATGGCCAGGAGACCGCCGGCATGGCGGACATCGCGCCAACCACGAGCAGCCATGCACCGAGACCGTTGCAGTCGTTGGTCACCACGACCGACGCGCCGCGAAGCGTGAGGAGCGTGTCCGA
>CAZGLC010000233.1:0-7693 GCA_964526235.1 uncultured Bifidobacteriaceae bacterium
GGAAGCGCCGCGACGACGGCCTCAAGCGGAACCAGGCGGGCGGCGCGGTGGGCGGTCCGATCGTGAGCGATCGGTTGTTCTTCTTCGGCGCCTACCAGGGCACGTTCCTCCGCGTGACGCCGGCGGACGCCATCACGAGGATCCCGACCGCGGCGATGCTCGCCGGCGACTTCACGGCCTTTGCCTCACCCGCGTGCAATCGCGGCCAGCAGATCGCGCTGCGGGCGCCGTTCGTGAACAACCGGATCGATCCACGTCTGTTCAGCCCGGCGGCGATGGCCGTCGCGCGGCAGCTGCCGGCGACGGCCGATCCGTGCGGCGACGTCCGGTTTTCCGCGCCGCTCAGCTACGACCAGAGCCAGATCGTCGCCAAGGTCGACTACCAGGGGAGCGGCGGGCATTCGATCTTCGGCCGCTACATGCTGACCTTCGACGAGCAGATCCCGGCGTGGCCCACATCGGGCAACGTGCTGACCACGAGGGCGGAGGACAACGCGCAGAAGCATCGCGCGCATTCGCTGACGCTCGGCGATACGCGCGTCTTCGGCGCGAATACGGTGAATGCGTTTCGCGTGTCCTGGAATCGCAGCCGCGCGCACTATCACCTCGAGCCGTTCTTCGGCGCCGAGAGTGTCGGTGTCAACAACTTCCACAATTACGTGCCCGGCATCATCGGGATCGAGATCAGCGGGGGCTTCGCCACGGCCTCCGGCGGCTCGGTGTATTTCCAGGGCGACACGGACGCGTATCAGATCTCCGACGACATCACGCTGGTGCGGGGCAGCCATCAGCTCGCGTTGGGCGGGAACGTCGCGTACTGGACGCACTACACCGTCGACAGCCAGCGCGGCGTCGGTCTCTTCACCTTCGACGGGTCGTCCACCGGGCTCGGCATGGCGGACTTCCTGACGGGACGATTGGCCCGTCTCGAGCACGCGCGGCCCGGTGTGCTCGACATGGCGCAGAAGTACCTCGGCTTCTACGCGCAGGACACGTGGCGCGTCAGCCCGCGGGTGACGCTCAACGGCGGTGTGCGATGGGAGCCGTTCTTCGGCGCGCACATCCAGAACCGGGCGATCGGCAACTTCAGTCTCGACAGGTTCCGCCAGGGCGTGACGAGCACGGTCTTCCACAATGCGCCGGCCGGATTCCAGTACCCCGGCGACCCCGATTTTCCGTCGGGCAAGTCGGGTCTGAACAACAAGTGGACCAACGTCGCGCCGCGCGTCGGGATGGCGTGGGACGTGACCGGCGACGGCAGGACGGCGGTGCGCTCGTCGTACAGCCTCGGCTACGACTTCCAGGGTGCGTCGTACCTCTTCATCAGCGCCACGGCGCCGCCGTTCGGGGGCCGGCTGCGGGTGACCCAGCTGCCGGGCGGCTTCGACGATCCGTATCGCGGCTTCCCCGGCGGGCCGCCGCATCCGTATCCGGAAACGCCCGGCCCGGACGCGCAGTTCCCGTCGTACGGCGCGCTCGCCTCGGTCGACCCCGACAACAACTCGACGCGCGCCCAGTCGTGGAACGTCATCCTCGAGCGCCAGGTCGGCAGCGCCTGGCAGGTCTCGGCCAGCTATCTCGGCAGCTACACGGACCGGATCTGGGCGCAGGTGCAGCGCAACCCCGGCGTCTTCCAGGGCACCGGCCCCTGCACGCTCGGCGGCGTGTCCTTCCCCGCGTGCGGCACGGCGACCACGCTGAATCAGCGGCGCAGGCTGTCGCTCGAGAATCCACAGGCGTCCCGGTTGATCGGATCGATCGAGCGCCACGAGGCGATCGGCTCGCAGACCTATCACGCACTGCGCCTGTCCACGCAGCGTCGCGCGGCCAGCGGCGTGAGCCTCAATGCGAATTACACGCGCGCCCACTGTGTCGGGAACTTCGCGCAGGTCACGTTTTTCACGGGCGGACAGAGTCTGCAGAACCCTGACGACCCCGACTGGGATCTCGGCAACTGCACGTTCTCCCGGCGCCACATCGCCAATGCGACGGTGACGGTGGAAACGCCGCAGTTTGCGAACCGCGGGCTGAATCTCCTGGCCTCGGGGTGGAACGTGGCGGGCATTCTCACCGCGCGTTCGGGCGCCTGGATCACGGTGATGACGCTCCGCGACATCGCCGCGACGGGCATCCTGCAACAGCGTGTCGACCAGGTGCTGGCCAACCCGTACGGGGACAAGACGCTGAACAACTATCTCAACCCCGCGGCTTTCGCGTACCCGGCGCCCGGGCAGCTCGGGTCGCACACGCGAAACAGCATCGAAGGACCGGCCTACTGGAGCACCGATCTGGCGCTGTCGCGCCGGATTCCGCTGGGCGCCACGCAGAACCTGGAACTTCGCGTGGAGACGTTCAATCTGCTGAATCACTTCAACTGGGGCAATCCGGGTCCGCCGCTCGGTGGCGGCGGCAACGCCAATACCGCCAATTTCGACGCCGGCAACTTCGGCCAGATCACGACGCAGGCGGGGACACCACGCATCTTCCAGTTCGGGATCAAATATCTATTCTGAGGTCATCGAGGGGTCTCGAGAGTTTATGAGGCATCTGACGATCACGGAACACCGAGGCACCGAGACACCGAGAAGAAGATTGAGTGGAGGTGACAGGCGCCTCCGATATGGATGGCTTCTCGTGGTCCTCGTCTCGTTCGCGGCGCCGTCTGTCTCAGCTCAGACAGACATCTCCGGGCGGTGGCGTCCGCTGCCGCGCAACGAGGACGGCAGCGGCATGACGGGCGACCGGGCCGGCCTTCCGGTCAGCGTCGAAGGGCAGTGGCGCGCCGACAGCTGGTCGCCCGACGAGTTCGACGTCGCCGAGTGGGTCTGCCGCCCGCATCCGTTCGACTTCTCCGTCGAAGGCGTACTCTCGGCGATGGAATTCCGGCCGGAGATCGATCGCGCGACGCAAGACCTGATCGCGTATCACGGGCAGATCAATCAGATGGAGCAGCGCGTCTCCATCTGGATGGACGGGCGCCCGCATCCGCCCGCACACGCGCCGCACATGTGGAGCGGCTTCTCCACCGGCGAATGGGACGGCGACACGCTCGTCGTCTCGACGACGCATCTGAAGGAGTCGTACATCCGGCGCTCGGGGCAGATGCGCAGCGACCGGTCGGTCATCCGCACGCGCTACCGCCGCATCGGCGACCTGCTGCAGGCGACGGTGATCATTTACGACCCGGTGTACCTCGCCGAGCCGTACATCCGGACGACGATGATGTGGCAGTACGACGCCGCGATGCCGATGTGGCCGTATCCGTGCGAAGAGGCGACCGAGACCGCCGTCGAGCGCGGCAGCGTCCGGCATTTCCTGCCCGGCACGAGCCCGCTTCCCGGCCTCAATCCCAGACTGGCCGACGCGTTCGGCACGCCCCATCAGGCGCGGCTGGGCGGGCCGGAGACGATGTACCCGGAGTACATCGCGCGGATGAAGACCATGCCGCGGCCGGCCGTGGCCGCGCCGCGCGGGTCGACCGAGCGCGACTCCTCGCAGCCGATCCAGCAGGTGCCGGGGCGATAAGACAACTCCCAACTCCCATTCCCAAAGCCCAATGCCCACAGCCCACAGCCCAAAGCCCGTGTGCTCGGTATAATACGCGATCACGTTCAGCCATCATTGCCAGGAGTTCAGGAATGACCAGATCGCACGCGTTCCGTTCGTGGATGCTTGCTGCCGTGGCGGTGCTGCTCGTCGCGCTGCCGGCGCAGGCGCAGCAGTCGACCGAGACGCCGTTCGAGCCGCAGGTCGGCCAGGCCGGCAAGGACGTCGTCTGGGTGCCGACGCCGCAGGCGCTCGTCGACAAGATGCTCGACATGGCGAAGCTCACGCCACAGGATTTCCACATGGACCTCGGGTCGGGCGACGGCCGCACCGTCATCACGGCCGCCAAGCGCGGCGCCCGCGCCCTTGGCATCGAGTACAACCCCAAGATGGTGGAGCTGTCGCGCCGCAACGCGGAGATCGCCGCCGTTTCGAACCGCGCGACGTTCCAGGAGGCGGATCTCTTCACGGTCGACATCTCGAAAGCGAACGTCATTACGATGTTCCTGCTGCCGTCGATCAATATGAAGCTCCGGCCGACGATCCTCGAGCTGAGGCCCGGCACGCGCATCGTGTCGAACACGTTCTCGATGGAGGACTGGGAGGCGGACGAGACGCAGACGATCAGCGGCGACTGCTCGAGCTGGTGCACGGCGCTGCTCTGGATCGTCCCCGCCAAGGCCGACGGGAGCTGGAAGGTCGGCCAGAATCCGCTCGTGCTGAAGCAGCAGTTCCAGATGCTGTCGGGGACGCTCGGGTCGACCGCGATCACCAACGGCCGCCTGCGCGGCAACGAGATCACCTTCACGGCGGGCAACGCCACGTATACCGGGCAGGTCGAGGGGAACAGCATCAAGGGTTCGATCAAGGGCGGCGGCGGCGGCGCCTTCACCGCCACGCGTTGAACCTGCAGAGGCGACGGATGCGTCGCCCCTACGGCGACAGCTTCGTGCCGTCCGGCAGGACGGCCGTCCTCAGCAGCACCACGCGGTCGCGGCGGCCCGGATTCCCGATGACGGTGACCGGGTCGCCCACCGCGAACCGCTCCGTTTGAAAGCCGGCGCGCTTCATCGTGTTGATCGCGCCCATCTCCACCAGCCATTCCAGCATCGACCCGTCCTCCTGCTTCACCTCGAGCCGGAAGCGCGAGTGCGGGTTGATCCATCGGATCTCGGTGATCACGCCGGCGATCGTGATCTCGCGCGACTGATCGAAGTTGACCGGCACCGAATGGTGCGCAAGAAGGGGCGCGCCCGAGAGGAACAGCGCCGACGCCATTCGCAGCAGCTTCGCGTACATGTCCGGGTCCCTCCGGGGCCGCGTCGCTATCGTGGCCCCACGACGGCCGCATCCTCCGGCGTGCAGTTGTATTCCATCAGCTCGAATTTCGATCGTGGATACGTAATCGTGACGATGAGTGGCTTCCTGTAGTTGACCGGATCCACGTGCGTAATGTCGATGGTGAGCACGTCGCCCGCGCGCGTCAGCCGCTCGATGGTCCGCATCCGGCGGCTCTGCGGCAGCCCGGCCCACTTCTCCATCGTCGACACGTAGCCGGGTGCCACGTCCACGGTCTCGATCACCAGGGCATTGCCGTCATACCATGCGGCGTAGCGGCCGAGCGCCGGATGGCCCTGGATGGAACCGCGCGGCGGGTCGGGCATCGCGGGATCGACGAGGGGGATCCGCCGATCGAGATCCATCCATTCGTAGCGGAGCCGCACGTGATCGGCGGCCTGCGTGATCTGCACCAGGACGTTCGGATTCAGCCAGACGCGCGTCCAGCTGGCGCCGATGCACTCGAGCGCGGGATCGTCGGTCTTGAAATCGTAGGCCTCGAATCGGCGCCGTCCCTCGTCCGTCAGATCCCAGGCGCCAAACATCGTCCTGCCGCCGGTCAGCATCCAGCCGCCGGACAGATCCGGCGGCTGCGCGAGCGCGGGCGACGCGCAGACGATCAGGAGGGCGAGAACGAAGCGCGTTATGCGGCCGCGGCCACGTTCGCTGCTATCTTTCCCGTCTGCCTGCATGTGATTTCCAGCTTTTCCCGAAATAGTACTGGCGGCCGGCCTCGAGAAAATGCGGCAGGTCGCGGTCCCCTTCGACGCACGCCTCTTCGAGGAGCTGGAACCGCGGGTCAGTCTCCCGCGCGAGCGCCCAGGCCATGGTCCAGGGCCTGGTGTAGACCGTCGGGTCCTCGATCGTGATTTCGTAGTGGATCGTATCCCGGTCGATCATCGTCAGGCGTTCGACCAGATGCGCCGCGTCGGTATAGAAATCTCCCGCGTCGTCGAGCCAGGTGTAGCCGTTGAGGTTCCTCGTGTCGATGACCAGGGTATTGCCCTCCCACCGGCCGCGCGAGTCCCCGTGCCACAGCGTGATGTTCGGCCCGACGTGCGGGCGCCCGTCCATGGCGATCGTGCGGTAGAAGTGGGAGTCCTCGAAGAGCCACATCACGTAGGTGTCGCCATGGGGCTGGATGATCTGATTCGGATCCCGCTTGGTGGTGATGTCGCCCTGCTGCGCGAGGCGGGGCACGCCCGCCGTCTGACACGCCGTGCGCGGGTCGATGTACCGCTGGCGGTTCTCCCCGGCTCTGCCGATCCCGGCCGCCCATGGTTGGTACGGAATCTGTCCGTCCGGCGGGTCGACAATCATGCCCGGCCAGACCTCCCAGGGCTCCACCCCGCTCTGCGCCCGAGGATCGTCGGCGGCGACCGATTCCACGGTGTATTCCGAGACCAGCAGCCCGAACCAGTAGCCCTGCATGTCGGGTCTGCCTGACGGCGTGCGTGGCGGCGCGAAGCTCTGTGCCCTGTCCAGGGCGCACCTGTGAAACGCCCGCGGCTCTGCAGGACAGCCGCCCACGTTCTTGGGCTGCCCTTCGGCGTACCGATCGGCAGTGAGCTGCGCACGCGCCTGGTCCGGCCAGGCGATGACGACCACGAGGGTGAACGGGAGCAGGTATCGACCCATGCCCATCGCCTGCCTCCTCGACGCGTTGAACCTGGTTACCGCGCCGCCGACTGCTGCACGTCCGCGGGGCTGCAGTTGCCCGCCACACACCGGTTGTTGTCCTCGCAGACGTTCTCCAGGATCTTCCACGACGGCTTGCGTTGCATCGCCCACTTCTCGACCCACGGCCGCTCGAAGATCGCGGGATCGTCGATCGTCACCTCGTAGGCGACGTTCGTGGCGTCGGTGAACCGCAGCCGCTCCACGACGTGCATCTGGTCGCTGTGCCACCGCGACCCGCCCTCGTCCGGGTGGTAGGCGTCGAGCATCCATTCTTTCAACCCGACCGTATCGATGACGAGCGTGTCGTCGTCCCACCAGGCGATCGAGTCGCCCATGTAGGTCGGCTCGAGGTCGGCGGCGTGCGGACGATTGGGCGGTCCGAACGGGATCACGCGGAAGAAGTGCATGTATTCGTACAGAATCACGAGCTGCGTGGGCGTTTGTATCCACTGCTGCGCGTACGGCGAGGGAATCTGCCGCGTCAGTCCGTTCGGAAGGCACACCGCCGTCGGATCGTCGATGAGGACGTTCTTCGCGTACGGCCGGTAGAGGATCGGCCGCGCGCCGGGCTTGATCGGCGCCATGGTGGCCTCGGTGTAGAGGCGCACCTGGGGCTTGTCCGTTTCAGGATGGCCCGTGTGGACGAAGCCCGGGCCGGCCCACACGCCCGTGAAATCCGGTGTGCCATCCGCGGCCCGGGGCGCGCCCGTCGAATCGGCGGGCGCCTGCGGCGGCGACGAACAGGCGCATAGAAGAGCGGCGGCGACGAGACTCAGGCGATGCATGGCGCGGCCTAATTCGGACGCACGTCTTCGGGCGAGGCGGTAAAGACGCTGCGCCCGTCGGCGAAGGTGACCTTGCCACCGGAGGCGTTGCTCGAGCCGTCGCGCGCCCGGAAGCCGTCGACGCGCACGACGTCGCCGATCTTCATCACGTCGCGGGGAATGCCCTGCCGCTGCAGGAACGCCGGCGGCGCGCCCGAGAATCCCCACGTCGTCACGCGGCCGCGCTCGTCCTTCACGTCGAGGTAGAACCAGATATGCGGGTTGCGCCACTCGACCTTGCGTACGGTGCCGGTCACCGACACCGGCTTCGCGCGGTCGTATTCGGTGGCAAACGAGTGATGGGC
>CAZGLC010000234.1:0-7667 GCA_964526235.1 uncultured Bifidobacteriaceae bacterium
GTCTTACTGGGACCGCTTTTCCGCCCCCCGCCCCTACCCCCCCGCCGCCCCTCGGGCCCCCGTCCCCGGCCCCCGGAACCCCGCACCCCGGATCCCGGATCCCGGACCCGTCGCATGCTCCTTGTGCCACAGGAACTCACGATAGGCCCCCGGATAGACGACGGCCTCCCCGTGGCCGATCTCGATGATCTTCGTCGCGAGCTTTTCGACGAAGTACCGGTCGTGCGAGACGATGATGAGGGTGCCGCCGTAATCCTCGAGCGCCTCGAGCAGCACGTCCTTCGAGTCGAGGTCGAGGTGGTTGGTCGGCTCGTCGAGCAGCAGCGTGTTCGACGGCCGCAGCAGCATGCGCGCCACCGCCAGCCGCGTGCGCTCGCCCCCCGAGAGCACCGCCGCCTTCTTGTAGACGTCGTCGCCCGAGAACAGAAACCCGCCGAGAATGTTGCGGATGGCCGGAACCATGTCGGTGGGGGATCCCGCTTCGAGCGTCTCGTACACCGTGAGCGTCGGGTCGAGGCGCGCCGCCTCGTCCTGGGCGAAGTACTCCGTCACCACCTGGTGCCCGACCGTCCGCGTGCCGTGATCCGGCGTTTCCTCGCCAGACAGCATCCGCATCAGCGTCGACTTGCCCGCGCCGTTCGGCCCGACGAGCGCGATGCGATCCCCGCGCTCGATGTGCAGCGTCGCGTCGCGAAACACCACGAGGCTCCCGTAGGCCTTGCGGGCGTGCGTCAGCTCGAGCACCGTGCGGCCGCTCTTGACGCACGGAGGGAACTTGAAGTGAATACGCTTGCGCTCGGGCGGCACCTCGATGGGCACCACCTTCTCGAGGAGCTTGATCCGGCTCTGGACCTGCGCCGCCTTCGTCGCCTGGTACCGGAACCGGTCGATGAACAGCTTGACCCTGGCAATCTCCTCGGCCTGCTCGCGCTTGGCCTGGCGCAGCCGTTCGAGCATCGCGTCGCGCTGCTCGACGTATTTGCTGTAGTTGCCCACATAGTCGGTGAGCGTCCACAGGTTGAGATCGGTGATGCGCGTGACGACCGCGTCGAGAAAGTAGCGATCGTGCGACACCAGGATTACGGCGTACGGGTAGGTCGTCAGGTACTCCTCGAGCCAGTTCCGGGCTTCGAGGTCCAGGTGGTTCGTCGGCTCGTCGAGGAGCAGCAGCTTGGGGCGCCCGAGGAGCAGCTTTGCCAGGGCGATGCGCATCTGCCAGCCGCCCGAGAAGGTGTCCGCCGGCCGCGCCGCGTCCTCCGCGCTGAACCCGAGCCCGCGCAGCACCGTCGCGATCCGCAGGTCCATGTTGTAGCCGTCGGCGAGCCGGAAGCGGTCCTGCAGCTCGCTGTAGCGCACCAGCATCGCCTCGTGCGCCTCGGGGGGAACCGAGGCGTCGCCGAGCCGGTGCTCGATGTCGTGCATCTCCGCCTTGAAATCCAGGAGCGGCTGGAAGGCGCTGCTCGCCTCCTCGAACACGGTGCGCTCCGTGTGCGTCAGCCCGTCCTGCGGCAGGTAGCCGATGGTGAGCGCCGCCGGCTTCACGATGGCGCCCGCGGCGGGCTCCTCGAGCCCCGCGAGCATCTTCAGGAGGGTCGTCTTGCCGGCGCCGTTCGGCCCGCACAGGCCGACACGATCGCCGTCGTCGATCTGCCACGTGACGCGATCGAGCAGGACGCGATCGCCGAACGACTTGGTGAGCTCGGAAAGCTGGATCACAGCGGGGCCCCCGACGCGCGGACTTTGCGCGTTGGGGTGCTAGTTACGCGGCAGGCGCTCCGAGCGCCTTCGCGGCGGCGGCGAGCACTTCAGGCACGCGGAACGGCTTTCTGAGGTAGCCGGCGACTCCAAGATTGACGGCTTCGATCGCGCTCGCCTCGCTCGAATAGCCGGTGATGATGATGACGGGCAGCTCGGCGCGGATGCGCTTGGTCTGGCGGATCAGCGACAGCCCGTCCATCCCGGGCATGCGCAGGTCGGCGATCAGCAGGTCGTACGGGACGGCGCGAACGCGGTTGAGCGCTGCCGCCGCGTCGGGTGCCGTGTCGACATCGTATTCCGCGAGCGCGAGCGTCTTCGCCAGCAGGTCGCGAATGCTGGCCTCGTCATCGACCACGAGGATGCGCGGCCGGCGCTGGGCGGCCGGAGCCGAGGCGGCCGCGCCACCGCCCGCGCTGCGCTGGCTGTCGAGCCATGCATCGATGTCGCGCTTCCGGAACCGCCACTGACGGCCGACGCGGACAGCGGGAATTTTTCCCGCTTTGATCAGCCGATACACCGTACGGAGATTGACCTGGAGGTACTCGAGTATCTCTTCCGTGGTCAAAAAGACTTCGTCCGTCGGGAAGTTGAGGGGCAAACGCCGTTCATTCTAGCGCGTCCGACTCGACGGCGTCTAAGCTTTTCACACGTAAGCACTTCCGAGCCTGGTGGGCGTCGTATGATGGGACACACCAACCACAATGAGGCTCCAGCCGTCTTATCTTGCAGCCGGCTGAAACGGGGACCCGGGACGCAGGGCCTGCGATGACGTGGACTGACGAGGACCTCGTCGCCCGCTCGAGGGGCGGCGACGTCGACAGCTTCAATCAGCTCATCCTGCGATGGGAGCGGCCGATCTATGCCCTCGCCTATCGCGTCATCGGGCGGGAGGAAGACGCCCGCGACGTCTGCCAGGAAACGTTCCTGCGCGCCTTCCGAGCCCTGCCGGGATTCAGGGGACAGGCGAAGTTTTCGTCCTGGCTGTACCGAATCGCGCTCAATCTCTGCCGCGACTGGGTCCGGCGCCACCGCCGCGCGCCCATCGTCGAGGCGCCCGAGGGAGTCGACCCGGTCGAGCTGGCCGCCGAGCGCGAGGGCACCGAATCGATCGAGGACCTCGTCGCGCGGCGCGAGCTGAGCGCCGCCGTGGAGGAGGCGATGGCGCACCTGCCCGAGGCGCAGCGGACGGCGATCGTCCTGAAGGAGTACCACGGGATGACGTTTCAGGAGATCGCGGATCTGCAAGGCTGTCCCTTGAGTACCGTGAAGACGCGCCTCTATCAGGGGCTGACCGTGCTGCGCCGCCACCTGGAGCGGCAAGGCATGGCGCCGGTTGCGAGGAAGGTATGAGTACCACCTATCAGTGCGGAGACAACGCCGCGCTCGTCACCTATCTCTATGACGAGTGCGAACCGGACGTGCGCGCTGCCATCGCTGCGCACGTCGCGGTCTGCGTCGCCTGTGCGGCGGAGCTGGCGTCGCTCGAGTCCACCCGAATCCAGCTGGCCTCGTGGTCGCCGCCGGAGACGGACCTTGGCTTCGCCATCACCAGGCCCCAGGCCCCAGGGCCCGGGCCACAGGGTCGCCTCAGGCCTCAGGCTTGGTTCAGCCGGCCGCTCCCCGCGTGGATGCAACTGGCGGCGGCCGCCGCGATCTTTGCCGCGGGCCTGTCGCTCGGCATCGTCAGAGGGAGCCTGCGCGAGACGCCGTCGGCCGTGGAGACGGCGGCCGTACCCGCCGGCGCGTCTGCGCCCGCTGAAGGCGTGACAGCCGCGTCGCTCGACGCGCTCGAGCGGCGCCTCCGCGATGAGATGGCGCAGTTGCATCCGTCCGGTCCCGCGCCGGCAGCCGCCCAGGCGCCGGTCGATGGACAGCTCCTTGCGCGCGTTCGGACGCTGATCGACGACAGCGAGCGCCGGCAGCAGCGCGAGCTGGCGCTGCGCACGGCGCAAATCCTGCGCGACTTCGATTCGCAGCGCCGCGTCGATCTCGAGCAGATTCAGCGCAACTTCGGGCAGATCGAGGGCTTGACCAACGCCGAAGTGCGCGAACAGCGGCAGATGCTCAATTACCTGATGCGGGTGTCGCAGCCGCAGTAGGCGCGCTCGCCGGTAGTCGGTAGTTGGTAGGTGGTAGCAGTTGGTAGTTGATAGTTGATAGTTCGTAGTTCGTGGTTGGGGGCTCTTGCTACCGACTACCGACTACCAACTACCAACTAGGAGGCAACATTGTGGCGGTACGAATCTGGTTGATCGGTGTCGCGGTGGGAATCGGGATGGCGGGCGCGGCCGCGGCGCAGCCGCCGCAGGGCGCCGACGCCCGGCAGACGCGCGTGCGCCAGCAGATCTTCGTGATGGAGGGCGCGCTCGAGCGCGCGGTGCAGCTCGGCGTCGACAACCTGCGCCGCCGGCTCCGGAACGTCATGCCGGACGACTCGCTGCTGCAGGGCGGCGCGCCGCAGGTGCGCGGCTTCCGGCTCGACGGCTACGGCGTCTTCTTCGACGTCGAGGTCCCCACCATGCGCCGCAGCTTCGCCTGGTCGCTGCGGACGATGAACGAGGCCAGCCTGGCGCTGGCGCGCGACCTTGCGCAGATGCGCGCGTTCATGCAGGCCATTGACGACCCGCGGATGCGCACCGAGTTCGATCGCATGCTGCAGCGGATCCAGCGGCAGATGGCGCCGCCGATGCCGCTCGTTCCGCCGGCTCCGCCCGTCGCCCCCGCCGCGCCCGGCCGCGTCGCCGCCGCGCAGAGTCAGCCTGCCGTCGCCGTGCAGGCGCTGCCGGCGCCCGACCCGACGACGGCGCCGGTCGAAGCCGCGCTGATCATGGATCCTGGCGAGCTGTACACGCAGGAGGTGAAGGCGGCGCTCGTCGACGCCATGATCGAGCAGAGCGGCGCGCTTGCCCTCGGCGCCGACGAATGGCTCGCCGTCGCTGCGCGCGACGGCGCGTCCGGCACCCCGCTCGTCCCCGGCGACCGCGATGGCGTCACGGTGATCCTGCGCCTCAAGGGCAGCGACCTGGCGGCCTTCCGTGCCGGGCGGCTGACGCTCGAGCAGGTGAAGGCGCGCGTCGCCGCCAGCGAATTCTGATCAGGCCTTGGGCCTTGGGCTTCAGGCTTTGGCCAAAGCCCAAAGCCCAAAGCCCGAAGCCGGTACAATATTCCGTATGGCCCGACGCCTGACTGTTGTGCTCCTGGGTGCCCTGCTCGCCGCCGCGTGTGAGTCGCGCGACGTCCAGACCGACCTCAAGATCGTCAACGCCCAGACCGGCTGGTTCGACGCCGGCATCGTCGAGGGCGGGATGAACAAGCTCGTGCCGAGCGTCTCGCTCGCGCTGCAGAACGTGTCGGACCGCGAGATTGCCAGCGTGCAGCTGAACGCCGTCTTCCACCGTGTCGGCGACCCGAAGTCGTGGGGCGCCCACTTCGTGCGCGCCATCGATGCGACGGGACTGGCCGCCGGCGCGACGAACGAGCCGATCGTGCTGCGTTCGACCTTGGGCTATACCGGGACGCAGGCGCGCACCCAGATGCTGCAGAACCAGGAGTTCGTCGACGCCCGCGTGGAGGTGTTCGGCAAGCATGGCCGCCGCACGTGGGCCAAGATGGGCGAGTTCACGATCGACCGCCGCCTGCTGACCGAATAGCCGCTACAATGCGCCGGTGACGACCACGACACCGGCATCGGTCACGCTCGAACGCCGCCTCGGCCCGTTCGATGGCGCCGCCATCATCGTCTCCAACGTCATCGGCGGCGGGATTCTCTTTCTGCCGCCCCAGATTGCGGCGTCGGTCCCGAGCGCGATGCTGTTTCTGTCGACCTGGCTCGCCGGCGGGCTGCTCGCGTTTGCCGGCGCGATGGCGTACGCGGAACTGGCCGCGCTGCGGCCGCGCGCCGGCGGGGAATACGTGTACCTGCGGGAGGCGTACGGCGGGCTCGCCGGATTCCTGACCGGCTGGACGTCGTTCGTCGCCGGCTTCTCCGGCGCGATGGCCGCCAGCGCGATTGTCCTGGCGCTCTATCTCGATCGGTTCATTCCGGGCGCCGCCAACAGCACGCCGCTGCTGGTCGTCCCGCTGCCGCTCGTGCCGCTGACCGTGTCGGTCCAGACGCTCGTGGCCAGCGCGGCGATTGTCGTCGCGGCGATCGTGCACATCGGCGGGGTTGGGCCCGGCCGGACCGTCACCAATATCCTCGCGGCGCTCAAGGTCGCGGCCTTCGTCGGCTTCATCGCCTTCGGCCTGACGCTCGGCACCGGGTCGGCCGCCAACCTGCAGCAGACCGCGGCGCCGGTGACGACCGCAGGCTGGCTGTTCGCGCTGATCCCGATCATGTTCACGTATTCCGGCTGGAACGCCGCGGCCTACATGGCGGAGGAGATTCGCGATCCCGGCCGGAACGTGCCGCTGGCGCTGGCCGTCGGCACGGTGGCCGTGACGGTGATCTACCTGCTGATGAACGTGCTGTTCATCTACGTGATGTCCATCGGCGGCCTCGCTGAAGTCAACGGGAGCGTGCTCGATGTCGTCGCCGATCGCCTCCTCGGCGTCCGCGCGGGCGACATCATGGGCGTGGTCTCGATCGTGAGCCTGGCGGCGGGGATCAACGCGTTCACGTTTGCCGGGCCGCGCGTCTACTTCGCGATGGCGCGCGACGGCGCGTTCTTCCGGTCGATGGCGCGGGTGCATCCGCGCTTCAAGACGCCGGCGGTGTCGATTGCGGCGCAGGCCGCGTGTGCGATTCTGCTCGTGCTGACGGGAAGCCTCGACGCGCTGGCCAATTACGTCGGGTTCGCGATCACGCTGTTCCTGGGCCTCGCCGTGGCGGCGGTGTTCGTGCTGCGCGCGCGCGAGCCGAACGCGCCGCGGCCGTTCCGCGCGCTCGGCTATCCAGTCACGCCGGCCATCTTCACCCTGGCATGCGCCGGCATCGTCGCCAACGCCTTCTACAGCGATCTTCGCCGGACGCTGATTGGTTCCGGGATCATCCTGGCGGGGATCCCGCTCTACCTGTTGCTCCGCCGGCGCCGCTAGGGCCGGCGGTACAGCTCGCCGCGATACCGAATCTTCTGCCCGGGCGTCACACGCACGTCGAAGGTCAGCGTCTCGTACCCGGGCGCGACGATGTCGATGCGGTACGCCCCGGGTGCCAGCCGAATCGCCTGAAACGCCCCGTCGAAATCGTCCACGGTCCCGGCGAAATACCCGTCAACGTACACCTGCGCGTGCCGCGTCGAGACGTCCAGCCGCAGCTCGCCGATGTCGAACGTGCTGAACGGACGCCGGTAGGGGTCCGTGTACGCCGGATACGCGCCGGGGTGCCAGCGGTACGCGTCGTAATACAGATACCCAAGTCCGAATGACCCGTAGCCGTACGGGTAGTACCGGCGGTAGTCCGCGTAGGGCGAGTAGGGCGAATACGGCGAGTAGGGCGGGTAGGGATAGCCGTACACCGCCGGCGGTTGCAGGATGACCGTCCGGCCGCCGCGATTGCGGCTGACGGCGCGCGTGCCGTCCGGGGACGGGGCCGGCGGCGCCTCGGCCCGCGGCGCGGCGCCGCGAGGCACGGCGGTGCCGGTCTGCGGGTTGTCTCCCTGCGGACGGCTCCCGCGCGGGATCGCCTCGCGCGGCTCGTCCTGCGCGTGCGCCACGGGAACAGCCAGCAGCAGTGCTGTCAGGGCAAGAAAGAGGGGTCGCATGTCCTGGCACCTCAGCAACTGTGCTGCCACGGCGGTCTCGCGAAAACGCGCAGAAATCCGCCGCATCCAGGCGCGCCGGCGGCCCCTGAAGACGTCGCACGCGTCACCGCCACAGGTCGGACGCCGGCCTCGGCGCGCGAAGCGCGCCAAAGAAGACACTGGCCTCAACCAGCGGAGCGAGCTGGCTGGCCAAAAAGAAGACACTGG
>CAZGLC010000235.1:0-7642 GCA_964526235.1 uncultured Bifidobacteriaceae bacterium
TGCTTGTCATCGACACGGTGAACACGCCGCTCGGCGGCAGCGGACGAATCTGGATCGACGATGTGAGATATGCGCGCTGACGAGCGCGCCGTTCACACTTCTGGGTTCTCGCTTCTCGGTTCGTGTTCGGGGTTCGGTGCCGAGTTCGGGGTTCGGGTTCGGAGTTCCGGGTTCGGATCGTACGTGGCGTCCGGCTTTAGCCGGACTCAGAACTCGACGAACTCGTCGGGATAGTGAGATAGATCGAGCCGCTCCTCATCGGGAACGGGACGGATTCCCCACTGCTGCATCGCTAATGCGCCGAAGAGAATCTCGATCGGTTTGCCGTTCTCATCCCTGCCGATTTCGTCGATGACGAGCGCATGCGTCGAAATAGGCCGCCCCTCGATCCGCGCTTCGAGCAAGGCCGCCGTGTTGGTTTCCCGTACGGCCCCCCCGAGCGAGGTACGGATCGTCTGCGGCGTCGGGGAGGTGGTCAAGACCTGTGCGACCGCCGGGACGACGTACGTGTTCCGCGCGCCCGTGTCGAAGAGCGTCCAGAAGGCGCGGCCGTCGACCTGAATCGCCCGCCTGATTCTTCCCATTTCTCTCCCGTCTAGAGTATCCTCGCCGCACATTCCCGACAATCCGGACGCGCGCGGCCTGGAGGGCGGCATGCAAGCGGGCGAGACGGTGTCCCACTATCGCATCCTGGAGCAGGTCGGCGGCGGCGGCATGGGCGTGGTCTATCGGGCCGAGGACACGCGGCTCGGACGCCCGGTCGCGCTGAAGTTCCTCCCCGAGGATCAACGTCGTGGTCAACTGGTTCGAAGAGCTGAAGCGGCGCGTGCCAGTCAATTGAAGGTGGTCCAGCCGCATTCTCCATGCCTGCCTGCGTCGGGTTAAGATCGGGATGCGCGCCGGCTCCCTGACCTCGTGCCGGCGATTCTTCACAGCGGCCCGTATCGCTTGTATTTCCATAGTCACGAGCCGAATGAGCCGCCATACATTCACGTCGACTGTGATGATCAGTCCGCGAAGTTCTGGCTCGACCCGGTTGCGCTGGTGTGGAACTTCGGGTTCGCGGCGCACGAGTTGAATCGGATCGAGAAGCTGGTGTTCGAACATCGAGTCAAGCTATTGGAGGCGTGGCATGACCGCCACACAACCTAAGCCGGGCGAACGCGTCAAGGACGTTCGCTGTAACGACGAGACTCTCAGCGTCGATCTCATGGACGGACGCACCATCACGGTCCCGTTGGCATGGTATCCGCGGCTGCTGCACGCCACGTCGGAGCAGCGCGCACACTGGCAGATTGCCGGCGCAGGCTTTGGCATCCATTGGCCCGACGTCGACGAGGACCTCAGCACCGAAGGATTCCTGCGCGGCGCGCCGGCCCCGCGTACTCCGGCAACGACACGGTCGTAGCCGGACATCACGAGAACCGTCCCTGTGTCCCTTACGCGCGTCGCCCGTGACGCTGTCAGCCGACCCGCCAGAATCTTCAGAATTCGACGAACTCCTCAGGGGAGCACGTTACAGCACCTTGAGCTCGGGCCAGTCGAGCGAATAACCGAGTGCGCGTTTCACCTCTCGCTCGCGGCCACCTGACAGCTCGCCGACCCGTTCGCCGATGAGCGCCTTCGCTACGACGTGGAGGTTGTCCAGATTGACCACCGACGGCCGCCTGAGTCCTTCGCGCCTCCCGACCCCTACTTCCTCAGGAATCCCGCGGATCGTCGAGGTCACTTCGGCCACGATGACCTTGTTGAGATACGAATAGGCGGCAGTCCGTGTCAGCAGGAGGACGGGCCGGCGCCCGATCGCCGCCGGCAGATTGGCCCAGCGAATCTCGTACTGTTTCATCGACGCGATCGCCTGCGACTGGCCGGGCGGCGCGGCTCCCAGACACTCGGATCGACGTGAGCATCCGCAGTGGAATCAGGGTCGCGTCGATAAGCCTCGGCTGTCGCTTGCTCCTCGAGGTCCCAGAGCGCGCGGCGTACCGCCATGCGGATGAACTCCGAGCGCCGGCGGGTGCGCCCCGGCGCCACCTGCTCCAGCTTCGCTACCACCTCGTCGTCCAGCTCGATGAGAAGAGGCTTCATATACTCCATTATATGGATGTTTCGTCGCTCGATGACAGGCCTGGCGCGACCAACCGGCTGATGACGGTCGGCCGGGATCCGCGGCTGCTGCACGCCACGTCGGAGCAGCGCGCACACTGGCAGATTGCCGGCGCAGGCTTTGGCATCCATTGGCCCGACGTCGACGAGGACCTCAGCACCGAGGGCATACTGCGCGGTGCCCCGGCTCCGCGTGCGCCGGCAGCGACACGGTCGTAACCGGAAAGATCCTTTACATTCGCTTTACGCACGGCGTATTCTGCCGGCACCCTCTTTACAATTCGGATCGCAACCCCGAGGAGGTCGTGTACCGATGCAGGCGGGCCAGACTGTTTCCCACTATCGGATCCTGGAGCAGGTCGGCGGCGGCGGCATGGGTGTCGTCTTCCGCGCCGAGGACACGCGGCTGGGACGGCCCGTCGCGCTGAAATTTCTTCCCGACGATCTCGCGCAGGACCGCCAGGCGCTCGAGCGTTTCAAGCGCGAGGCGCGCGCCGCCTCGGCTCTTAACCATCCGAACATCTGCACCATCTACGAGATCGAGGAAGCCGACGGCAGACCGTTCCTCGCGATGGAATTTCTCGAGGGGCAGACGCTGCGCGATCGGCTCCGCGGCGGCAAGAGCGTGCCGCTCGACGCGCTGCTCGAAATCGGCACGCAGATCGCCGACGCGCTCGACGCCGCCCACGTCAAAGGCATCGTCCATCGCGACATCAAGCCCGCGAACATCTTCGTCACGATGCGCGGGCACGCCAAGATTCTCGACTTCGGCCTCGCGAAGCTCGATCGGTTTGCCGTGACAGGCACCGCGGCGGCCGCGCTGTCGCAGATGCCGACCGAAGTGGGCGAGGAGCATCTGACGAGCCCGGGCACCGCGATCGGCACCGTCGCCTACATGTCGCCCGAGCAGGCGCTCGGCCAGGACGAGATCGACGGCCGGACGGATCTCTTCTCGCTCGGCGTAGTGCTGTACGAGATGGCGACCGGGCGGCTGCCGTTCCAGGGGACCACCTCGGCCGGCATCTTCAACGCGATCATCAACAAGGCGTCGATTCCCGTCGGTCGCATCAATCCCGAGCTGCCGCTGGAGCTGGAGCGGATTATCAACAAGGCGCTGGAGAAGGACCGGAAGCTACGGTACCAGAGCGCCGCGGAAATGCGCGCCGATCTGGCGCGCTTGAAGCGCGATTCCGAATCGGGGCGTGCGGTGACGGCCGATGTACGCGGCGCCGGTGCGCGATCCGGAGCAGCGCGCCAGGTGCTGTTGTGGGGCGGCGCGACAGTGGGACTGGCGGCTGCGATCGGTCTCGCGACCTGGAGCCTGCGTCCCCCGTCTTCGGCGCCGGCACCGCCGGCGCCGGTGTCGCGGATCGCTATCTCGCTGCCGCCGGGGCAGTTTGTGACGAGGCCTGCAGCCGGGCCGTCTGTCGCGATGTCGCCCGATGGTGCGCGGCTTGCGTATGTAGCAGCGCAGCAGGGCCGCGACCAGCAGATCTACGTACGTCCGCTGGACGGACTGGAGGGCAAGGCAATTCCAGGCACGGAAGGCGGGTCCGGGCCCTTCTTCTCTGTCGATGGCCAGTGGCTCGGGTTCTACGATGACGACGGAAAACTCAAGAAAGTCTCGCTCGCGAGCGGTACCATCGCCACCCTTGGCGATGCGGCCGACGCACGCGGCGCGGGCTGGAGCGAAAGTGGAGCCATCGCCTTTGTCCCCACGCGAGCATCGACACTCCTTCGCGTCGCCGACACTGGAGGGTCGTTCGAGCCGATCACCCGTTTCGTAGAGGGCGAGAACAGCCCTCGCTGGCCGGAATTCCTGCCTGGCGGGCGCGGCCTGCTATTTGCGGCGCTCCGGTCAGGCGCCAACTGGGAGCAGGCGACGGTTGCCGTTCACTCGCTCGACACCAACGAGCGCCGCGATCTCATCGAGGGAGGTTCTCATCCGCGGTACACCCCGTCCGGCCATCTCGTGTACGTCCGGGGACAGACACTCATGGCGGTGCCCTTCGACCTCACACGGCTGACCGTAGCCGGCACCGGAGTGGCCGTTGTTGAGGGCGTGCTCCAGACGTCACCCCTGAATGGGATGGCGCACTACAGCTTCTCCAATACAGGAACACTGGTGTACCTACCAGCCAGTCATGAGGCCTTCCAGCGGCGGCTCGTGTGGGTGAGTCGGGACGGGAAAGAGCAGTTCCTCAACGCTCCCGCGCGTCCCTACCGCAATCCACGCATTTCTCCGGACGGGCGGCGGGCTGCCGTCGCGATCGACGAGCAGCAGATGCACGTGTGGCTGTACGACTTCGCACGCGAGGCGTTGAGCCGCCTGACGGTCGAGGGAAGCATCAACTACCAGCCCCTCTGGACGCCCGACGGGCAGCGAATCGCGTTCTCCTCGAACGGACGGCCGGGGGGCCTCTACTGGCAATCGGCTGACGGGAGCGGCGGCGCGGAGCGGTTGTGTTGTGACACCGGTCCCATGGGTGTTACGTCGTGGTCTCCCGATGGCGAGCTGATGGCCGGGAGCGGCCTCGGAACCGGGGGCGGCGACCTGTACGTGATACGGCGAGGAGAGCGTCAGGGGCAGGTCCTCAGCCAAACGTCATTTGGAGAAGCGGCAGCGATGTTTTCTCCAGACGGACGCTGGTTGGCCTATGTGTCAACCGAGTCGGGCCGCTCGGAAATCTACGTCCAGCCCTATCCGGGCCCCGGAGCGAAATGGCAGATGTCGATTGAGGGGGGAACCGAGCCGCTGTGGAACCGAAATGGGCGAGAGCTGTTTTACCGGAGCGGCAACCGGATGATGGCGGTCGATATCGTCGCGCAGCCGAGCTTGTCGGTGGGCAAACCGAGGGTGCTGTTCGAAGGACAGTACGAACCGACGCTGCTCGCGACCGCGAACTATGATGTGTCGCCTGACGGGCAGCGGTTCCTGATGCTCAAGGCGAGCGCGGGAAAAGACGAAGCGCCGACGCAGATCAACGTGGTGCTCAACTGGTTCGAAGAACTGAAACGGCGAGTGCCTGTGCCTTGACGCGCGCGTCGTTCACACTGCTCGGTTCTTCCTTCTCCGTTCGCGTTCACGTTCGCCGGTCCGGCTGAAGCGGTAACAATATACTTGACGGGGAAGGCTGGTTTCGATACACTCGTTCGCATCGGAGCCAGCCATGACCTACCCCAAGACCCTCGTCAACGCCATCCGCTACTTCGCCAACCCGACCAACTGCCGGGAATACCTCGTCTCCCGGCGCTGGCCGAACGGCGTCGTCTGCCCGACGTGCGGCAGTAACACCGTCTACTTCGACTCGTCCCGCAACGGGTGGGAGTGCAAAACCCGCCATCCCAAGCGGAAGTTCACTCTCAAAACCGGGACGATTTTCGAGGATTCCGCCTTGGGTCTGGATAAGTGGCTGCCCGTGGTCTGGATGATCGCCAACATGAAGAACGGCGTCAACAGCCACGAGATCGCCCGCTCCATCGGCGTCACGCAGAAAACCGCGTGGTTCATGCTGCAGCGCATCCGGCTCGCCATGCAGGACGACGAGACGGGCGGGGAGCTCGGGGGCGAGGTCGAAGTCGATGAGACGTTCATCGGCGGCCGTGCCAGGAACATGCACGCCAGCAAGCGGCGGAAGCTCGGGGTCTCGCAGAGCCGTTCGATGATCGGTAAGGTTGCCGTCATGGGCCTGCTGAAACGCCACGGCGGGCGCGGGAGCCAGGTCCGTACGCGCGTCGTCTCCACTCGCCGGAAGCATGAACTGGAGCAGACGGTCGAGGAGCACGTCACAGCGGGCGCGACCATTTACACCGATGCACTCCGTTCCTATGACCGGATGGCGCAGCGCGGCTACGTACACGGCGTCATCGACCACGCCGAGACGTACGTCGATGGACAGATTCACACCAACGGGCTGGAGAACTACTGGAGCCTGTTGAAGCGCGCCCTCAAGGGCACGTACGTCAGCGTCGAGCCGTTCCACCTGTTCCGGTATCTGGATGAACAGGCGTTCCGCTTCAACTACCGGAAGGACAGCGACGCATCCGGTTCAGCGCCGTCATCAGGAGCATTGTGGGCAAGCGGCTCACCTACAATGCGCTGACCGGAAAGGAGGGGCTTGAGCCGTGCGCCAGCTAACCGGCGAGGCCCAATCCTTAGCCGACCTTCGCGCGGGAAGCGGGCCGCATAGCCTTGGGCTTCGGCCCGCGTTTTCTCGGATTCTTCGCGGCTGTGTCGCGGTACTCGGCCATGCGCCGTTCGAGCGTAGATCGTGGTACCGCGAGCAGCCGTTTCATGGTCTGATCGAACGCTTGAAATTCCTTCGACGGACGGCCCATCTCGCCTCCATCCTAACGCTATTTCTGACTTCAGCGTACGCGCAGTCACAACCACCATCCCCAGGTGCCGGGCCAAATAGTCGAGCACAGCAGGGCCAAAGCACCGGCCAGCCCGCCGCCGCCAGCAATGTGAACCAACCTGCCGGAACGGATACGTCCACGTTCAATCAACCGCCACCCAATCGGAACACTCCAGAAAGCCGCGGGCAAGGCGATGGTGCACAAGGTGGACCGCCTAATCAAAGCGATCGAGCCACGTTTTATGAGTTCTTGCTTGCTGTTCGCCCACCACTCATTAGCGCCTTCGCCGCTGTCGTCAGTGCCATCTTTGCGTGGGCGATCTGGATTGTCTATCGCGGGCAGTGGCGCACGATGGAACAACAGGCGCAGTACATGCGGGAAGGACTGAACGAGACCCGCAAGGCCGCCGATGCCGCGAGGAATAGCGCGGATACGGCTGAACAAGCGTTGATGATTGCCAATCGTGGATGGCTGATGATCAGCGATTTCAATGTCAGCAACTTGACACCCAATGGAGTTGCCACGATCTCCTTTCGCGTGATAAACGCCGGGGCTACCCCTGTCACATTTCATCATGCCGACTGCCTCAGTCGGATTGATTCCAGTCTTCCAGACGATCCGGACTACAGGGAGCGCGTCGAAGTCGAGCAGCCGCAAGCCGTTTTTGGTCCTGGTGAATTTAAGACGCTCAGTCACCCTACGCGCGTTATTCCATCCGTAGACTTCATGAAACTGCCAACCGGTGAGAGGACGATCTTCGTGTTTGGCCGGCTTGTCTATACGGACGTGTTTGGCCACCACTCGACTGGGTATCTGGTGATGCTGGATAGAGACCGGCATACCTTTAAGCATGTACCGTCCAAGCCCAATTACATCTACGCCGACTAGGGCCAGTCCGAAGACCAGCCCCAATGAAATCGCGCCGGCCTGTCCCGACGACCTTACGCCTGAACGGTTCCCCCGTTTAGTATATTATTGCCGCTGAAGCCGGACGCCACGATCTCGACCCGTACGTGGCGTCCGCCTTCATTCAGGCGGACCAGCGCACCCCGAACCCGGAACCGAACGTGAACACGAACCGAGAAGCGAGAAGTCAGAAGCGTGAACGACTCCAACTCGTTCACGCCGTCGGTCTCACCCGCAGCGCCGCCAGCACCCTTCCGAGAAACTCGTTGAG
>CAZGLC010000236.1:0-7634 GCA_964526235.1 uncultured Bifidobacteriaceae bacterium
CTCGTGCGCTACGACGCGGGCAACCAGTGGACGACGGTCGAGATCACCGCGCGGGGACCGAAGTTCACCGCGCGGCTGAACGGGACGCTCGTGGCCGAGGCGACCGACACGAAGTACGCCCGCGGCCCGATCGCGATCCAGGCCGCAGGCGGGCTCGTCCGCTATCGCAACATCCAGATTCGCGAGTTGCGGTAGTTACCGCGCCGCGATCATCTGCAATTCGACCCGCGCGCCGGCGTTGAGCGCAGCCACCTGGACCGTCGCTCGCGCCGGCGGATCGGTCGGGAAGTACTCGCGATAGACCGCGTTGAAGCGGTCGAACTCCTTGAAGTCGGTGATGTAGACCGTCACGGTCGTCACGTCGCGAAAGCTCATCCCAGCGGCCTTCAGCACCTCTCCGATGTTGGCAATCGACTGCCGCGTCTCCGCCTCGATGCCGCCGCGCGCCAGCTGCGACGTCACCGGATCGCGCCCGAGGTGGCCGGCGATGTAGAGCGTGTTGCCGGCCATGATGCCCGAGCTGTACGGCAGTCCGGTATTGGGCGCCCGCTCGGGACGAATGACGCGCCGCGACGACGACTGCGCCGAGACCGACGCCGGCACGGAGACACTCAGGGTCCCCGCGATCCCGACGGCCAGGCCGACGATGGCGGCCAACGCCGCCGTGGTTGCACGTTCGCTCGTCATACCTTCCCCCTTCCCCCTACCGTCCCATCGCCCGTTCCTTCCAGAACGGCCAGCTCCGCGGATACGCCGTCTGCTGATTCGGCTGCGCCGTCTGGCCGCCGCCCTGTCCGACATCCGCGCTCGTCAGGTAGTTGACGGTGCCGCCGATGCCCATGGCCTGCAGCTGCACGCGCGCGTTCACGTCGAGGAAAATGCTGCGGCTCACCGCCTCGGGCACGTTGGGGCCGACGGCCACGTAGCCATGGCCGCGCATCAGCGCCACCGCCTTGTCGCCGAGCGTCTGTGCGAGCGCGGTGGCGGTTCGCATGTCGTTCACGAGCATCCCCTGATGGCCGGCCACCTTCCGGATCTCGTACATCGGAACGCCGGGCACGAGGAACGACGCCATGTGATAGATCGGCCGCAGCGGGACCGTCGAGACCGCGAAGGCCAGAACCGAGGGCGTGTGCGCGTGTACCACGGACCGCACGTCGGGACGGGCCTTGTAGATGGCCGCATGGATGAAGCGCTCCTGGTAGCCGCGCGGCGCCTGCGTGTTCGCGGGATTCCCGTCGAGATCGTATTCGACGAGGTCGGCGGCGGTGACGAGCGCCGGCGCGAGGTCGCGCGACAGCAGGAAGCGATCGGGCCGCTGGTCGTGGCGCACGCTGATGTGTCCGAGGCCGTCGAGGATGTCTTCGTTGGCGAGAATACGATTGCCGACCACGACATCGTCGATGAGCTGCAGGCTTGCGCCGCCCGTCCCGGTGCGATTCTCCTGGCCCGAGGCCTGCGGCCACGACCAGAGACTGAAGACAGCGATAAGGATCGCGAGACGGCGCATACTCCCTCCCATTCAGGAAAAAAAACGCCGGAGGGCTGAAAGCCCACCGGCGCGCTACCGGCTACCGGCTACCGGCTAGTTCGTCCCCGTCGCCCCCATCCGCCGTCCGGCGATCCAGACCGAGTTGATCTGGCGCAGGTTGCGGATGTCCTGGAGCGGGTTGGCGTCGAGCACGAGCAGATCGGCCGCCTTGCCGGCGGCAATCGTGCCGAGGTGGTCGAGCCGAGAGACGGTGGCGGCGTCGCCCGTCGCGGACACGATCGCCTGCATCGGCGTCAGCCCGGCCTTCACCATCATCTCCACCTCGACCTGCTCGAAGTAGCCCTGCCAGCGGCCTTCGTCGGTGCCGCTGTCGGTTCCCATCGCGATCCGCACGCCCCCGTCGGCCAGCAGCTTCAGGTTGCGCGTCCCCTGCTCGAGCGCCTTCTCGATGACCTTGGTCTGCGGGTTCTCGCGCATCTTCTGCTGGTAGGCCGGCTGGCTGATCATGTCGAACTGCTCGCGGTAGACCGCCATGCCTCGCTGGAAGAACGCCTCGTCGAAGAACGCCGGTCTCGACTGATAGACGACGAGCGAGAGGTCGCGCGTCAGCGTCGGGATGTAGCCGACGTTGCGGTTCTTGAGCATGTTGATGAACGCCTGGTCGACATCGCGGTCGCGCACGCTGTGGGCGATGAGGTCGGCGCCGCGCTCCAGCACCGTTTTCGCCTCGTCCAGCGTAAAGATGTGGGTGGCGATCCGCAGCCCGCGCTTGTGCGTCTGCTCGATCATCGCGGCGTAGAGCTCGGGCCCCATCTCCTTCAGCACGACGTGCGTCTTGATGCGGTCGACGCCGGCGTCGGCGTACTTGTTGACCACCTGCCGCACCTCATCGGGCGTCTTCAGGCCGCGGATGCTCGGACCGGACGTGTAAACGCGCGCGCGGTCGAGCGCGATCTTGTCCTGCTCGTTGCGCAGCCGGATGATCTCGGCCTGCTCTTCGGCGTTCACTTGCCCGAGGCTCACCGCCGTCGTCACGCCGTACGAGGCGTAGAGGCGCAGCCGGCGCACGAGGTCGTCCCGCATCGGCATCGACTTCGTCAGGTGCTGGACGTGCGCGTGCGCGTTGATCATGCCAGGCATCACGGTCTTGCCGGCCAGGTCGACGCGCGTGGCGTTGGCGGGCACCTGCGCATTGGCGCCGGCCGCCGTGATCTTGCCGTTGCTGATCACGATCGTCCCGCGCTCGACGGCGGGCGCACCGGTCCCGTCGATGATGCGGGCGTTGGTCAGCGCGGTGATGCCGCTCGCCGGCGCCTGCGCAGCTGCCCGCTCGGAGCCCAGCCCTCCGGTGAGCACCACGGCCGAGAGCAGGCCGACGACGATGTAGGTCGAGATGCGGAACATATTGGATACTCCTTCGCGGAATCCGGTCTACGGGCCCGGATGATATCAGACGCCGGCGCTCCCGCGCGCTAGGGATCCCGCTAGGCACCCCAGCGCGCAAAGTCCGCGCGCTAGGGACCCCGCTGCAGCAGCTCGATCTTCACGCCCCAGGGATCCTCGGTAAATGACATGAACAGCGGGGCACCGGGGCTCTGCGGCCCCGGGTGCGGCTCGACCGTGAACGTGACGCCCTTCCCTTTCAGTTCCGCGGCCTTCGCCAGCAGGTCGGGCATCCGCCAGCCGACGTGATCGATCGCCCGGCCGCGGCTCGGGGGCGCCGCGCCGGCGTCGAGGAACACCCACATGCGGCCGTACTGGAGGCCGTCGAGCGTTCCCTTGTGCCGTGCGCGCGTGCCGCCGAAGCGCTCCAGGTACCAGCCGCGCGCGCGGTCGGGATCGGGCACGCGCAGGTGCACGTGATGGAAGCCGAGCGTGTCTGGATCTTCGACGAGCTGGACTTTCGTGCCCCAGGGGTCCTCGATGTAGGCGTACGTGCCGAGGCCGGGCGCCACCGAGACCGGGGTCGTCACGCGCACGCCCGCGTGCGCGAGCGTCTGCGTGGCGGCCGTGACGTCGGCGTACGAGAGCGCGAAGTGATCGATGGCGGCGCCGTCGCTCGGCCCCGGCGCCTCGTTCTTGAGGAAGATCACGCGGACGCCGCCAAACCAGACACGGTCGACGTGCTCGCCGGGCGAGGCGCCCAGCGCGTCGACGTACCAGCGCGCACCGGCGGCCGGATCGGGCACGCCCAGGTGCACCTGGTCGAAGGTGAATGTCTCGACCGCCACGACCGGACTACCGGGGGAACCGCTCGAGCAGCGGCGGACCGCCGGGCGCCACCGGCGTGCGCGCCGTGTTCAGCACCATCGCAATCAGCGAGTAGTGCCCCATGAGCCCGATCGTGTCGAGGATGGCCTTCTCGCCGAACTTGGCCATCGTGCGCGCGTAGGTGGCGTCGCTCACGCTGCGGTTCTGGAGCAGCTCGGTGGCGAAGTCGTACAGGATCTCTTCGTCCTCGGCCATGCCGTGCGGACGCCGGCCCTCGGCGATCGCCTTGGCGATCTCGGGATTGAGGCCCCCCTTGACCGCGAGCGGCTGGTGGGCGTTCCACTCGTAGGGCTGCGACCACTCGCGCGCCGTGATCAAGATGACGAATTCGGACTGGCGCGGCGACAGCGCACCGTTCCAGCGCACGTAGTCGGAGAGGCCCCGCACGCGGCCCATCAGCTCGGGGCTGCGCAGCAGCACCTGCCACGGCCCCGTGAGCGACCCGCGCGCCTTGGTGTGATCGTCGGCCGCCTGCTTCTGCGCCGGCGTCATCGTCCCGGCGGGGATGGGCCCCATCCGCTCCTGCGCGAACGCAGTAAGACCAAAGACCAGGGAAAAAACCAGCGCCAATACGTACTTCGTCATTTGTGCCTCCCCTGCGAGAAGTACGGAGTATACGGCGGATGACGGGCGGGATACGACGCTAGCGGCCAACACGAATGAGCTGACCAGCCGTGACTTTCGCCAAGGCTTCGAGCATCTGCGGAACCAGCGGCCGCAGCTCCTTCAAGCGATTCGTTCGAGCCACGACGAGCACCACGCCGACGCCGGACGCGCGAATGTTCTGCTGAAATTCGAGGTGCTGGTCGACCGTGAGAAAGGCGTCGAACCGCTCGGCACGCATCAACTGTAGCAGCTCACCGTTACGTTTCGACGACCAGCCCATGTCGACGACATGCTGCACGTCATGGACAGCAAGGTCGCGTTTGAGCGGCTTCGGTACGCACTCATCGAGTAACAGACGCACGAGCCTCGGTCATCTCACGGGCCAGTTCCAAAGCTGCAACTGCCTGCTCGCGCGTCACGGACGGGAAATCGTTGAGGAATTCGTCCAGCGTGTCGCCGGCCTCAAGATAGTCGTAGAGCGTTTTGACAGGCACTCGCGTCCCAACAAATACAGGCGTTCCGCCAAGAATGTCGGGGTCGCTGTGAACGACCGCAGGCCGCGTGCCCATCATGCTTACCTCTTTGCCGAGTATACCGCCCGGATAAGGGGTGCGACATTTCAAAGGAGATGAGCTGGGGGACCCACGGTCGCGTCGACCCACTTATGGCTATCCCGTTGGAATCGGAATGATCGTGTCGCGGGCGAGGTCAGCCGGCCGGCGCCATTCAATATGTTGATCGTCATGTGGTGGTTGACCCGATCCCAAGATACGCAGACCTGCAGAACGCGGAGGGTACGACTGGCGAGCTTCGATGTGTAGCGAGGAAGGAGAATGAGCCGGGCGCGCCGGCACATGCCGGCGCGCCCGGAGTGGAGACGTTACCGATGCGCGCGGAGCGCCCGGAAGGAACGCATGTCAGCGCGGCGTCATGAACGCCATCTGATTCGCGCGGTAGACCGGAATGACCACGTGCAGCTGGCCGTTGCGCTCGAGCAGCGAGATGTGGCGCGACTCGGTCCCGTGCACGGGGATGTCGTACATCGTGAACCGCTTGGCCGCCGGGTCGTACTTGTAGATCTGATCCGACGTCCACAGGTTGCCCCACGCGTTGTGCCGGCTGTCCACGTGGATGTGGTACGCCAGGTGCGCGCGGCTCGGCAGCGGGATGATCGTCGTCTCCTTCGTCTTCGTGTTGATGCGCGTGAGCGACGCGCTCCAGGAGTTGCCGACCCACAGGACGTCGGCGTTCTTGTCGGTCCCCATCCGGCGCGGCCCCTGCGACCACGGAATCGGCACGCTGAAGCCGGCGTCGCTGAAGCTTTCGTAGAACGCGCGGTCGCTCTGGAAGCGCTCGAGCTCGCCCGGGAGCGGATCGAGCCTGATCTCCGACACCTCGCCGGTCTTGGCGTTGGCATGGCCGATGGTGTCGATCGCCATCTGCGCCCACCAGCCGTTGCCGTCACGGTCGCCTGCCGCGCCGTAGGTCGCGACGGTCCCCTTCGGGCTCTTCGACGTGACCGACTTGTACGCCGTGAACGTCTGGGTCCCCGGATCGAACCGCACCGCGCCCTCGGGCGCCGACGCCCAGACCTTGCCCTGGCCGTCCACGTCGATCGTCACCGCGCCGCCCACCGGCGTCATGTCCTGCGGCGTCTGGAAGATCGAGATCGTGCCGGTCTTCGGATCGAGCTTACCCAGGCCGCGGCGGCCCGGGTTGATGTCGAACCAGAAGTTCCCCTGCCCGTCGCGCGCCAGGCCGTGCGCGGTCGCGGCCTCCCCGTTGCGGCCGTCCGCCTTGAAGTAGGTCACCTCGCCGGTCTTCGTGTCGACCTTGCCGATCGTGACGGCCCGGTTGGGGTTGTTGACGGTGTAGTAGAGATTCCCGTCGAGCCCCATGGATCCGTCATGCGGCAGTTCGGCAAGCTTCGACGGCTGGCCGAGCGCCCAGTTGCTCATGCCGTCGTTGTCGTTGTACTTGACGCCCAGGCCGACATCCGGGTTGAGCGGCAGATCGTAGATGCGCCACACCACGCGCGCCGCCTCGCCTCTCGGCCGCGGGCGCGCCGCGAACTTCATTGACGACTCGCCGGGCCCGCGCGCGCGCGACAGGTACGCCGCCAGCTCCTTCTGGTTCTTGTCCATGATCGCGTTGACGCGCGCGTTCGGTCCGGGAAAGACGCCGCTGCCGGGGACCACCTTCATCAGGTCGATCACCTTGTTCCAGCCGGCCTCGTCGAACCTGAACTGCAGGACGTAGCCGGGCGGATGGCAGCCGGTGCAGTTGTTCATGAAGATCTTCTTCATGCGGCCGTCCGACGCCGTCGCCTCGGGGAGCGCCTCGGCCATCATCTCGCTCGGCATCTGCCGGAAGCGCCGCTCGGGATCCGCGATCGTCTGCAGCACCAGATCCTGCCGGCGTTTCGCGGTGAGCTCGACCGTGCCCGCCGCGGCCTCGAAGCCGAGCGCCTGCGCCCACACGCGGTACCGGCCCTCGGGCAGCGGCGGGAAGTCGTAGGCGCCGGACTCGTTGGTGTAGACGCTCGTCGTGATCGTCGAACCGTCCATCTTGGCGTAGACGGTGACGCCGTCGAGCCTCTGTCCGGATGACGAGGTGATCGTGCCGGTCAGCACCTGATCGGCGGCCTGAATGCCCGTCATGAACAACAGACTGGCCGCTCCCACCAGGAGCAGGGTTCTCAGCTTCGTCATAGCGCTTCTCCTCACTGGGCTGCCGCGGGCGCGGGCGGCGGCGTCGGAACCGTTCTCACGAACGCGATGATGGCGTCGATGTCGGACGCCTGCGTCAGCATGTACTTGAACGCGGGCATCCGCGGCGTGCCTTCCAGGATGATCTTGCGTACGAAGTCGTTGTTGCCGCCGCTCGTGCCTTTGTGCAGCACGGGCCCGTAGGTCTTGGCGTTGCGGGCGGGCGGCAGGTGGCAGACCCCGCAATTCTGCGACAGGAGCTGCCGGCCCAGCCGCTGCTGGTCGGTCAAGCCGTCTGACGCCTGCTGGCCGAACGCGGAGGGTGCGCCCGCTGTCAGCAGAAAAAGAAGTACGCAGAGGTCACGTGCCATGCAGCCGTCCTCCTGGGCCACCCATTCTGCGCCTTTTCGACGTATTTCTCCAGTAACCGTCTCCAGTAACCGTTGACAGGACGGAAGCCGAGCGTTACAACCATTTCGAGCCACACGGAGGTCCGACATGATGAAGCGACTCCTCCTGGTCATCGGTGCGGCGGCGGTCATCGTGGCCGCGGTCGC
>CAZGLC010000237.1:0-7591 GCA_964526235.1 uncultured Bifidobacteriaceae bacterium
GCCGGCCGAGCCCCATCTCGAGCGGCGTGTACTTCTGCGACTCGATGAGCGCCTTGCGGCTGCTGTTGAAGTCGACGTCGATGAGCAGGAGCCCCGCCTCGACGCGCGCCATGTCGAGCGCCAGCATGCCGGCCAGCATGCCGGCCGGCTTGACGCCGAAGACGATAGGAACTATGAGGGCCCTTTTCGAGCGATCGGAGGGTAATCGAAGATCCGCTATGCGACGGCCCCGCCCCCCGGCACAGCAGGTATTCGCGCTCCTCGAGCAGCAATCGGTGCCCTTCGCGTTCTCGACCCACGACCCCGTGTTCGCCGACCTCGAGCGCTATCCCAAGGTCTACGAATACTTCGCGGCGCACTACGCGGAACTCGAGGGCACCCGCGGACTCGTGCTGTTCGACACGCGACGGCAGCCGACCGGCACGTTCGGCCGCCTCGGATTCCCCTGCTTCGGCTGACGCGAGGGCTCACCGCCCGCGGGCACGGGTGATACGATTCGGTCGGCACGTGAAGGCCTTCTTCCTCCAGTTGCTCCGCCGCCTGGCCGCCGCCGCCTTCGCCGAGCAGGCCGACGAGTGGCGCGCCGATTTTCGCAAGCTTCGGCAGCTGCATCTCGAGACCCGGCTTCGACTGGCGCGCCTCGAGGCGCTCCTTGCGGCGCGGAAGCACGCGAAGGACGACCGCGCAGCGATGCGCCCTCGCGAGAAGGATGCCGCGCAACAGGTCGAGGGACCGCGCGTCCCGCTGCTGCTGGACGAGCCGGCGTCACGCGAGCCGGTGTCACGCGAGCCGGCGCTCGCGGCGCGCGCACCGAGCCACGACATCCTCGTTCTCGACGCCTGTCCAGTCTGCGGGCACGCGGCGTGGACCGACGTCTGCGAATACAACAAGCTGCTGCTGCTCGAGCGGGGGCCGGATCCGGGCGCGCGCGTGTACGACTACGCCGTGTGTCACGCATGCGGGATGCTGTTCGCCCGCAGACGCCCGGTTGGGCAGCGGTACCGGGAGTTGTTGGAGCGCTTCGAAGTGTCGCTGGGACGTGTGGGCGAGCAGGAGGCGGTGAAAGTCGGCGGCGCGCTCAGCTCCGCGCGGCTCACCCCGGAGGCGGCCGAAGCGCTGCGGCGCGGCGCGGCGCGTGGCGTCTTCGTGTCGGATCACACCGCCCGCAATGGTGACTACGTCGCACAGCTGCTGCGCGACCGCATGGCCTGCAGCGTGCACATCGACCTGCTCACGTCGCTGCTGTCACTCGATCGACCGCGCGTGCTCGAAATCAGGCCACGCTTCGGCGCAATCGGCGGCGGCCTGAAGCGGCTGTGCGGCGCCGAGGTCTACGGGCTGCCGCTCTTCGAGGCGCAGCAGCTGCTGAACCGCGAGGCGTACGGCCACACCGTCGACCACTTGCTCGACTACGACCACTTCTCGATTCCGTACGGCGGGTCCTTCGATCTGATCGTGGCCAACCACATGCTCACGCACGCCATCCGGCCCGCTGAGTTCCTGCGGCGGGCGCACGAACGCCTGAAGCCTGGCGGCCATCTGTACCTGTATAACGAGCCGAACGACGCCGAGTTCCTCGATCATCACGAGTCGATGTTCAAGGTCCTGAACCCGTTTCA
Organism: uncultured Bifidobacteriaceae bacterium; assembly: GCA_964526235.1. Taxonomy (GTDB): domain Bacteria; phylum Acidobacteriota; class Vicinamibacteria; order Vicinamibacterales; family UBA2999; genus MELF01. The sequence continues at coordinate 1,620 of CAZGLC010000237.1, forward strand.
TTTCCAGGCCTTCGATCGTGAGGCGTTGCAGCGGGCGCTCTGCCGTCATGGGTTCGAGATCACGTTCGTCAGAGCCGACCCGGGCGGGTTCATCGTTCTGGCCACACGGAGCGAAGGCCGGGATCTCTTCGTGCCGATGCCCGAGGCGGACCGTGAGGCACGGATTCAGCGGTACCGAATGGCCCGCGATCTGGCGATCCTGCGGCTCCCGCCGCGCCTGCGGACGCTGATGGCAGGGGAATGGGAGCAGGTCGTGGAGCGCGCCTGCCTGGCCGGAGTGGCGACGCTGACGCCCGAGGGGCACCTGCGCATCCGGCGGGAGGCTGACCCGCGGAAAACCCACGCCGACGAGACTCACGCCGACGTCTGACCCACCTTCGAGACGGTACCCAGCGGCCGTCGTCGTTGCTCGGTGCGGACCCCCACGATCCGCAGCAGCAGACCCGACATCATCAATTGCAGGCCCACGAGAAACATGCTTCCCCCCGTCAGGACGTACGACCAGTGCTCCTGGATGGTGCCGGTGGTCACATACTGGAGCAGCGCCCGATGGTTCAGCAGGACGGCGCCAAGATAGAGCGCCGGTCCGAGGATCCTGCCGGCCTTCATCACGGGCGCGCGCAGAAACAGCCGCCCCAGCAGGCTGCGGCGGTCCCGCGCCTCGCCCAACGACTGCGCCAGGATGGCGTTGGAAAAGAGGCCGAAGTTGATGATGTGCAGTCCCCCGACCGCGAGCACGGAGATCGTGATGAGCCGATACAGCTCGTCGTCCTCGACGCGGCGGTACTGCAGGTAATACAGGATCGGGTCCACGCTCAGGAACAACGCCACGGCCATGCATGCCACGCCCAGCGGCCCGATGAACTTCAGCGGGTTGTACGAAATCGCCACGCCGATGATGGATCTCAGGAAGGCGAGGCCATCCGCCATCACGCGCAGCTTCGACTGCCCCACCCGCGAGAAGTAGGGCGTCGGCACCTCCATCACCCGCAGGCCCTTCTGCATCGTCACGGTGCTCATCGCCACGATGAAACTGAAGCCGTCGGGCAGCTCGGGGAGGTCGTCCAGGATGGCGCGTCGGAACACACGGATGCCGCTCGCACAGTCGGTCACGCGTGCCTCGATGACCCACGAGAGCAGTCGGGCGAACAGCCAGTTGCCGAGCGCCCGGATCTTCGGCATGCCGCCGTCCGGATCGGAGACGCGCGCGCCGACCACCACGTCCGCCCGCCGCTCGAGGAGCGTACTCATCAGCGTCCCCAGCACCTCCGGCGGATTTGTCGCTTCGGCATCGAGAAACGCCAGATAGTCGCCGCGCGCGCCGGCAAAGCCGGTCTTGAGCGCCGCGCCGTAGCCTCTGTTGACCGCGTGTCGAATCAGCCGGACGGAGGGCATGGCCGCGGCGACCTGTGCCGTCGCATCCGTCGATCCATCGTCGACAACAATCACCTCGACGCCGGTGATGTCCGGATGCTGCCGCTGGACGTCGTGCCCCGCGGCGACGATGCGCGTGAGCACCGCCGCCAAACCTTGCTCTTCGTTGAACGCGGGGACGACGATCGAGAGCTGAGGCATCGACCTACCAGATGCTGCCGTGCGCGGCTCGAAAAGTCCAGGGTCAGGTGAGGCACGGCCAGCCAAGATCCGCGAACCGGCCGCCGGCTTGTTCGCCTCTGCCGATCAGGAGCGTGACCCCGAAGCGACCGTCGAACACGTGCGCACCCGCGACGGCGTAATGCTCGTCCAGGTACGCCGTGATGAGCGGAAACGACTGGCGGAAGTTCGCGAGCGAGTCGTCCGTGGCCAGCAGCACCACGGGGACGTACTGCCGGCGGAGCCGGGCGAGAACCAGCTGCTGGTCGCGCACCGTGGTGAAGAATCCCGGCCGCAGGTCCGCGTGGCCACCGGCAAACGGACGGCGCGCCAGGGCGAGGACCTGCGGGATGTACGGCTGCACGAAGATCCGCGCGTCAGGAGGCGTGCAGGCGTTCAGGTACATGGCCAGCGTGATCAACTCCGGCCGACTGGTACGCCGCTCCCAGGTGTCGAGCTGCCAATCGGCGCGCAGGGTGCGCGCAATCGACGTCGCGCCCTGCCACGTGCGCCGCGGCCCTTCGGTCAGGCCGGCGTTGTCGATGCGGTCGTACGTGCCGTGGGTCAGCGTCACCGCCAGTACGAACGCCATCGGCGCCGCCATGACCGCGAGCGCCGTCGCAACCGGCACCCGCCATCGGAGAACCGCGGCCGCCCAGGACGCCGGAGCGCGGAACAGGGCCGGGAGCGCCACCACCAGCCAGGCCATCAGAATCACGTGCGGAACGGAGGGGTCGGCCAGCCGCGCTTCGAGCGGACTGCGGAGAAACCCCGCATTCAGCACGATGCCGAGCAGCGCGACGACGGCCAGCTTCACCCGCGCTCGCGGCCAATCGGGCCGGAAGCCGTCGCGCGACACCGCCACCACGGCCAGCGCCAGCAACGGCAGCAGCAACTCCAGGTAGTACCACCACGCCGTCGCGTTGTCGCGCACGACCCAGAGCGGCCTCACGACCGCCGGAGTCTGCCGTGCCTCCTCCGAAACACCGTCGGGATAGTCGAGGAGCCCGGGCCAGACCACCGAGGTCCGCTGGCGCTCGCGGGCCGCCCACGACGCGGTTTGCTCCGCGTAGGCGGCAACGCCGCCCTGGAACTGGATGAACACGAGGTACGGCGTGAGCACGAGGACGGTCAGCGCCACGTACAGAACGCCATGGCGCAGCCGCTCCTTCCAGGCAAGGCCGCCGCCCATCGCGAGCAGCAGGACGACGGCGGCCGCCACGTACGCGCCGTGATCGTGGCGGAACAGAAACGCGACGACGGTGGTCACCGCGAGCCAGAACCGCGGCCGGCGGCCCGGGTTGTCGACCATCCACCAGAGCAGCGGAATCGCGGCCGCGTACACCAGCACCTTCGGATAGTTGTAGAAGCGCGGGAAGAGCGAGACGTGGACGGCCGCGCCGACGAGCCCGGCGGCGATCGACCCGGAGGCGCGGGCCGCGAGCCAGAACGTCAGCGCCGCCCCTGCCGCCAGCATCGTCGTCGTGAATGCCAGTTCAGAGAGCGTGCCGCGCCCGAACACGAGTTGAACCGCTGCCGCCAGGTAGAAATGCAGCGGCGCGCCGTGATCGACGAAATCGCGGACCGGCAGATCGCCATAGAGGATCTGCCACCCGCGCACCACGTAGAAGAAGTGGTCGTCGGTCAGGCCGGCGAAGGAGCCATTCGGGTCGTTGAACCGCAGAAACCAGGTACACGCGAACACGCCAGCCGCGATGGCGGCCATGGCCGCTCGTCGCATGGCGGACGTCACCGCCCCCGTTCCATGCGCGCCTCAAGCGCGGTTCTGGCAGTTCTGGTCGGCCCGATCCCGAACTCGTACGCGTGCCGGACGACGTCGGCGGACGCGTCGGGAGGAATGGCGACGTATGTCAGCCGCGTCGGCGGGCCCACGCACACGCGCGCGGTATTCGCACGATACGGAACAGGAACGCCGGCAAGGCCGCTCCCGTACTCCTCGCTATCGCCATCACGGGCGAGGTCCAGGACCCCGGTCAGGAGCTCCCAGGGGCGAGCGTCCGCCGTGCCGCCGTCATAGCCGGGCGTTCGACGCACGATCCGGCCTTCAATGAGCGTGACGTCATCGCCCCAGGCAGCGATCGGCGACAGCGCCGGAAAGCGGTCGCGCGCGTACGCCTCCAGCGGCTTCGCGAGCCGCGTGACGAGAAGCCGACCGAGCGTCCGCCGCACGAGATCGGTCAGGAACATCCACGCGACGATCGCCTGCGCCGGCGCCACGTGCAGCGGCACGCGCACCCGCTGCCCGCCCGCGACGCGCCCCTCGAAGAACGCTGGGGCCGGAATCGCGTCGACGAGCGCGCGGTACGCGCCGGCCGGCAGCACGTTCGCAATCGTCAGGTGCGGGACGGGACTCGAGCTCACCTCGGCCCGCTCGACGGCAGCACGCACATGCGAAGCCACGCGATCGAAGTCGAGCGCGCGCTCGAGCGCCGCGATCCGTACATCGACGCCGGACGCCTCGGCCCGCAGCACGGACAGCTGCTCCGCGCGCCGGCGCAGCGTCCGGACGCCGGTGGCCAGCGTCGAGACCTGCGTCCTGAGCGCCTCGAGCTCGTCGCGTGCGGTCATCCTCGCTCGACCCCCGCCAGCACGTCGTCGAGGAACCGTTCGAGCTGGCCGAGCGGCATCTCGTCGCCTCCGACGAACGAATGGCAGCGCTGCTCGAACGCCGCGGCGACATGGGTCCAGAAGCGCGGCGAGTCACCGAGTGCCGCCAGCTGCCCCTTCCCGCCGCGCGCGCCGCCCGACCAGACGGAGCGGCCCCCACCCGCGTACCAGCGAATCAGAGTGTCGCTCAGCAGCACGATGACGTCGATGCCGCTCGCCGAAAACACGATGTCGGTGAGGCCTCCGCCGTTGATGCCGGCAACGACGCGCGCCTCCCTGAACAGACGGATCTGCTCGTCGAGCGGACAATCACGCATCACGACGATCTCGAAGCCGCGGCTCCGGAAGAGTGCTTCGACGTCGGGTTCGTTGTCGATCCACCGGCGCTTCTTGGTGGCGTCGCGGCGCGAGACGTACAGCCACCGCGTGCGGGCCGTCGCGACGTCCCGCGGCTCGAGGAGACGTCGCAGCTCCATAAGCGGCGAGAGGGGACGTCCGCCTCCGGTTCGACCGTCGCTTTCGAAGGCCAGCAACCTGCCGCATTCGATCGGGGACCCGTCCCACGGCACGAGCTGCCGCGTCTCGAGGCCCATTCGCGCCAGCGTCGCCGCGTGAAACTCCCGCGGGGGGTGCGGCATCAGCACGGTCGCGCCGGGGGCGATCCGCTGCAGTGCGACGATCTGCGGCGCCCAGTCGAGCATCCAGTGCCCGAAGTTCACGATCTTGCGCGTGGTCACGTCATACGTACAGCGGGGAATCGCCGCGATACCCGTCGGGGGTGGTGGCTGGTATCGAGGCGTGATCCGGAGCCTGCCGCCGGCGACGGACGCGGCGGCGCCCGGCACATCCAGAATCGTGCATGGCGCGCCGCGCAGCACGTCGTCACCGCCCTGCGCCTCGAACCGAAGGAGCCGCTCCCAGAGCTCGCGGACATCGGGAGCGGTCGACGCGCATCGTGTGAGGCCGACCCAACGGCTGAACGGGCGCGCCACCGGCTCGCCGACACGCAGGCGCGTCACGCGCAGACGTTCGGACGGAGTGCCCTCCAGCGCGATCGACGTCGAGAGGAGCCGGGCATGCGGAATGCCCGCAAGCGCCCCTCGTTCCTGGGCGCGCTCCCGCTCCACTCGAAGCGCGCACTCCGTCTCCTCGAGCGAGGCGGTCAGACGCCGGCTGAGCGCGTGCACCAGCGCCGGCAGCTCGCCGACTGTGGGCCCGGCTGTCCTGGGCGCGGCAGTTCCAAGCAGTCTGGCGACGGCGGCTTTCAAACCGGTCATCGGATGAACGCGAGGCGGCGATCGCGGGCCTCGTCGCGCGCCTGCACGGCAACGGCCACGTCCTGCCCGCGCTCGACGAGGCACTGGAGCGTCTCGAGGTACGCCTCGACGTTCTTCTCCTGCTTGGCGACGAGCACGAACGTCATGGAGCGTCTAATCATGACATGGCGTGCGCGGTCGCCATGCCCGCCGTAATAGAATGCCTGTCCGTCATGATGCGCCGAGGACGATAGGAACTATGAGGGCCCTTTTCGAGCGATCGGAGGGTAACCGAAGATCCGCTATGCGACGGCCCCGCCCCCCGGCACAGCGCAGATTGCACAGCGCAGATTGCCCTGCCCCACGCACGGCGCGGATCATCGCGCTACCGAAGGCACCGGGGAAACGAGCGCGTGAGGCGAGCCCGCGGCGGGCACACGTCCCCTGAGAGCGCGTTCGTGCGCGCGTCGCGCCCCCCAGGTCACGCTCAGCGTT
>CAZGLC010000238.1:0-1767 GCA_964526235.1 uncultured Bifidobacteriaceae bacterium
GGCAGCTCGGTCGACGGATCGCGCTCGCCGGCGATCTTCCCGCCGTCGTAATCGACGATCACCATCATGTCGGGCGTCATGAACCCCTTCGAGACGCTCTTCGGGGTCGTGATGAGCCGGCGGTCGTCGAGGCGCGCGCTGATGTTGCCGTCGTTCGAGGCGATGTAGCGGCGCGCGTACAGGCGCCGGCCCGCCTCGACGATGTCCGCGCGAATCTGCTCCTCGACTCTGGTCATGGCTGGAATTTCGCCCGGCACTCCTCCGAGCAGAAGTAGTGCGTGCTCCCGCCGGCGGTGACCGACAGCGCGGCGCGGGGCGGGACGTACGTGCCGCACACCGGATCGCGGACGAGCTTCACCGGCGCGTGCCCCCGCCTGCCCGATCCGGACTCGCCGCGCGCACCCGCGATGACGGCATCCGTCAGCCGCCAGAACAGACGCCCCACGACGATGAGCAGGATCGTGAGGAGGATGAACCTGACCATCGCGCCGCGTGTCAGCTGCCGGGCGTGGTCCCGGGACGCGGGTGTCCGGCGGCCGCCAGGCCTTCGAGCCCGCGGCGCGCCGCCTGCCCTTCGGGCGTGTCAGGCGCCAGCGCGACCACCTGTTTCCACGCCTCCTCGGCGCCCGCCAGGTCCTGCTTGCCGAACGCCAGCACGATTCCCTTGTTGAGCAGCGTCTTCGTGTGGCGCGGATCGATCTCGAGCGACGCCTCGAACTGCTGGAGGGCGCGGTCGGCCTGGCCCGCGTAGTAGTAGCTGATGCCGAGGTCGGTGCTGGCGTCGGGATTCTTCGGGTCGAGCCGCAGGCTCTCCTCGTACCACTTGATGGCGTCTTCGTAACGCTCGGCATCGAAATACGTGTTGGCGAGCTGCACGGCGGCGCCGGCGTTCTTCGGATCGTTCTTGATCACCGTCATCAGCGCCTGGACCTTCGCCTCGTCGAGCGGCGGCGGCGCCTGACGCGCGGTGCCCTGCCCCTGTGCCGGCGCGGGGGCCGCCGCGGCGGGCGCGGCCGGCTGCGACGCCTGCTGCGCGCCGATGACCCAGCCGAGGATGACGCCGAAGCACATCCCGGCGACGGCAAAAACGATGGATTCGGCCTTCATGCGTAGGGCACCTTGATCTTACCCGAGCGTCCGCTGAAACCACTCGACCAGCAGCCGCACCAGGTCGCCGTCGCGTGCGAGCAGGGACGTGCCGTGCGCGGGAACGCTCGACCAGCGGACCTCGCGCGTGCCGGTGGCATCCTGCGCGAGGATGCGCACGGTTCGCGCCGCATAGGGGTCATGGACGCTCGCCATCAGCAGCGCGGGACGCGGACCGTACTGCGCGAACGGCAGCTCAATGCGCACGCCGCGGTAGTCGAGCGACGGCGAGACGAGCGCGATCGAGCGGATCGCCGGATCGGCGGCCGCGGCGAGCACGGCGAGATTGGCGCCGAGCGACGCTCCCGCCGCGCCAATCGCCCCCGGCTGCACGTCCGTCGGCCTGGACGCCAGGTAGGCGGCCGCCACGCCGATCGCCTCGTGCCACCGCGGCAGCTCGGCGGGATCGCCGGGGAGCGTCGCCGCCGGCAGATCGATCGCCAGTGCGCCGATGTTCGCGTCCGCCAGCCGTTCGGCCACCGCCTGCCAGTCGTCCTTCGGACGGCCGAGCATCGGGACGAGCACGACCGCAGGCGCCGGGCGGTCGCGGGCATCGAACATCAGGCCGGCGATCGTGCGCCCGTCGGCCGTCCGCAACGTGATCTCGCGGCCGGCGGCATC
>CAZGLC010000238.1:1867-3656 GCA_964526235.1 uncultured Bifidobacteriaceae bacterium
GCCAGGACGTCGAGATAGTCCCGCACGCTGCGCGCGAGGCCCACGAAGAGCGCGTGGCCGATGAGCGCGTGGCCGATCGAGACTTCGTCGAGATGCGGGAGGCGGCGGAACAGCACGAGGTTGTCGAGATTCAGGTCGTGCCCGGCGTTGACCCCGAGGCCCAGCGAATGCGCCAGTTCGGCTGCGCGTGCGTACACGGCAAACGATCGCTCCCCCTCGGCGCGGCTGCGCTCGAACGCGCGCGCGAACGGCTCCGTGTAGAGCTCCACGCGATTCGCGCCGAGATCGGCGGCCCAGCGGATCGGCGCCTCCTCGGCATCGACGAAGAGGCTGACGCGGATGCCGGCGGCGCGCACATCGGCAATCGTGCGCGCGAGCGCGTCGCGCGGTGTCTCGGGCGACCAGCCCGCCTGGCTCGTGATCTCGCCCGGGCGGACCGGCACCAGCGTGCACTGATCGGGGCCGACGCTCCGCACGAGCTCCAGCAGATCCGGCCGCGGGTCGCCTTCGATGTTGTACTCGACCCGGCCGCGGAGCGGCGCGAGAAGCCCTGCGACGTCGCGCACATCGGTCGTGGTGATGTGCCGCGCGTCTGCCCGCGGATGCACCGTGATGCCCGGCGCTCCCGAGTCGATGCAGAGCAGCACGGCGTCGACGACCGACGGCATCGCGCCGCCGCGCGAGTTGCGCACGGTCGCCACCTTGTTGACGTTGACGGAGAGTTTGACCAACTGAACTCCCGACTCCCAAACACCCAACTCCCAAGCATTGGGCGTTGGGAATTGGCGTATTGGGAGTTTATATCCCGCCAGCGACGTGCTGTGTTACTGCGTCAGCGATCTCCCGGGCCCAGCGCTCGATGTCCCGCTCGTCGCGTCCTTCGAGCATGATGCGCAGGAGCGGCTCCGTCCCCGAGTACCGCACGAGCAGACGGCCCTGCCCGGCGAGACGCCGCTCGACGTCGGTCATGACGGCCGCGACCGGCGGAATCGTCGTGAGATCGACCTTGCGCGCCACGCGGACGTTCAGGAGCACCTGCGGATATGTCCGGAGCTCTCCCGCCAGATCGCCCAGCTCGCGGCCGGTCACCGCCATCGTCCGCAGCACGTGGAGCGAGGTGGCAAGCCCGTCGCCCGTAAACAGGTCGTCCGAGAAGATCACGTGTCCCGACTGCTCGCCGCCAAGCGACAGGCCGCGTGTGATCAGCTCGTCCATCACGTACTTGTCGCCCACCGGGCAGCGGACCAGGTCGATACCGGCCTCGCGGAGCGCCATCTCGAGCCCGATGTTGCTCATGACGGTCGCGACCACCGTGTTCTTCTTCAGCCGGCCTTCGGCTTTCATCTGCTTCGCGCAGAGGAACATGACGGCGTCGCCGTCGACAACCCGGCCGCGGCGATCGACGAAGATGGCGCGGTCGCCGTCGCCGTCGTACGCGATGCCGACGCGAGAGCCGGCCTCGACCACCGTCTTCGCGAGGAGCTCGGGCGCCGTCGATCCACACCCGAGGTTGATGTTGCGGCCGTCGGGCTCACAGCCGACCTGCCGCACGTCGAAGCCGAGCCGCTCGAACAGCTGCCGCGCCACCGTCGTCGTTGCGCCGGGGGCGCAAACGACCGCGCAGCACGGCCCCGTTTGCCCGGGGCCCCGCGGCCGACAACCCCGGCGCGCTGGAAGAGCTCGTGCAGCGCACGCGAGGCGACATCGGGATCCACTACCTGGCCCGCCACGGCGAGCTCGTTGGGTTCGATGCGGCGGAGGTCACGAGCCAGCCCGGCTGGAAGCAGTT
>CAZGLC010000238.1:3666-7590 GCA_964526235.1 uncultured Bifidobacteriaceae bacterium
GCGTGAAGGACGCTGTAGCTCGGATGGGCTTCCCCGCAGTGCGACGCCGAGCCGCTCCAACAGCGGCCGCCCCCCGGTCGTGTTTGCGCCGTGGGCGCAATCGACCGCAATGCGCGTCCCATTTTCCCAGGTGCCCGGCGGCAGGATTCGCAGCAGGTGGTCGAGGTACTCCGCGCGGTAGTCGATTTGCTCCACGCCGGCGCCGTCGCCGGAGGTGACGTCGGGCTGGTCGGCCATGATCGCCTCGACGCGCTCCTCGAGGACCTCGGTGAACTTCTCGCCGCTGCCCGAGAACACCTTGATGCCGTTGTCCTCGAAGGGATTGTGCGAGGCGGAGATCACGACCCCGGCGGTGAACCCCATGCGGGGCGTGAGGTAGGCGATCGCCGGGGTTGGCATGACGCCGGCGCTCACCAGCGTGCCTCCCTGGCTGCGAATCCCGGCGGCCAGCTCGCGCTCGATCCAGGGGCCCGACTCCCGCGTGTCGCGTCCCGCCAGGAACCGGACACCCCCCCGGCCGTCGCCGAGGGCGCGCGCGAGCGCCGCGCCGAGCCGCCGAATGGTGGGGATGTCGAGCGGGTGCTCGCCCGCCCGGCCGCGCACGCCGTCGGTGCCGAAGAGCCGGCCCATCGCGCTACCGGAGCCGGACCCGCACCGTCGCGGGCTCGACCCGGACGACCCCGATGTGCGCCGGGGGCGTCACCTGAACCGGCAGCTCGAACAGCCCCGGCCGCAGGCCTTGAATATCGACGGAGGCATTGAAATCGCTGGCGCGCGCGCCGCGCGCTTCACGGGGACCGCGCACGTAGACGGTCACGTCCTGAGGCGTCACCTGCACCGACGCGCTGCCGGCGGCGCGCACGGGGACGGCGGCGACCGCCCACTCGATCGGCTGGGGCACGACCGACACGCTCACCCGCGCGCTGCCCGGCGACATCAACCGGACGGACGGATCGGTCACGCCGATGTTGAGCGTCTCGACGATCTCGGTCGATGCCTCCGCCACTGACAGCGGCTCGGTGATCGCCTGCGTCAACCGCGCCACGGCGCTTGCCGGACCCACGACCGAGACCGTGGGCGGATCGGCTGTCACGGTGCCCACGCGATACCCGTCGAGCGGATCGCCGTCGATCTCCGGCACGACGGGCACCACCTTGGTGGCCGACGGCTCAAAGCTCACCGATACGGTCGACGGCGAGATCTGCACCACCGCGATCCCGAACGGCGCGCGCACATCGTCGACGGTGAGATGAAACAACCGCTCGCCCGAACGGGCGGCGCGGAGGTCGAGCATCGCGACCACCTCGCCCGCGGCCACCCGGCTGAGCGCGCCGGCGGAGCCGCGGACGCGCACGTCGACGAGCGTGGGCGGCGCGCCGACGAGCTCCAGATTCGCCTGGAGATTGGTGAATTCGAGCGGAATGCGCATCGTCCGCTCGACGACCTGCTCGCCCGACACGAGCAGCCAGATGAGCGCGCCGAGCGCGAGCGACAGCACCTTGAGACCGACATGGCGGAAGCCCGGAATCCTCATTCAGGCGAGCGAGCTCCGCGGCTCGGCGCGCGACAGGCGCAGGCGGCGGCGGTCGCCGACGAGCGAGCGGAGGCCGGTGCGCAGGGCATCGGGCGAGATGCCGCGCTCGATCCGGCCGTCGCGCGCGAGCGAGATGCTGCCGGTTTCCTCCGACACGACCACCGCGACCGCGTCGTTCTCTTCGGTGAGGCCGATCGCCGCGCGGTGGCGGGTGCCGAGCTCGCGGCTGACCTTCGGATTGACCGACAGCGGCAGGAAGCAGGCCGCGGCCGCCACGCGGTCGCCCTGGACGATCGCCGCGCCGTCGTGCAGCGGCGATCCGGGATGGAAGATGCTCGCCATGAGATCGTAGGTGACCATCGCGTCGAGCGGAATGCCGCCTTCGATGTAGTTGCGCAGGCCGATCTGCCGTTCGATGACGATGATCGCGCCAGTCTTGCGCGCGGCCAGGTTCGCGGCGGTGACGACGACCTCCTCGAGCGTCTCATCGGTGCTCTGGGCGCGCGCCAGGTTCCGGAAGAACGGCGCGCGGCCGAAGTGCGCCAGCGCGCGCCGGATGTCGGCCTGGAAGAGCACGATGATCGCGAACACGACGTACCCGGCCAGGTTCCGGATGACCCAGTTCACCGTCTCGAGCTCGAGCCACTGCGAGAGAAAGAACAGCCCGAGGATGAAGCTGCCGCTGAGCGCCATCTGGGCCGCGCGAGTGCCGCGAATGAGCAGCAGCAGCTGGTAGACGAGGATTGAGACGAGCGCGATGTCGAGCAGATCCCACCAGGCGATGGCGGGACGCTGCAGCGCATCGGTGAGCCAGGTCATGCTTTCTCTTTATACCGCCGAATCTCGTCGGCGACGCGCACAACCTGCGCCATTTCGCGGACGGCGTGGACGCGGACGATGTGCGCCCCCGCCAAAACGGCGGCAGTGACGGCGGCCGCCGTCGCCCAATCGCGCTCGGCCGGCGGCACCGGCCCGCCGAGCGGCCGCGCCAGAAACGATTTGCGCGACGGCCCCACCAGCACAGGACATCCGAGCTCGGCGAAGGCATCGAGGCGCGCGAGCGCTTCGTAGCTGTGGGGCGCCTCCTTCGCGAAGCCGAGCCCGGGATCGACGATGATCCGGTCGGCGCCGATGCCCGCACCGGTGGCGAACGCCACCGCTTCGCGCAGCTCATCGAGCACCTCCGCGACGACGTCGTGGTACGACGCCTGACCGTACATCTCGTGCGGGCGCCCGCGCATGTGCATCAGCACGATCGGCGCGCGGTGAGAGGCGACGACGTCCGCCAGCGCCGGGTCGTAGCGGAGTCCGCTGACGTCGTTGACCATGGCCGCGCCGGCCGCGAGCGCGGCCGCGGCCGTCGACGCCTTGTAGGTGTCGACGGAGATCGGCACACCCACGCGCGACGACAATGTTTCGATGACCGGCACCACCCGGCGCCGCTCCTCTTCGTCGCCCAGCGGCTCGGCGCCCGGGCGGGTCGATTCGCCGCCGACGTCCAGGAGATCGGCGCCCTCGTCCACCATGCGGACGCCTGCGTCCACGGCGCGCGCGGGATCGAACAGCCGGCCGCCGTCGGAGAACGAGTCGGGCGTCACGTTGATGACACCCATGACGAGCGCGCGGTCGCCCACCGCGAGCGTCGCGCCATTGGGCAAGGGAATCACAAAGCGGCGACGCGTCGTCACCGCCACAGTGTAGGCCGGATTACTCCTGGGTTACGGGTCGAGGCGGAAGCGACGGGACGATCGCAGGACGTTCCTTGTCGCGCGCGGGCTTCGCCTCTCGCGACGGAGCGGCGATGGTGTCGGCAGGCGCCGTCGGATCCGCGAGCGGCTGCCCCGCAGCGATGCGACGTACCTGTTCGGCGTCGAGCGTCTCGTGGATGAGGAGCGCGCCGGCCAGGTCGAGCAGCGTCTGCTTGTGCTCGACGAGGATGTTCTGCGCCCGCACGTAGTTGTCGGTGACGAACTTCTTGACTTCCTGGTCGATGTTGCGCGCCGTGTCCTCGCTGTAGTCCTGGTGCTGGGCGATCTCGCGGCCGAGGAAGATCTGCTCCTCCTTCTTGCCGAAGGTGAGCGGCCCCATGGCGTGGCTCATGCCCCACTCGCACACCATCCGGCGGGCCAGCTCGGTCGCCCGCTCGAGGTCGTTGCCGGCGCCGGTCGTGATGGTACCGGTCGTAATCTCCTCGGCGATGCGGCCGCCGAGCAGGATGGCGATCTGGTCCTGCAGGTAGTTGCGCGAGTAGTTGTGCTTCTCGTCGATCGGGAGCTGCTGCGTGAGCCCGAGCGCCATGCCGCGCGGGATGATCGTCACCTTGTGGACGGGATCGGTGCCGGGCAGGAGCTTCGCCACCAGCGCGTGGCCCGACTCGTGGTAGGCGGTGT
>CAZGLC010000239.1:0-7410 GCA_964526235.1 uncultured Bifidobacteriaceae bacterium
CGAGGAGCCGATACTGCTCCCGCGCTTCCAGCATCGCCAGCAGCCCCTTGTCGCCCACGAAGGCGTCAATCAGCAGCACCGAGCCGACGAGGATGACGAGAAACTGCACCGCACGGCGCCGGCGCCGACGTCCTCCCACTGTGAAGTCGGAGCGAGCCGGCGTCCCCTTCAAACGGCGCCGAACGTCAACGTCCCTTTCGCTTTGCGTCTTGCTCGGCATCGCTGGCGTCCGTTACGTCTAGATAGATGCGCAGCGCGGCGATAATCACCGACCGCAGGTCACTTCGGTCATCCATCGCCCGAATCTTCGCGGCTCTCCAGATGTCCTCGGGCAGATCGACCGTGGTCTTGACGTTTTGAGGCTGACTGCTGGTTCGGGCCATACGCGATACGGGTTCCGGTATGTACGGTAATACAGGTGGCCATCCAACAGTACAAATGTATTCACATGCTGACAGTAACACACTTATACGGGTTAATGTCAATGCGGCAAGCCGTTGGTTCGACAACGGCGACGGAGCGAGTCGGTTCCCTGAGTCAGTCTCCGAGCGTCAGCTGAACGCCCAGCCGGCTGTCGCTTTCGACCCACCCTTTTAGGCGTGAGCCGGCTACATCGAGGTAATACTTGTCGAGCTCGAACCCGACGCAGGGCAGGCCCAGCCTTTGCGCCGCAACGGCAGTGCTCCCGATTCCCATAAATGGGTCGAGCACCAGCGTCGTCGCCGCTGCGCCGTGCAGTTTGATACACATTTCGGCGAGCTGAGAAGGGAACGTGGCAGGATGTGGCCGCTGCGCCTCACGATCTCGAATCGTCTCATAGGGAACAAACCACGTGTTCCCACGACAACGTAGATCCGCTTTCGCGGATGCCCATCGGCCAATGTTCGTCTTGTCTTGATACGGCACGCCTACCGCGAGTCGATCGAGGTGGACCTCGCCGTTCTTTGTGAAGTGAAACACGTACTCATGGCAATCATTGAGGAACCGCGGACTGGTAATTGGCTTGTAGTGACCCACGGCGATATCGTTCGGGATCACTGAATGACTTCCCGTATTCTTCTTGTCGATCGCAATCGATTTAATCCAGTGGATGACGTTCTGCAGGGTAAGCAACCGACGCAAGTGATGTGCAATGTCCCATGCAAGCCACGGATCCGCTGGACGGCTGCCTATATTGAGAAAGAGCGATCCCGCTGGGTGGAGGACTCTAGAAATCTCGTTGGCAACGGATTCGATCCAAGCTAAGTATTCGTCACGGGATCTTGTATCGTCGTACGACCGATATTGAACGCCTATGTTATATGGCGGCGATGTCACGACGACACTTACGGAGTCCGAAGCGATCGTACCCCGCATTCCGTCAATGCAGTCCGCCAGATAGAGACGGATACAAGGATTCTCAGTCGTTACGTAGGGTTCTAGAGTCATGGATAGATTCGCCGCATCTTCCGCTGGGCTTCTGGTTTCAGAAACGCGTACTGCGTGCCCTCTTTACGATCCCAATCGCTTGACGTCAGAGACCCGACGAGAATCTCGCCAATCTCGACGGACAGATTTTCAGTCGTACGAGTCCTGTACAATACGCCCACGTACTCACCTTCGCCCTGTGAGACTCGGTTCCCGAGGATCTTAGTACCGCTTGTGACCTTTATTTGGACGAAACTTCCATCTATCGCACACGTCAGGTCGGCAGTTCCCCCTCCCTTCGGGTGGAAGGTCCACCGGGGGTCGAGCTGACTTATTTGCCACGCGACCATATTGTGCAAGATCGCAGTGACGGTGTTCGTCTGGAGATTCAGATCGCGCAGCAGGTGAAAGGCACCAAATCTGCCTGTGTATCCGATGCCGGACAACATTTCGGCAGCGCGAAGGCAAGCGTTCCGGACGACGGCATCGTCGAGTGTCATCAGGATAGTCTGTTGGCTCGATCCCGCGATTTGCGGGATATCCTACCCTGAGACGTAACGACCGCAGCATGACGTTCATCGAAGATACGGACGCGGCGATCGTGCTGACCACCCTGGGCGCCGACGCCGACGCGGCCGCGCTGGCGCGCACGCTCGTCGACGAGCGCCTGGCCGCGTGCGTGAACGTCCTGCCGATGACGTCGGTCTACCGCTGGCAGGGACAGATCGAGCAGGACCGCGAGCAGCAGCTCATCATCAAGACCACGGCCGGGCGCGTGGCCGCCCTCGAGGCGCGCCTGCGGACGCTGCACCCGTACGAGCTCCCGGAATTCCTCGTGCTCGCCGCCGCCGCCGGCGCCGCCTACGGCGCGTGGGTGGGCGAGAGCACCACGCCGCCGCGCTAGGAACGGCGGGGCGCGGCGCGCCGATGGCGCAGGTACTCGAAGACCATCGGCAGAACCGACACGATCACGATCCCGAGCGCCACCAGCGAGAAGTTGTCGCGGACGATCGGGACGTTGCCGAAGAGATACCCCGCGCCGACGCAGACGCCGACCCACAGCAGCGCGCCCATGACGTTGTAGAAGGCAAACGCCGGATACGACATCTCGGCCACGCCCGCCACGAACGGCACGAACGTCCGGACGATCGGGATGAACCGCCCCAGGACGATCGCCTTGCCGCCGTGCCGCTCGAAGAACTCGTGCGCGCGGGCGATGTAGACGGGGTTCACCCAGCGGCCCCACCGCGGATCGGTGCGCGAGCGGTGGATGATTCGCACCCCGGCAAACCGGCCGATCGCATAGTTCACCGCGTCGCCGCTGATCGCCGCGACCGTCAGCACCAGCGCCGCGGCGCGGAGGTCGAGGGCGCCGGTCACCGCGAGCGCACCGGCCGCAAACAACAGCGAGTCGCCGGGAAGAAAGGGCGTTACGACGAGGCCCGTTTCGGCAAAGACGATCACGAACAGGATGGCGTAGATCCGCGCGCCGTAGGTGGCGATGAGGTCGAGCAGGTAGCGGTCGACGTGCAGGAGGAGCTCGAGCAGTTCGCTCACGTCAGGCCTCGGCGTGCGCGATCAGAGGCGATCCAGCGCCTGGGCGAGGTCGTCGCGCAGATCCTCGACGTCCTCGATGCCGACCGAGATGCGGATCATGTCGTCGGTGATGCCGAGCGCCTGCCGGCGATCCGCCGGCACCGAGGCGTGCGTCATCGTCGCGGGGTGGCTGATGAGGGTCTCGACGCCGCCGAGGCTCTCGGCCAGCGCCATGAGCTGTACGCTGTTGAGCACCGTCCGCGCGCGCTCGAACGACCCGGCGCGGAACGCGATGAGCCCGCCGAAGCCGCGCATCTGCCGCAGGGCGAGCGCGTGCTGGGGGTGGGAGGTGAGCCCCGGGTAGTGCACCGCCTCCACCTTCGGATGCGACGCGAGATACTCGGCCAGCGCCATCGCGTTGGCGTTGTGCCGCTCCATCCGGACCGGCAGCGTCTTGGTGCCGCGCAGCACGAGCCACGCGTCCATGGGGCCGATGATCGCTCCCTCGGCGTTCTGCACGAAGCGGAGCCACTCGATGTGGTCGTCGCGCGTCGCAATCACGACGCCGCCGATGCTGTCCGAGTGCCCGTTCAGGAACTTCGTCGTGCTGTGCACGACCAGGTCGGCGCCGAAGTCGATCGGCCGCTGCACGTAGGGGCTCGCGAAGGTGTTGTCGACGACCACCGGAATGCCGTGCCCGTGCGCGATGGTGCAGGCCGCCGCGAGGTCGGTGAGCCGCAGCACGGGATTGGTCGGTGTCTCCAGGAAGAGGAGCTTGGTCGCGGGCCGGATGGCGCGCTCGAGCTCGCGCAGGTCCGACGTGTCGGCGTAGGTGAAGTCGAACTGGTACTTCCGCAGCACCCGTTCGAACAGCCGGTAGGTGCCGCCGTAGAGATTGTCGGTCGCGACGACGTGGTCGCCCGACTGGAGCAGGGTGAGCACGGCGCCCGTGGCCGCCATGCCCGAGGCGAAGCCGAAGCCCGCCCGGCCGTTCTCGATCGCCGCGAGGTTCGCTTCAAACGCCGATCGCGTCGGGTTCTGGGTGCGGGCGTACTCGTAGCCCTTGTGGACGCCGAGCGCGTCCTGCACGTAGGTCGACGTCTGGTAGATGGGCGTGATGATCGCGCCGGTCGACGGATCCGGCGTCTGGCCCGCATGGATGCACCGCGTGCTGAACCCGGCGTGCTCGCGCAGCTTCACGATGTAAGAGCGTACACTGAAGCAGCCGAAATGCAGAAGAACGAGCCCGCCATCGTCTTCACCACGCGATCCGACATCGAGGCGAGCGTCGTCATGGCGCTCCTCGACAGCCACGGCATCGCGAGCTTTCGCAGTTCGGGCAATCCCCAGGCGATCTGGCCGATGGCGGTCAACCCGCTCGACGACATCCGCATCGCCGTGCCGGCGGATTCCGCGGACGAGGCGCGGCGCATCATCGAGAGCCACCGCGAGGACGTCGGCAGCCGCGTCGTGCGCCTGCGCGACGAGTTCGACGACCTGCAGCGGCGCATCGGCTACCGGTTCACGGACCGCGGGCTGCTCGAGCACGCGCTCACGCACAAGTCGCGCGCCGCCGAGGACGCCACCGGCGGCGTCGCCGACAACGAATCGCTCGAATTTCTCGGCGACGCCGTGCTCGGCCTCGTCGTCGCCGAGGCGCTCTTTCGCCGCTTTCCAGACTACAGCGAGGGGCAGAAGTCGAAGATCAAGGCGTCGGTCGTCTCCACGCTGTCCCTCGCGCGCCAGGCCGAGCAGATCGGGCTCGGCGATCATCTGCTCCTCGGCCGCGGCGAGGAAAAGACCGGCGGCCGCTTCAAGCAGGCGCTCCTGGCCGACGGGTACGAGGCCTTGATTGCCGCCATCTATCTCGACGGCGGCCTCGCGGCCGCCGCAGGGTTTCTCGAGCGCGAGCTCGGCGACGCGATGGAGGCGGGCGCGCAGGAGGACGTCGTCGGACGCGACTACAAGTCGGCGCTCCAGGAGCGGCTGCAGGCGCTGGGGCGGCCGCTGCCGGAGTACCGGCTGGCGGCGACCGCGGGGCCCGACCACCGGAAGCTGTTCATGATTGAAGTGGTCGTCGCCGGCGAGATGCTGGGGAGCGCCATGGGCCGCGCCAAGAAGGAAGCGGAGCAGGAAGCCGCGCGGATCGCCCTGGAGAAACTTGCAGAACTCTGAAAGTGCAAAGTGGAAAGTGTAAAGTGCAAAGTAAGTTCACAGTCTACTTACAAACGTACTTTCCACTTTGCACTTTGAACTTTGCACTTACCGTCAGTCGATCTCAATGATTCCCCAGCTTTTCCGCTCGTCCGCCGACGGGTCGATTGCCGCTCCTGCGCCCGCATAGGCGAGCGCGGGCGCCGGCTCGTGCCGCTGCGGCATGCGCGCGGCGGCATAGCGCTGCACTTCGCGCGCGACGTCCTCCTCGGTGGGCGGCGACGGCCGGCAGTGCAGGCGCACCCAGACGCGGAGCAGCGGATCGGTGAAGCTGTAGCGCTTCTGACGCGACGTGACGAGGTCGACGTCCTCGAGCCATGAGAGATAGTCCTTCGTCGACCCGGGGGTCCGGTGGAGCCGCAGGGAGATCTCGGTGAGCGTCAGCAGCTCGTCCTCGGCGAGGATGTCGAGGATCGCCTTGAGCGCGCCGTAGCCGCGCGCGCGATGCAGCCGCAGCTCGTAGCAGAAGCGGCACCAGCGCTCGAGCGCGGCCCCCGGCTGCAGCAGCGCGGCGAGCGCGCCGACCAGATCGGCGCCGCGGCCCATGTGCCCCAGCATGTCGGCGGCCGCGCGGACGTACACTGCGCGCCCCTCGGTGAGCGCCTGCATCACGCGCCCGAGATAGTCGCGGTCGTCGCTCGGCGTCTGCTCGAACCCGTTGAAGGCGGGCGCGAGCAGATCGGTGATCTCGGGCGCGCCGAGCGGCGCGACCGGCAGCACCTCGAACCGCGCCGTCGCATCGCGCAGCAGCCGGCGCGCCCGCGCCGTAAACCGCGTCGTCAGCACGAAGCGGTTCGGGCTCGACGCGAGCGCGTCGAGCAGGTCGCGGACGACATGCCGGAGGCCGGGGAAGCTTTCGAAGGTGCGCAGCTCGAGCACCTCGTCGAGCAGGAACGTACAGGGAGCGCCGCCCGGCGCGCGCGCGGTGTGGAAGAACGTGAGCAGGCCGTCGAACGCCTCGCGCGCGGTGGCCGGTGTCCGCTCACCGCCCTGCCAGGGGAAGGGCGACAACGAGAGGACCGCCTGGAGAAAGCGTTCGGGGGTGGTGGCGCACCGCTCCACGTCGATGTACTGCGCCGCACCGCGTCCCAGGCGCTCGCGCAGCCGCTGCAGCAGCCATGTGCGGCCCGTGCCGCACCCACCCGGGATCACCGGGATGCGTGACGGCGACGCCTCCAGCGCGGCCAGCACACGCCTGTCGAATCCCGTATGCGGACTCGTCATGCTCTTCCCCCCGCTTTCTAAGGGCTTCAGGCTCTGGGCTTTAGGCTTTGGGGGAACAACCCAAAGCCCATAGCCTAACGCCTAAAACCTAGTGTCGCTCCAGCATCGGCAGCCGGATTCCGCCTGTGCGCGCCGTGGCGAGCGCCTCGGGATAGCCGGCGTCGGCATGCCGCGCCACGCCTATCCCCGGATCGCACGTCAGCACGCGCTCGAGCCGCTCGTCCGCCTCCCGTGTCCCATCGGCGACGACCACCATCCCGGCATGCAGCGCGTAGCCGATGCCGACGCCGCCGCCGTGGTGGACCGAGACCCATGTGGCGCCGGCCGACGTGTTGAGCAGCGCGTTCAACACCGGCCAGTCGGCAATGGCGTCGCTCCCGTCGCGCATCGCCTCTGTTTCGCGATAGGGCGAGGCGACCGATCCGCTGTCGAGATGATCGCGGCCGATGACGATCGGCGCTTTGATGGCGCCGTCGCGCACGAGCGCGTTGATCCGCAGCCCGAAGCGCGCGCGCTCGCCGTAGCCGAGCCAGCAGACGCGCGCCGGCAGTCCCTGGAACGTCACGCGCTCGCGCGCCAGTCCGATCCAGCGGCACAGCGACTCGTTGTCCGCACACATGTCGAGCACAGTCTGATCGGTAACAGAAATATCGTCGGGGTCTCCTGAGAGGGCGACCCAGCGGAACGGCCCTTTGCCCTCACAGAAGAGAGGACGCACATATTCCGGCACGAAGCCCGGAATGTCAAACGCGTTTTCAAAACAACTGTCAAAGCCCTGTCAACGCCCGCGTGTTGCGCCTGCGCGCGGATACTGTTGCCGTCGTCACACGTCACCGCGCCTCGTCGTCGTCTCGGCGGAGCGCGTCCACGATCGCGTCGTCCGCCTGCCAGTTCCGCGCCACTTTGCCGGAGCCGCCGTACACGACGAGATCGTCGGGGCGCTCGGCGACGTCGGGGTCGAGGTTGTTCATCAGGATGCGCCGCGAGCTGTTGAAACGGAAGGAAGACCCGAACGCGGAAGATCAGAAG
>CAZGLC010000240.1:0-7374 GCA_964526235.1 uncultured Bifidobacteriaceae bacterium
GAACCCCTACGACGACGAAAGTCCAGATTTACGCGGTTTCAGGTGAGCGCTGACACGGATTCGTCGTCCGTCGTCGAGGCCCCGCTACTGGCGGGCAATGGAGGCCATTGGAATCCCTCGAAAGAGAATGGCAAAGGGTGGGCCACAGCGATCACGGACGATTCGCCGGAGCAAGGTGGGTCGCTGGCGACGTGCGACGGGACGAGCGAGCTGCCCCAGCAAGTCAAGATTCCGTCCGCCGAAGCAAGCTCGCACTCCGCCCGTGCCAACGCCGGTGCTGAAGCTACACGACAGCCCGGCGACTATCGAGCGCCGCGAAGCGTGCCGCCAAGAGTTCGCCCTGCACGTCAGGCCCCCGAGGGGGCGTCCGACCGCCAACATCCATTCGAAATTCGAGTCAACGCGCAGTTGGATCGGTACGGCTTCTGCGCTTTTCGACTCCTGGCGCAGCGCCCCCAGGACTCTCCTTCAGAGCTGCAGGTTCAGCAGCGGGAAAACACCGTGACATTTGTAGAGTCTGGTGAGGGTTGGTATGAGATCGACGCGGGGGCTGCGCTTGCGGCGTGGCTGTCCGGAGTGCTCTTCCGACAGGCCGATGGAGAGGCACAGCATCGCTGGCAATTGAGCAATCGCGACGTTCATGTGCTTGCGGCTCAACAGGGGTTTGCCGGACTGACTTCGACAACCCGGATCACTCTTCAGCGAATGCACTTGGTTCTGTGCCAGTCCGCTAGGGTGGACCCAGTAGTTCAGGCCCTTGCAGAATCGCAGTCCGGCCCGTTTTCTGTGTTTGGCGAAGACATGGGTGCCCCGACAGGATGGAAGTTCCTCTGGCCCGTGTCGCCGACGCGCCCGGTTGAACCGGTCTTGGGCGAGGACATCTTAAACCTTCTTCGTCCCCGACCCGACCTCGAACTAAACCTAGAGAACGGAATTCGTATTCATGACTCGGTTTGGCTTGCCGGCTATCCACCGGACATTCGACTCAGCGGCGTCTTGAACGGCGCCGAGGCCGTTCATATAGATGCGCTGCTCGCGGCTCAGGACGCCGAAGGCTTCTTTGCGACGGCCGGTCACGCCCAGCCTGGACCTCACATCGTCTCGTGCGCCGGCCAGACGCGGACATATTCGATCGACGAACCGGACGCGCAATGGGAAAGGTGGGATGCGTACTCGTTTTCCAGAGGAACTATCTGCGGAGCTTCATTCCTGTCCCCGATGAGCGCAGAGCAACGGCTCATCACCGTGCCTGCCACGAATCGAGTGCTCGTGGGTGCCGAGCCTGGCCAGGTATTTTTTGGCCAACTAGCGCGCGGCACAGATTGGACCGGCTTGGTTCCTTTCGATCCCGTATGGGCGCTGCCGAGCGACCCGTTGCATTGCGATCGAGAGAAGGCTCGCGTGGTCCTCCTGAACGCTTCTCTCGTTCGACGAGGGCGTCAACCGCTGTCTGGCGGTTGCCCGATCGAGATGCATCGACAGTGGACGCAAGCGATTACCGACTGTTGCAGGAAGCGCCTAGAGATGTCGCCAAGCGATGAGACCACGTTGTCGCTCTGGCGGGACTACGCGGCGTTGGCGCGCAGTTCCTGGAAGAGGCGGCAATAGCATGGGCGCCAACGAGCTTCTGCTGTGGCTTTCCGCGAACCGCGCCGGTACCTGGTCAAGGTTCCGTTCTGCTGTCGATGAACTGGCGTCGACTCAAGATGGAGGGGTCGTCGGATCTGAGGGCCTCCCCGTATATCACCGACTTCGTTTCCAGCTTCAGCAACTCGGGCACGTAGAATTTAGCGCCGCAGGTTGCGAACAAGGCTGGCGCGTCGCGCCACCCATCGTCGCCTTGGCGTGCCAGGATGATCGCTGCATCGGAATTCTCGCCGGCGCAAGATCGCCCACCCTGTTGCGCCGACTTGTCGAGTCCGTCTCTCAGGTGCAGATAGAACGCCACGCGGAGATTGAGCAACCGGAGGTAATTCGGCTGATTGGCGAGAGCGAAGGGCTTCTCGAAGCCCTCGCCGCCAGAGCCGGCTTGAGGGTTCAAGCACAGGCTCCCGTCTTCATGCTGGCGTGTTTGCCGCGCATCGATGACCTTGGTGCATGGCGCGGTCGTCAAGGCCCCTTGCCGTTTGGGAAGCACACCACAGTTAGTCGATTCGAAATCGGAGGGCGAGGTGCCCGATGGGTCGACTCGTCTGTTGACGAGGCGGAGAGGACTCGGGATGGCCTTTTTCGCTTCACACGTTTTCAAAGGCGCCAGCACTATCTCCGACTCGGGGGACGGAGCATCCGGGTTCAGGGTCAGATTGGAAACTACATTCTGGCCGCCAGACACCACCGACAAGTGCTTCGGTATGATCGGCCGTCTCGTCAGCTCACCGTGCGTGATCTGTACCGCCCGCCGCTGCTTGTAGACCGAGCACTCGCTTTGTGCTCGGGCTTCTTGCCGGCGCATGACTCGACCGCCCGGACATTGAGCTACAGGGATGTGCCGGAGCGCGTTGCCCGAATGGCTGCCGGCATTCTCTGCCAGGACCGTTTATGAATAATGCCGTTCAGCTTTTTGACTCACTTCGAGAGATGTACTTTCGATATCTCGAGAGTCCGTTTGACATTCGGTATCCGCAGCTGCGTCAGGAACGGCGTGTTCTCTTGAATCAGGATGGACGCCTATATCGAGAACCACTGATCGAACCAGCGCCACCGTATGAACGCTGCAACCAATCGTTCGCCGCGATTGCGGCACATCTCTTGGCGAACTCCTGGGGGGCTCAAGAAATTGCAGATCTAACCGGCTTCGTCGCTCTCGACCTGTTCCCGGCGACTCGCTTACCCTACACTCACCAGCGGGATGTGTTCCGGGAAGCGGTGATCAACCAGAACGACGTGGTTGTTACCACTGGCACTGGATCGGGAAAAACGGAGTGTTTCCTCCTTCCAATTCTCGCCGCTCTTATCAGAGAGTCATCGGGCTGGGGACCGGTTACGCCTCGTCTTGCCGGTTGGGACTGGTGGAATCACGGACCGCAGCGGATAGGCCAACGCGCACACGAAGACCCGCACGCTCGGCCACCGGCTATGCGAGCCCTCGTTCTCTATCCACTCAATGCTCTTGTTGAGGATCAACTTGGACGCCTACGCAGTGCGTTCGACGGAACATCGGCGAGAGACTGGCTGGACACACGACGACAGGGCCACCGTTTCTATTTCGGCCGATACACGGGACGAACTCCGGTGGCTGGGCTGCAGTCACCTCGCAAGCTCAGCCGCCTCAGGCAGGAATTGGCGGAGGTCGACGTCGCAGCTCAACGTGTCGTGGCCACACCAGCAGAGCGATTCTTTCCTCGCTTAGACGGCGGAGAGATGTGGTCACGCTGGGATATGCAAGAAACTCCGCCAGACATCCTCATCACGAACTACTCGATGCTGAACATCATGTTGATGCGCGGACTCGAAGCAAACGTGTTCGACCTAACGAGGCAGTGGCTAGCCGCTGACCCGTCCCACTTATTCCATCTCGTCGTCGACGAACTCCACACGTATCGTGGGACGCCAGGCACGGAGGTCGCCTATGTCATTCGCGTGTTGTTGGAGCGACTCAGGTTGGCGCCCGATTCGTCACAGTTGCGAATCATTGCATCGAGCGCATCGCTAGCGGGCGATGCGTCGGGCTCTGCTTATCTGGAGGACTTCTTCGGTCGGGACAGTAATCGCTTCCGGATCGTCCCAGGCTCAATTGTGCCAAACCAACCTGGAGCGGTCGCGCAAGTTCAGGCCAGCGCCGCGGCTTTTCGAGACTTCGGACACGCACTCCAGGGCGGAGAACCCGATATCTATCTCCCGGCAGTCACCGCATTTCATCAAGCGGTTTCCGCGCCGGCGCCAGCGGACAACACGGCGGGGAGATTGTTGGAGGCGGCGGTGGAGCACTCAGGCGCGGCTTCCGCGCTCCGATCGATTTGCACCGAGACCGACGGGGGAGCGGTTGTACCTCGTACGCCGACTGAAGTTGCGGACGCCTTGTTTTCCGTCCTGGCCCCGCCTGAGCGCCGCGAGGCCGTCGAAGGTCTTCTGACCGCCGTGGCGACGGCTCGCAATGACGATGGAGTCGCTCCGTTACCCATTCGAGCCCACATGTTTTTCCGAAACCTACAGGGTTTGTGGGTATGTCCGAATCCAGGATGCACGGCAGTTCCTGCGAGAACCGAACCTTGCCCCGTGGGTGCCCTTCACTACACCCCTGTCGTTACGTGCGGGTGTGGATCGCGTGTACTCGAACTGCTGTACTGCGAAGCGTGCGGCGAGGTTCTTGTCGGCGGCTTCCGAAGACCGAGTGCCAATGCGAATGAATGGCACCTCAGTCCGGACCATCCAGACTTGGAATCTTCTCCTGACTTGCTCTCGCTCAACCGAAGCTATGCTCGCTACGCCGTGTTCTGGCCTGCGCCGACTGGAGGCATTCCGACTAGCTTGACTTGGCAGGAGGACTCCGTCGCCAGGCGATGGGTGCCGGCGCATTGCGTGCCGGCTGAAGGCAAGGTGGCTCATGGTGGTCGGCCGGGAGCCGTGCGCGGCTACCTCTACGACGTGCCGCCGCTTCGGGGCTTGAATGGCGAAATCCTGGATTGGCGAACGCTTGGCCTGGCGGAGAGCGCGAATTACGCATTCCCGAAGTGTTGTCCGCGCTGCGATACGAGATGGCGCCGAAACGAAGTCGGTGTCATTCGTACCCAACGAACCGGCTTTCAGAAGCTGGCACAGGTGCTGTCAGAAGTTTTGATTCGCGAGTCCGGAGCTACGAATTCCGCTACGCGCAAGCTCGTCGTGTTTTCGGATAGCCGTCAAGATGCCGCGAAGCTTTCGGCCGGAATGCGCGCAGCACACTACCGAGACTCCGTTCGGCAAGCGCTCGCAATTGCGATTGGCAATCAACGAGTTGGTGTGGATGCCTTCTGGAAGCGGGTCACGGGCTTGCCGCTCAGCGATATCGAGAACGAGCAGGCCGATACCTTCGAGATTCACAGACCGGCTGACGCGTTGGCCCTCGGAATGGCTGTCAATCCCGCAACGGCGCATCGGCCATCGACTGCGGACCCCACTGTCTCTCGGCAGGCTTTTGCACAACGGATTCGCGATCGGGCGGCAAACGGTCCGTTCCCGATCGCCCCGCTGTCCCAGGAAGCCTCCAGACAGTTACTGAGCCGCGGCATGAATCCTGGCGGCTGGGCGCGTGAAGTGCTTTGGACTGATGTACAGGCCGAGGAAGGGCCGTGGCAAGATCTCTACGACTGGCACGCGGCTGGGACGCCTGTTGAGAAGCAGCCGCATCTTCTGAGCCTTTCGCAACAGACTCATCTCCAACGCATCCACTGGCAGGGTGAACAGGAGGTTGTCGACGTCGTGTTCGCCTCCGGCCGTCGAAGTCTTGAGTCGCTCCGCCTAGCCTACGCGACAACAGATCGGATCTTGCAGCCAACGGCCAACCCCCTTATTCAGGAAGCGGTGGATGGCGTGATCCGCATTCTCGGTTCGCGACGCAAGTTGGCCTCGAAGAATGCCGACAGCTCGGCCACCGTGCCGGGGTATCTGAGGGACTATTTGGAGGCAGTGGCCAATCATAACGGAGTGACACCCGGCACGCTCCAGCAGGCGGCTGTTGCACACCTCACCGGTCACGGATACCTTGACCAATTCGTCCTTCGGGACGATCTGTTGTGTCTGCAGCCACCGACCGGTACGTTTCGAGAGTGTCCTCAGTGTCGGCGAGTGCACCTCCATCGTGCTGGTGAGGTCTGTACGGATTGCCTCACCGCTCTTGGTCCTGAACAACCGTTGTTGGCGAATCCACCCGAGCTTGACTACTACGGCTATCTCGCCACACAAGCGGGGGAGCCGTACCGGCTCAACTGCGAAGAACTAACAGGCCAGACGGACAAGCAGGAAGCTCGCCGCCGCCAACGGCTCTTTCAAGATGTCATCCTGCCCCAGCAAGAGAATGAACTGACCGACCCGCTGGACGTGTTGAGTGTCACGACCACGATGGAAGCGGGCGTGGACATTGGTGGCCTGCTATCCGTGATGATGGCCAACATGCCGCCGATGCGATTCAACTACCAACAGCGTGTTGGTCGTGCCGGTCGGCGTGGCGCAGGTCTCTCCGTGGCACTCACCCTGTGTCGAGGCCGAAGTCACGATGACTACTACTTCCAGCGGCCCGAGCGAATCACGGCCGATCCGCCACCGACGCCCTATGTTGACGTGGCGAGCGAGCCGATTCTGCGACGAGTACTTGTGAAGGAAGTGTTGCGCCAGGCGTTTGCGCCACTTGCCCTGCCACGGTCGTCCGACAGCGTTCATGGCGAATTTGGAGAAACAGCAAGTTGGCCTCAGCCGCTCGCGCCTGGGGGACCATCCGTGCGGAACGCCGTCGCGAACTGGATTCAGGGGCATCCGCTGGACATCGAGCGGGCCTGCGACGTTCTATTGGAGAGAACCGAGCTACACCCGCAGAAGCAGGCCCTTCTTGATTTCATTGCCAATGAACTGGTCACTCGCATCGACGGTGTTGTGACCAGCCCATCCTACATCCAGGTGAACCTGAGCGAACGCCTAGCCAACGCGGGTCTCTTGCCGATGTTTGGTTTTCCCACGAACGTCCGGCTGTTGTTCCATAGGTACCCGACATTGTCGGATTGGCCGCCCGAAAGAGGCGTCGTCGAGCGGTCCCTCGACATCGCGATCAGTCAGTTCGCCCCGAGTTCCGAAACCGTCAAAGATGGCCTTATTCATACGGCGCTTGGCGTCGTGAACTACGCGGCGAGTGGCACGTCGGTAGTTGAGCAAGCCAACCCACTAGGTCCGGCGCGGCCAATCGGTCTGTGCCGCAACTGCCAGGCGGTCGATGGCTCACAGGCGCCTGGCAGTAATTGTCCGGTCTGCAACGCCGGGGCTCCGGATTTCCGCGTTATTCAGCTCAGCCAACCGAGCGGCTTCCGCTCGTGGTATGGAGCAAGCCGCGACTATGACGGGCTGTTCGAGTGGACGCCGCGGTCATCACGGCCGAAGACTGGGGCTACCTTTCACGCGCTTATTCCTGAAGCGAACTTTGGTGTCTGGTCGGGGTCGGAGACGGTCTTCACGATCAATGACAACGACGGCGAGTGCTTCGAGTTTCGAAAACTGGTGACCGGTCACACCTGGGCGACGGGCGAGGCTCTAGCGCATAGCGGCGTGCCTGCAAGCCAGCTCGACCTGAACACGCCGGCGCAAGTCAGAGCTCTGGCCTCGGTTAAAGAGACGGACTTGCTGGTCTTGGGGATTAGCACTACTTTGTCACCTTCTCAGCGGTGGGTTCCGCTGGAAGCTGGCGATGAGATT
>CAZGLC010000241.1:0-1092 GCA_964526235.1 uncultured Bifidobacteriaceae bacterium
GTCTTGATCCGATCGCCGCTCCGTTTCGGCATGCTCGAGGGATTGACGACGACGCCGTCCTCGCCCTGCGCCGTGAGGGAGCGGTGGATCCCAAACCCGCACGGGCCGGCTTCGTACACAACGTGCAGGATGCGGTTCGGCGCGCGCAGCGCGCGTACCACCTTTGCCAGCGCTTCGAGGTCGCCCGCGATCACGCCGAAGTGGCGTACTTCCCCCTGCCGGCCGTCCTCGGCCACCGCGATGTCGATCGAGTCCTTGAACGGGCTCATGCAGGCTTCCAGGAATTGGAGTCATTCGATGGCCCACACGTGAACACAGCCGCGAGAGCAGCATTGGCTGGGGAGCGGTACTTCAACGAGACCATGTCTCTTCGACACACGCTGCTCAATCTGTTCGTCCTCGGCCTCTCCCACCTCGTCGAACAGCAGCTTGGCCGGGTTCACGCCTTCCTTACCAGGTTCGATCCCACACCTTTCGACGACAAGTCGCCGTGCGCGGCGATTGAGGCGGTCGGCGTTCGGCCTCGTGACTTCAGAGCGTGGCCCGGCTCTTTCGCTTTTTGGGGTAGTGAGGTGCCTTAAAACACTGCCTGAGGAGCCGTGAACCTGGGAAGTGTCGAAATTCAGGCCACGGAGGTTTGAAGAGTGACCGGCTCGACCTGTCGCGGACATTCGCGACGACGACGAGATTCGGATCGTGACGGCGGAGGGCACGTTTCGGTTTCGCGTCGAGCACACGCGCGTCGTCTCGCCGAAAGACACGTGGGTGCGGAAGCCGACGCCGACGGCCGCGCTCACGCTCGTCACCTGCTATCCCTTCACGTACATCGGATCGGCGCCCGACCGGTTCATCGTCCGCGCCGTCGCGGCAAGCTGAACCGCGCGACGCACATCCACGTCCGACGCGTGAATCGTGGAACCCCGAACGATCCGAACGACCCGAACGATCCGAACGTGTATCATGAATTGAATGACCAGCGTCAAGCTGCATGGCACGGTCGGCGTGCGCGTCGGGCACGTGCAGATCGGCGGCGGCGCCCCGATTGCCGTGCAGTCGATGACGATGACCGACACGGCCGACCGAGCGGCGACG
>CAZGLC010000241.1:1102-7346 GCA_964526235.1 uncultured Bifidobacteriaceae bacterium
TCGACGCCGGCTGCACGGCGCCGCTCATCGGCGACTTCCACTACAACGGCCACCTGCTGCTGACGCGCGACCCCGCCTGCGCGGCTGCCCTCGACAAGTACCGGATCAATCCGGGCAACGTCGGCACCGGCGCGCGGCGCGACGAGCGGTTCGCGACGATCTGTCGTGTGGCGATCGATCAGGGCAAGCCGGTGCGGATCGGGGTCAACGGCGGCTCACTCAATCAGGAGCTCGTCATGGCCAAGATGGAGGAGAACACCGCCCGCCATCTCGGCCGGACCTCGGAAGAGATCCTGAACGACTGCATGGTCATCTCGGCGCTCGAGTCGACGGAGCTCGCGCTCGAGACCGGGCTGCGGAAGGATCAAATCATCATCTCGTGCAAGGTCTCGCGCCCGCGGGACCTCATCGCGATCTACCGCGCGCTCGCGCGAAAGACCGATCAGCCGCTCCACCTCGGGCTCACCGAAGCCGGCATGGGAACCAAGGGGCTCGTCTGGTCGGCGTCGGCGATGGGCGTCCTGCTCAGCGAGGGGATCGGCGACACGATTCGCGTGTCGCTCACGCCGCGGCCGGGCGGCGACCGCCGCGAAGAGGTGTACGCCGCCTGCGAGCTGCTGCAAGCACTCGGCCTGCGCGCGTTCTCACCGAGCGTGACCGCGTGCCCCGGCTGCGGCCGGACGACGAGCAGCACCTTTCAGGAGCTGGCCGAGCGCACGCAGGAGTACATCCGCGTCCGAATGCCCGAGTGGAAGCAGCGCTACGAAGGCGTCGAGACCCTCACGCTCGCCGTGATGGGGTGCGTCGTCAACGGCCCTGGCGAGTCGCGCGCCGCCAACATCGGCATCAGCCTGCCGGGCACCGGCGAGGCGCCCACCTGCCCGGTCTTCATCGACGGCGAGCACGTCACGACGCTCCGCGGCACGTACGACGAGCTGGCGGACGGCTTCCGCGCGCTCGTCGATAACTACGTCGCCACGCACTACCCGACTCGTGTGAACCGTTCGTAATCGTTCGGATCGTTCGTAATTGCGCTGGTCGAGCAGCGTCACGTAGACTGGCGCAGGGGCATGAAAACCACCGCAACCCCGTTCGCCGCCGAGCACACGGTGGCGACCGTCTGTCCGCTCGACTGTCCCGACTCGTGCAGCCTCGACGTCACGGTCCAGGACGGCCGCATCACCGCGATCGACGGCTCCGAGGCCAATCCAGTCACGGGCGGCTACATCTGCGCGAAGGTGCGGCGGTTCCCGGAGCGGCTCTACGGCGCCGATCGCCTGCTCTATCCCGCCGTCCGCACAGGTCCGAAGGGCGCTGCCAGCTTCGCGCGCGTGTCGTGGGACGAGGCGCTGGAGCTCGTCGCCCAGCGGATGCTGGACGCGCGTGATCGGTGGGGCGGCGAAGCGATCCTCCCGTACTCGTACGGCGGGTCGAACGGCCTGCTCACGCAGGACACGAGCGACGCGACGCTCTTCCGCCGGCTGGGCACATCGCGGCTCGCCCGCACGGTCTGCGCGGCGCCCACGGGCGTCGCCAATCTGACCCTCTACGGCAAGATGCCGTCGGTGAGCTACGAGGACTTCCCGGAGGCGCGGCTCATCGTCCTCTGGGGCGTCAACCCGTCCGCGTCAGGCATCCATCTCATTCCGTATATCCAGGAGGCGCGCCGGCGCGGCGCGCGTCTGATCGTCGTCGACCCGCGGACGACGCAGCTCGCGCGCCAGGCCGACATTCATCTGCCGGTGCGGCCCGGCACCGATCTGCCGGTCGCGCTCGCGATCCATCGCCACCTCTTCGAGGAGGGGCATGCCGATGCGGCGTTCCTGGCCGCGCACACGCAAGGCGCCGAGCGCCTGCGCGAGCGTGCGCGGCCGTGGACGTTCGAGCGCGCGGCAGGGGAAGCCGGGATCGACGCCGGCGCGCTGCGCGCGACGGCCGAGGCGTACGCAGACACGGGCCCGGCGCTCATCCGGTGCGGCTGGGGGCAGGAGCGCAACCGCAACGGCGGCAGCGCCTCGATGGCCATCCTGGCGCTCCCGGCCGTGGGCGGGAAGTTCGGCGTCCGCGGCGGCGGCTACACGATGAGCAACTCCGCCTCGTGGGGCATCACGCGGAGCTGGATCGGCAGCCCGGAGCCCGCCACCCGCGTGATCAACATGAATCACCTGGGACGCGTGCTCGAGTCGAGCGACCCGCCGGTGAAGGTGCTGTTCGTCTACAACAACAACGCCCTGGCGACGACCCCGCATCAGCGCAAAGTGCTGCAGGGTCTCGAGCGCGACGACCTCTTCACCGTCGTCTTCGAGCAGGTGATGACCGACACGGCGCACTACGCCGACGTGCTGCTGCCGGCGACGACGTTCCTCGAGGCCTACGAGATTGCGCGCGCCTACGGTCCCTTCAGTCTGCGGCTCGGCAAGCCGGTCGTGGAACCGGTGGGCGAGGCGCGGTCGAATGCGGAGGTCTTCGGCGCTCTGCTCCAGCGTGTCGGCCTCTGGCGCGACGGCGACGCGACGGGCGAGCTCGACGAAATGCTGGATGTGCTGGCGCGGCTGCCCGAGTCGATCGGCGCCGACCTCCAGGAGCGCGGGGCGGCGACTCCGCCCTACGGCGGCCGGCCGATCCAGTTCCAGGACGTCTGGCCGATGACGCCCGATCGCAAGGTCCATCTCTTTTCCGACGCGCTCGATGCGGAGGCGCCCGCGGGCCTCTACGGCTACCAGCCCGATCCGGCGACAGCCGAGTTCCCGCTGGCGCTCATTACGCCTGCCAGCGAGCGGGCCATCAGCTCGACGCTCGCCGAGCTGCAGCGCCCCGAGGTGCGACTCCTGATGCATCCCGACGACGCGGGGGCGCGCGGGCTCGCCGAAGGCGATGCGGTCCGCGTCTTCAATGCGCTGGGCGAAGTGCGCTGCCCCGTGGGCGTGGGAGCCTGGATCCGTCCGGGAACCGTGTCGCTGCCGAAGGGACTCTGGCGGAAGCACACCGCCAACGGCTACACGCCCAACGCGCTCTGTCCCGACACCCTGACGGATCTCGGCGGCGGCGCGTGTTTCAACGACGCCCGCGTGCAGGTCGAGAAGATTGCCGAGACGGAACACCGAGGCACAAAGGCACCGAGGAAAATAACCTAACGGATCTCGGTGTCTCGGTGTCTCGGTGTTTCGGAATCAGTAACTGAAAAAGAAGATCAGATCGAGGCCGCCGCGCTCGATCCGGCGGAACGTCACGCGCTGCGTGCCGCCGGTCGTCTCGGCCACGGCGCCCTGGAGCCTGAGGAAGTCGGCGATCTGATACTCGAGAATGAATTCGGTCGCCTCCTCGGCACCGAACCCCTGCCGGATCCGGACGAACAGCCGCTCGCCCACCTGCTCGCCGATGCTGAGCGACGGCCCGACGCCCGCCTCGCCCTGGGTCTGAATCTCGAACTCGTCGAGATCGAGCGCGTCGGCAATCGAGCGCGTGAGGCCGGAGACGAAGTAGCCGCCGGCGAGCGCGCCGGCGTACTCCGTGAGGGATACCTGCTGCCCTTCGCCCAGCTGACTGGTGGGCACGTTGAACACGATGAGCGACAGAATGTCGGCCTGGTCCAGCGGGGGGCGGCTGCTGAACGTCAGCTCCGGCATGCGCACGTTTGCCTGATGCCGCAGCGTCATCCGGCCGCCAAGCGAGTTGAGCGAATAAACCGGCTCGGCCGCCTGCCACGCCTGGCCGTCGAAGTTGAGCGTGAAGTGCGGATGCCAGAACGCCGGCTGGCGATACTCAGCCCGCAGTCCCCGGTCGAGCGACGACCACTTCCCTTCCAGGCCCGCGTGGCGCGCGCCACCCAGGAAGTTCACATGGTCCCATCGGATGCGGGCGCGGGCCTGTTCCTCGGTGCCGTAGCCGGCGCCGAACGTCACCCGCTGGTGGTCGCCCTCGGCCACCGTGACGCGAACGGGCACCTCGGGCGCCTGCGGCGTGCGGTCTTCGAGCGACTCGATGTTGACGAACTCGAACAGCTCCAGTCCGTAGAGCCTGCGCTGGCTCTCGCGCAGCTCGCGGCGCGAGTACCTGTCTCCCGGCGCGAACGTCAGTTGGCGGCGGATGACGGCTTCGCCGACGCTCTCCTCGCCCTCGACCTCGATCTCCCCGATTCGCGCGAGCGTGCCGGGCGACGCCTCGAAGACGACGCGGCGCCGGTCCGGGCCGGCGTCGTGCTCCGTGGCGCGGACCACCGCGTACGGGTAGCCGCTGTCGCGCAGCTCGTTGGCCGCGCGCTCCCGCGCCGCGAGGACGAGCTGCCGATCGAGGGGACGGTCCACACTGAGCTGCATAGCCTCGCGCAGCCGCTCGCGATCGTCCTCCGGGAGGACCTCGAAGCCGGCCAGCTCGATGGCCGCGACGCGGATGGGCTCACCCTCGCTGATATGTACCGTGATCGACACGGCATCCTGCGCGTCGTTGAGGGCGACATCGAACGACGTGACGTGGGCGTCCGGGAACCCCCGGTCGCGGTAGAACGCCTCGATGCGCTTGAGATCCGCGTCAAAGGCGCGGCGGTCGAAATATCGCTGCCGTCCCCAGGGGAGCCACGAGCCTTCCCGGGTCTGGAGCGCCCGCTCCAGCGCGTCGGCGTCCACCTGCTCCACGCCGATAAAGTCGAGGCTGGCGAGCCGGATGTCGCCGTCCTCGTCGCAGGCGGCGCCGGTAAGGGGAGCCGGGATCCGGGAGCCGATTTGAGGTTTTGCGTTCGGATCCCGGACCCCGGATCCCGGATCCCGGTTTACTGGATGATCACCAACAGGTGCGCGCGCCGGTTCATGGCGCGCCCGGCCGCCGTGGCGTTGTCGGTGATCGGCCGTTCCTCCCCGTAGCTGACGGTCCGCAGCCGGCCGGCGGCGATGCCGCGGTTGACGAGGTAGTCGCGCACGCCGTTGGCGCGGCGCTCACCGAGCGCGAGGTTGTATTCGATCGTGCCAATGCTGTCGCAGTGGCCTTCGATCGTGACGTTCAGGTCCGGATTCGCCTGGAGCTTCACGACCGCGTCGTCGAGGATCTTCAGCGCATCCGGCCGCAGGTTGAAGCGGTCGAAGTCGAAGTGCACGTCCTCGAACATGATCGTCGCCCGCCGTACCACCTGAATCGTGGTGCTGCCGGTGGCGGTGGCACCGCGGTTGTCCTGCGCCGTGACGGTGACCGGAACGCTCCCTTCCTGGCTCGGCGCCGTCCAGACGGTATTCGGCGCCGTCGGGTTGTTGAACGTCCCCTGCGGCGCCGTCCACTGATAGATCAGCGGATCGCCGTCCGGATCGGTGCCGGTGACCGTCAGGTTCGACGTCCGGCCGGGTTCGACCGTGCACGGATTGCAGC
Source organism: uncultured Bifidobacteriaceae bacterium (assembly GCA_964526235.1). Classification (GTDB taxonomy): domain Bacteria; phylum Acidobacteriota; class Vicinamibacteria; order Vicinamibacterales; family UBA2999; genus MELF01. The sequence goes on from CAZGLC010000241.1 coordinate 6,455, forward strand.
CGACGGTGGCCGTCGGGCCGCGATTCGGCGGCGGTGCCGGCGGCGGAGGCGGAGACGGCGCGGCGGCCACCTGCTGCGTGACCGTCGTCGTTTCCTTGATCACGCGGACGCGCTCGCGCGCCGGCGTGACGCCAGGATGCCAGCCGATCCGGATGTCGAGGCCGAAGGCATTGTGGTCGACGTCGACGCCGCCGACGCGCCGCCCTTCAGTGCCGAAGCTGTAGTTGACGCCCGCGTGCACGAACAGGCCGCTGCGGGCCTGCCAGACGCCGCCCACCTTGACGTTGGTCGGATCGGAGATGGGGCTGAGCAGCGGCGCGACGCTCCCGTCCTCGGCGATGTAGGGTGGCGCACTGACGAGCGTGTTGTCCTTGATGACGAATTCGCCCTGCCACTCGACGAGCGCCCGGATCGGTGTCCGCGTCGGAAACGCGGCGCCGAGGCCCCACGTGACGCCGTCGGACACGCGGAACTCGTCCGGATCGCCGCGCAGCACCGCGCCGGCGATTCCCGACAGCTCGATCTGATTCGCGAACTCGCGGCTCAGGACAAGATCGATATGGCCGTCCCAGTCATTCGTGCTGGACCACGCCGGTCCGGTCGGGAACTTGATCATGACGCGCGGCGCCACGCTCATCGCGTCGCCGCGTGACTGCGAGATCAGGTTGAACTTGCCGCCGACGATGGTCGGCCCGCCGAGGGTCTTGGACCAGCCCCGTCGCATGTACGGATATTCCTGGGACACGCCGCCGAACACCGGCTCGGCCGGCACGAAGGTCGGCCGCACGTCCCGGTCGATCCGGACCGTCCGCCACGAGGCGAAAAGCTCCAGGCGATCGGTGACGGCGAACGCGCCGGTGAGGCCGATCTGATTCACATCGGTCAACCCCTG
>CAZGLC010000242.1:0-7245 GCA_964526235.1 uncultured Bifidobacteriaceae bacterium
TGGTGCTGCTCGCGGCGCTCCGCGGCATGCCGACGCTGCTCATGGAGCAGAACGCCATGCCCGGGCTCACCAACCGCCTGCTCGCGCCGGTCGTCGACGCAGCGGCGGTGACATTTCAGGAGACGGTGCGGTTCTTCGGCGGCAAGGCGATCGTGTCGGGCAATCCGGTCAGGCCGGAGTTCTTTCGGGGGGAGGAGGCACATGGATCAACTGTTCCGCCGCCTGGGGCGGCACGGGTTCTAGTCTTTGGCGGCTCTCAGGGCGCGCACGCGATCAACATGGCCATGGTGGAGGCGGCGCCGCGGCTGGCAGCCGCTCAACCACGACTGGCGCTCACGCACCAGACTGGGGAGCGCGATCTGGAAATGGTCCGTGAGCAGTACCGGCGGGTCGGCCTGGAAGCCCGGGTCGAACCGTTTCTGTTTGCGATGGAGCGGGAGATGAAGGCGGCCGATCTCGTCATCTGCCGCGCCGGCGCGACGACGGTGGCGGAGCTGGCGGCGATCGGCCGGCCCTCGGTGCTCGTGCCGCTGCCGACCGCGACCGACGACCACCAGCGCAGGAACGCGCTGGCGCTCGTACGCGACGGGGCGGCGCTGATGATCGAGCAGCGCGAGCTCTCGGGCGATCGACTGGCGGCCGAGATGCTCGCGCTGGTGGCCGATGGAGAACGTCGCCGCCGGATGGGGGAGGCGGCGCGGCGTCAGGCACGGCCGGACGCCGCGAAGGTGATCGTCGACCGGGTATTGGCACTTGCTCGGTAACACCCGGCGGATTCATTTCGTCGGCATCGGAGGCATCGGGATGAGCGGCATCGCCGAGCTGCTCGCCAACCTCGGATACGAGGTGAGCGGCTCGGACCTCAAACGCTCGGACGTGACGGCGCGGCTCGCCGCGAGCTGCGCCGTCACGGTCCATGAGGGGCACGCGGCGGCCCACGTCGGCCAGGCCGATGTCGTCGTCGTGTCGTCCGCGGTACGGTCCGACAACCCGGAGATCGTCGAGGCCGAGCGGCGCGGCATCCCGGTCGTCGCGCGCGCCGAGATGCTCGCCGAGCTGATGCGCATGCGGTTTTCGATCGCGGTGGCCGGCGCGCACGGCAAGACGACCACGACGTCGATGATCGCGTTCGTGCTGCACGAGTGCGGCCTCGATCCCGACGCGGTGATCGGCGGCCGGCTGCGCGCCTTCGGCAGCAGCGCGCGGCTCGGGCGCGGCGGGTACATGGTGGCCGAGGCCGACGAGAGCGATCGGTCGTTTCTCCGGCTCTGGCCGTCGATTGCGGTGGTGACGAACGTCGATTACGAGCACATGGAGAGCTACGCGAGCTTCGCCGAGCTGCAGCAGGCGTTTGCCGATTTCGCGAACAAGGTGCCGTTCTACGGCGCCGTGGTCGCCTGCGCCGACGATCCGCATCTCGCGCCGGTGCTGCCGCGCGTGAAGCGGCGCCTTGTGACGTACGGATTGGATGCGGCGGGGCTGCGCCCCATGGATCGAGCGGGGCGCGAGCCCCGCCCTACGCTTCATGTGTTCGGCAGCGATGTCGAACTGGGCGCATTTGGCGGACGCTGCGTCGTGCACCGGCGCACGAACGAGGCGACCGAGCGCCTCGGCACGATCGAGCTCTCGAGTCCCGGCCGGCACAACCTGCAGAACGCGCTCGCGGCTGCGGCGGTCGCCGGCGAGCTCGGGCTCGATTTCCCTCGTGTGGCGCGGGCGCTTGCCGCCTTCGAAGGCGCCGAGCGCCGGTTCGAGCGGCACGGCGAAGTGAATGGCGTCCTCGTGGTCGACGACTATGCCCATCATCCGACCGAGATTGCAGCCGTGCTGAGCGCCGCGCGCGCGTCGCTCGGCCGCCGCCTGGTCGTCGCATTTCAGCCGCATCGTTACTCGCGCACCGCACGGCTGATGCAGGAGTTCGGGCCGGCGCTGCGCGAAGCCGACGAGCTCCTGCTGACCGACATCTACGCCGCCAGCGAAGACCCGATTCCGGGCGTCACGGTCGACGCGCTGGCCGATGCCGTGCGCCGCGGGTCGGGCCGGCCCGTCCGCGTGGTGAGACAGATCGACGACGTCGTGCCGGAGCTGCTGCGCGTCGTGAGGCCCGGCGATGCGGTGATCACGCTCGGCGCCGGCTCGATCGGCACCGTGCCGAAGCGCCTCGTGGACGCGCTGCGGCAGCAGAAGGGAAAAACCTGATGACAGTGTCCGCGCCGACCGACAAGCGCTTCCGCCGCGCGCACGTGACGCCGCGGACGCGCCGCCGGTTCGCGGTGTCGCGGATGCGCCTCGTCGTCGCGGTGGTCGTCGCGACCGGTGTGCTGTATGCCGGGTATCAGGCCGTGTTCGCCATGCTGACGAGCGACATGGTCACCGTGACGCGGATCACCGTGGCCGGCCACAGCCGGCTGTCGCGCGACGAGGTGCTCGCGCTCGTCAGCGGCCTGCACGGACGCAACATGCTCATCCTCGACCTCGACGCATGGCGGCGGAAGCTGCTCGCCTCGCCGTGGGTGGCAGAGGCCGCGCTCCGCCGCGTGCTTCCCGGCACCGTCGATATCGTGGTCTCCGAGCGCGAGCCGCTCGGCATCGCGCGCCTCGACGAGCGGCTCTACCTGATCGATCGCCGCGGGACCGTGATCGACGAGTTCGGCCCGGGCCACGCCAATCTCGATCTGCCGCTCGTCGACGGCCTGGCGCCGCGCGGCGCCGCTCCGGCGGATCGGCCCGTGGTGGACGAGGCGCGCGCGGCGCTCGCGGTGCGGCTGCTCACGTCGCTCGACGCCGATCCCGATCTGGCGGGCCGCGTGTCGCAGATCGACGTGTCGGACGTTCGCGACGCGGCGGTGATCCTCGAGGGCGACACCGCGCTGGTGCGCGTAGGCGACGACCAGTTCGTCGAGCGCCTCCGGACGTATCTCGACCTGGCGCCGGCGCTGCGCGAGCGCGTGCCGCAGATCGACTATGTCGACGTGCGATTCGGTGAGCGGGTGTACGTGAGACCTCAGAATGCTCGGTAGCCGGAGGGCGCGAGCCCTCCGGGAAGGGTGAACATGGCGCGTAGAGAGCGGTATCTGGTGGGGCTCGACGTCGGCACGTCGAACGTCTGCGCGGTGGTCGGCGAAAGCCTCGACGACGGCAGCTTCGACATCGTCGGGATCGGCGTCGCCGAATCGCGCGGCATCAAGCGCGGCGTGGTCGTCAACCTCGAGGCGGCGGTCGAGTCGATCAAGAAGGCGATCGAAGAGGCCGAGCTCATGGCCGGCATCGAGATCGATTCGGTGCACCTGGCGCTGTCGGGCCCCCATGTCAAGGGATTCAACAGCCGCGGCGTCATTGCCGTCGCCGGCAAGAACCGGGAGATCACGCGCGACGACGTGCGGCGGGCCATCGACGCGGCCAAGGCGGTGTCGCTGCCGGCCGGCCGCGAGATCCTGCACGTGCTGCCGCAGGACTTCGTCGTCGACGAGCAGGACGGGATCGGCGCGCCCATCGGCATGACCGGCGCCCGGCTCGAGGTCAACGTGCACGTCGTCACCGGCGCCGTCTCGACGACGCAGAACATCATCGCGTGCGTGAACCGCGCCGGCATCACGGTCGTCGACACCGTGATCGAGCAGCTCGCCGCCGCCGAGGCCGTGCTCACGTCCGACGAGAAGGAGCTGGGCGTGGTGCTCGTCGACATCGGCGGCGGTACCGCCGATCTGGCGATTTTCGAGCGCGGCAGCCTCTGGCACACCGCGGTCGTCGCGGTCGGCGGCGACCACTTCACGAGCGACATCGCCGTCGGCCTGCGGACGCCGATTCCCGACGCGGAGAAGCTGAAGCGGAAGAGCGGCTGCGCGCTGTCGGCGATGGTCGACGAGGAGGAGACGATCGAGGTGGCGAGCGTCGGCGGCCGGAAGCCGCGGCTCATGGCGCGGCGCATTCTCTCGGAGATCCTCCAGCCGCGCGCCGAGGAAATCTTCCATCTCGTGTGGGACGAAATCCGGCGTGCGGGCTACGAGAAGGCGCTCAACTCGGGGATCGTCCTCACCGGCGGCGGATCGATTCTCGAAGGCATGCCGGAGATCGCCGAGCAGATTTTCGATCTGCCGATCCGGCGCGGCTGCCCGCTCGAGATCGGCGGGCTCGCCGATCACGTCAGCAGCCCGGCGTTTGCCACGCCCGTCGGGCTCGTGCTCTACGCGCACCGCAACCGGATTCCGGAGCCGGGACGCGCCGGCGCCGGGACGTTCGGCCGCATGGCGGTCAGGCTGCGCGGCATCTTCAAGGAATTCTTCTAGGAGGCTGGACATGAGGCACCACGACAAGGATGCCGACAAGCTGCGGCTGACGCTCGATCCCGACGCGCGGCGCAACGCGAAGATCAAGGTGATTGGCGTGGGCGGCGGCGGCAGCAACGCCGTCAACCGCATGGTGGCCGCCGGGCTCGAAGGCGTCGAGTTCATCGTGGCGAACACCGATTCGCAGGCGCTCGATCAGAACCGCGCGGCGATGAAGATCCAGATCGGCCAGCGGTTGACCAAAGGGCTGGGCGCCGGCGCCGATCCGAACATCGGGCGCCAGGCGGCGCTCGAGGACACGGAGACGATCATCCAGGCGCTCTCGGGCGCCGACATGATCTTCGTCACCGCGGGCCTCGGCGGCGGCACCGGCACCGGCGCGGCGCCGGTGATCGCGAGCCTGGCGAGCGAGCTCGGCGCGCTCACCGTGGCGGTGGTGACCAAGCCGTTCAAGTTCGAGGGAAAGAAGCGCGCGGCGCACGGCGAGGAGGGCCTCGAGGCGCTGCGCAATTGCGTCGACACGGTGATCACCATTCCCAACGAGCGGCTGCTCGGCATCATCGATCGCAAGACGTCGCTGACCGACGCGTTCGGGATGGCCGACGACGTGCTGCGGCAGGCGATTCAGGGGATCTCGGATCTGATCCTCGTGCCCGGGCTCATCAACCTCGACTTCGCCGACGTGAAGACGATCATGTCGGGCATGGGCGTCGCGATGATGGGCACCGGCATGGCCGATGGCGAGAACCGCGCGATGATCGCGGCGCAGAAGGCCATCTCGAGCCCGCTGCTCGAGGATGGATCGGTGAACGGGGCGCGCGGCGTGATCATCAACGTGACCGGCGGCCCGGACCTGTCGCTCATGGAGGTGAACGAGGCGTCGTGCGTCATCCAGGAGGCGGCGCACGAGGACGCCAACATCATCTTCGGCGCCGTCGTCGATCCGGCGCTGGCGGGGAAGGTGAAGATCACCGTGATTGCCACCGGATTCGACCGCGCCGGCGCCGCGCGCGCGGTGCCCGCGGCGGCGCTCCAGACGCCCGTCGATCTGCACAGCTATACGGCGCACCTGAGCCGCACGGCGGACGCGGGCGGCGGGGCGCAGCACACGCTTGAGATGCATGCCCCGGAGCCGAAGGCGTCGTCGGCCGGCGCGCCCGACGCCGGCTACGTGCTCACCGTGAGCCGGCGCCCGGGTGTGGAGCTGACGCTCCCGAAAGTCGAGGGTGGTGAGGCGGCCTCACCGCTCGACGTCCCCGCGTTCCTTCGCCGTCAGAGCTGACGTCCACGCATCCCCGGCACGCCCTGGGGCCCGCGCCTCGCACCCCACCGCGCACAGTCCGCGCGGCGGGGACCCCGCGTGCCGGTGGTACACTACATAGACCCACGGCACGCGCGAGCGTCGGCGGCCGAGCAGCAGCTCGCGCACAATCCGTTCGTCTCCGCCCGACGTCGGCTCGTCCAACGGCTCAGCAGTACGCAGGTTCATGAAGCACTGGCAACAGCGCGAGCGCGCTCTCGAACTCCTGTCCAAGGAGGTCGGTTTCGTCCGCAAGCCGCACGGCGGGCGGCTGCGCGTGGCGCTCGCCTTCCCGAACACCTATTTCGTCGGGATGTCGAACCTGGGGTTTCAAACCGTCTACACGCTGTTCAACGCGGAAGACGACATCGTCTGCGAGCGCGTGTTCCTGCCGCCGAAGACCGAGCTGGCGGATCAGCTCGCCTCCGGTGCTCCGCTCGTCACGCTCGAGTCGCAGACGCCGGTCGCCGACTTCGACGTGGTCGCGTTTTCGGTGTCGTTCGAATGGGACTACACGAACGTGCTGACGCTGCTGCGGCTCGCCGGCCTGCCGCTGCGCGCGGAGGCGCGCGGCCCGCGGCATCCGCTCGTGATGATTGGCGGCGCGGTGACGTTCGTCAACCCCGAGCCGCTGGCGCTGTTTGCCGACGTCATTGCCGCCGGCGAAGGCGAGGCGCTCATCCCCGCGCTGCTGCGGGCGTTCCAGCGTGCGTCGGATCGCGACGACCTGCTGCGCACGCTGGCTGCTGAACGCGGCTTCTACGTGCCGTCGTTCTATGACGTCGAGTACGCGGCCGACAACACGATTGCCGCGTTCATTCCGAGGGCGGGCACCGGCGCACCCGCCGGCGTGCGCAAGGCGGCGCTCAAGACGACGGACGCCGTCGACCCGCCGGCGACGACGATCTTCACGCCCGACACGGAGTTCGGGTCGCGGTTCCTGGTTGAAGTCGTCCGCGGCTGCGCGAACCTGTGCCGCTTCTGCTGGGCGGGCTACAACTATCTGCCGGTGCGGCCGTTTCCGACCGACCGGATTCTCGAGCTGGCCGAGCGCGCCCGTCCGCACGCCAACCGCGTCGGCCTCGTGTCGATCGCGCTCTGCGACCATCCGGACATCGAGGAGATCCTCACGCGGCTCTCTGCGATGGGGTACTCGATCAGCCCGGCGTCGCTGCGTCTGGACGACCTGACCCCGACCATCGTGCGCCTGCTGCGCGAGAGCGGCGAGCGCACGCTCACGATCGCACCCGAGACCGGATCCGACCGCCTGCGGCGCGTCATCAACAAGACGATCACCAACGAGGAAATTCTGGCGGCTGCGGAACTGATCTTCGCCAGCGGCATCGAGAACCTGAAGCTGTACTTCATGATCGGGCTGCCGACGGAGACCGACGAGGACCTCGTCGCCATCCGCGACCTCACCCTTCAACTGCGCGAGATCATGGTGAAGCACGCCCGTGGCCGCGGGCAGCTCGGGCGGATCGTCGGGAGCGTCAACCCGCTCGTGCCGAAGCCGGGCACGGCGTACCAGTGGCTGCCCATGGAAGGCGATGCCTCCATCGAGCGGAAGATCCGCCGGATGCGGGGGCTCATGGCCGGCATCGACAACGTCTACGTCAACATCAAGTCGGAACGGCATTCCTTCTACCAGGCGCTCCT
>CAZGLC010000243.1:0-1954 GCA_964526235.1 uncultured Bifidobacteriaceae bacterium
TGACGTGGGGCCAGCGCGGCGAGCAGGGCAAGGAGACGCGCCCCGGCTACTTCAACAGCGTGCACGGGATCGCCGTCGACCCGCAGACGCGGCGCGTGTTCGTCAACGACCGGAACAACGGACGCGTGCAGGTGTTCGACGAGCACGGCACGTTCCTCGATCAGTGGAGCTTCGGTCCGCGGCCGATCTCCGACATCCACATGTTCATCATCACGAGCGACCGGCACCTCTGGGCGGCCGACCGCGGCACGTCGAAGCTGCTGAAGTACGGCCTCGACGGCAAGTTCCTGTACTCGTGGGGCACGTGGGGCGACTTCCGCGGCGCCTTCTGGGGCGTCCACGGGATGAGCGTCGATCAGGACGGGAACGTCTACACGGCGGCGGTCGACAGCGGCGGCGCCCAGAAATTCGTGCCGCGCAAGGGCGCCAACCCGGCGTTCCTCCTCGGCAAGCAGGTGAACCCGGGCTGGGGGACGAATTAATGGTCGCGCAGGCTGAAGCCTGCGCGCTACAGGCGCCTGTAGAGCGCACGCTTTAGCGTGCGCGGCTCGCGAGGGCTCGGCGCAGATTGTTGCGCCGGGCTTTTTCATTGATCTACCTCCTCTTCTTCCTGTCGGGGCTCAGCGGACTGATTTACCAGGTCGTCTGGGTCCGCGTCTTCGGTAACGTCTTCGGCAACACCGTCTACTCCGCCTCCATCGTCATCGCCGTCTTCATGCTCGGTCTCGGCGTCGGCAGCTATGTCGTCGGCGCGTGGGCCGACCGGCGGTACGCCCATTTCCCCGACTCGCTGCTGCGCGCATACGGCTACGTCGAGATCGCGATTGCGGCGCTGGGACTCGCGATTGCGGCGGCGCTGCCGCACCTCGACGCGGTGTCGGCGCTGGTCTCGTCGTACGTCCGCGAGGCGTCCGGATGGTACGTGCTCTCGACCGGCTCGTATCTCGCGCGCGCGGCAATCGCCATCGCGCTCCTCACGCCGATCACCCTGCTGATGGGCGGCACACTCACCCTCCTCATCCGGCATCTCGTGCGGAGCGATCTGGCCATCGGCGGCTGGCGGATCGCGGAGCTGTACGGCATCAACACGCTCGGCGCCGCGACGGGCGCCGCGCTCACCGACTTCGCGCTCGTGCCGGCATGGGGGCTCTGGTCGACGCAGCTGATCGCGGTGGGGTTGAATGTGCTGGCCGGCGCCGGCGCCTGGTATCTGAGCCGCACACCCGGTACCGTAGGGCGGGGCTTCACGCCCCGCCAGGCGGGCCGTAAAGGCCCGCCCCACAAGCGCGATGTTGTCCCGGGCGTCGAGGTGATCGCCTCCAACGGCGGCACGCGCGCCGTCGCGCTCACGAGCCTGGCGCTCGTGCTGTCGGGCCTCGCGGCGCTCGGCATGGAGATCCTCTGGTTCCGCCACTTCACGATCCTGCTCGGCGGGTTCCGCGCCGTCTTTTCGCTGCTGCTGGCGCTCATCCTGCTCGGCATCGGCGCCGGCGCGCTCGTCGGCGGCGCGGTGCACCGCCGCACGGGCCGGCCCGCCGAATGGCTGATGCTCGCGCAGGGGCTCTTCGTCGCCTCCACGCTGTACGGCTTCGCGGCCGCCGACGTGGAGCCGATCAACGCCGCGGCGGTGGCGGGCACGGGCGCCCTCGCCGAGCTCTGGTTCAACGCGAGGCCGATGCTCGCGGAGGTGGCGCTCCCGGCGCTGCTGATGGGATTTGCGTTTCCGCTCGCCAACGCGGTGATCCAGCGCACGGAGACGGCGGTGGGCCGGCGTGCCGGCACCCTGTACCTCGCGAATACCGCCGGCGCGGTGGCCGGGAGCCTCGCGGCGGGATTCGTGCTGCTGCCGGCGGCGGGGCTACAGCGCAGCACGACGATCCTGATGATCGTCGCGGCGGCGTCGATCGTGCCGTTGTTCTTCGCGGCGGGTCCGCCGCTCCCTTCGCCGAGCGGA
>CAZGLC010000243.1:2054-7237 GCA_964526235.1 uncultured Bifidobacteriaceae bacterium
GCGGCGGGTCCGCCGCTCCCTTCGCCGAGCGGAACCCGCCCTACGTACGCAAGAGCGTGCCTCGTCTCCCTCGCCATCGCGGGCGTCGCGCTGGGACTCTGGCTGCGGCTGCCCGCCGATCACGTGACGATGCGCGCGCTCGGCGCGCCGCGCAACGACGAGCGCCGCCTCGTGGTCAGCGACGGGCTGACGGAGCTGATTGCGGTCGCCGAGACGCCTGTCGGCGCGAGAACGCTCTATACGAACGGCCATGCCATGTCGTCGACGCTGCCGCTCTCGCAGCGCTACATGCGCGCGCTCGCGCACCTGCCGCTCCTGTCGATGGAGCGTCCCACCGACGTGCTCGTCATCGGCTTCGGCGTCGGCAACACGACGCACGCCGCCACGCTGCACCCGTCGGTCGAGCGCGTCGAGCTGGCCGATCTCTCCCGCGATATCCTCGCGCACGCGTCGTACTTCGACGACGCCAACCGCGGCGTGCTGGCCGATCCGAAAGTCGCCGTGCACATCAACGACGGCCGGCAGCACCTGCAGATGCGGCCGCCCGCGAGCTACGACCTCATCGTGCTGGAGCCGCCGCCGATCGCGTACGCCGGCGTCGGCGCGCTCTATTCGCGCGACTTCTACGCGCTCGCGCGCGGGCGCCTCAAGACAGGCGGCTACGTCAGCCAGTGGCTGCCGGCCTATCAGGTGCCGCCGGAGACGACGCTCTCGATGGTGCGGGCGTTCGTCGACGTGTTTCCGCAGGCGGTGCTGCTGTCGGGCGCGGCGTCGGATCTGCTGCTGCTCGGCACGGCCGCCGATCGCATGGCGATCGATCCGGATCGCGTCGCGGCCTCACTGGCGGCCGCCCCGGCCGTCCGCGCCGACCTCGAACGGGTGAGCCTCGCGGCGCTGCACGAGATCGTCGGCACCTTCACCGGATCCGCGCGCACGCTGGACGAGGCGACGCGCGGCGCGCCGCCCGTCGTCGACGATCGCCCGCTGCAGGAGTACGGCGTCCGCTCGATGCTGAACATCGGCCACGGCGTGCCGGCCGGCATCGTCGATCTCGGCCGCGTGGCCGAGTGGTGCGCGCGCTGCTTCGACGCGGGCCGGCCGGTGCCGGCGATCGAGCCGCTCGACGTCTATCTCAGGCTGCTGGCGCTCGCCTATGACGCGTCGCCCGCCGAGATCGCGCACGCGCGCCGGCTGGCTGACACCGAGGGCCGCACCATCGCCGGGAGCGCGTACCTCGGCGCCATCGTGCCCGAGTCGGCGGAGACGCATAACCTGCTGGGGCTCGCGCTCGCGGAGGGGGGCGGCCTCGAGCCGGCGATCGTCGAGTTCCGCCGGGCGCTCGCGCTCGAGCCCGACAACGGCGCCGCGCACTGGCATCTCGGCGCCGCGCTCGCCTCACGCGGCGCGAACGCGGAGGCGATGGTGCATCTGGCGCGGGCGGTGGAGCTCGATCCGCGCAACAGCCAGGCGCACAGCGATCTCGGCCTGATGCTCGCGATGCAGGGCAAGTTCGACGAAGCCGTGACTCACCTGGAGCAGGCGCTCGCGCTCGACCCGCAGTCGGCCGGCGCCCGGCGAAACCTCGAGATCGTGCGGCAAGGTCGCGTCGCTGCGCGACGCGACTGACTGCGCTGGCTGGGCGGTCCGCGCAGCGGACCGCCGTGCGTCGCCACGCGACGCGACTGACAGTGCTGGTTGGGCGGTCCGCGGACCGGACCGCCGTTGCGCTAGAATGACGCCTTCGCACGGATTCCTGGAGGATGGCTCCTATGGTGACCGGTGCTGCAGCGCTTTCACAGCCGCGAGTCAGGCTCACGACGAATCAGAAGCGCGGATTCCTGGCGGCGTGGGGCGGCTGGGCGCTCGACGGCATGGACTCGTTCATCTATGCGCTCGTGCTCGTGCCGGCGCTGACGGAGCTCCTGCCGAATTCGGGCATCGCGGTGACGCCCGCCAACATCGGCTACTACGGCAGCGTGCTGTTTGCCCTCTTCCTCTTCGGCTGGGGCACGTCGATGATCTGGGGCCCGATCGGCGACCGGATCGGCCGCGTTCGCGCGCTGATGCTGACGATCCTCGCCTACTCGCTCTTCACGTTCCTCTGCGGCCTCGTCACCAACATCTGGCAGCTCGCCGTGCTGCGCGTGCTGTGCGGCATCGGCATCGGCGGCGAGCAGCCGGTGGGCGCCACCTACATCGCCGAGGAGCTCGACGAGCGGACGCGCAAGATGGGCGCCGGGCTGATGCACACGGGGTACTACTTCGGTTTCTTCTTCGCGGCCGTCGCCAACTATTTCATCGGCGCCAACTACGGCTGGCGCTGGATGTTCATCTTCGGCGGCCTGCCGGCGCTGATGATCTTCTTCATCCGCTACGGCGTGCACGAATCGAAGAAGTGGCAGGACAAATTCGGCGCGGCGGCCCACGCCCGTCCGAAGATGACCGAGGCGTTCGCCACGCTCTTCACCCCTCGGTACCGGCGCGACACGGGGGTGATGTCAGGGCTGTTCCTCGTCTCGATCATCCTGCTGTGGGCCGGATCGATCTACGTGCCGACGGCGGTGACCCAGCTCTCGACCCGCGCCGGGATGTCGGCCCCCGACGCGGCGCGGATGGCCTCCTACGCCTCGGTTGTCCTGGCCATCGGCACCATCATCGGCTGCGTGCTCGTGCCGATCTTCGCGGAGCGTATCGGCCGCCGGACGACGATGGCGCTCTTCTACACGATGCTCGGCACGAGCGCCGCCATCGGCTTCGGCTACGTCTTCTACCTGACCGAAAACGCGCTCACGTGGTTCTTCGTCCTCGTCTTCTTCATGGGGCTCGGCGGCGCGAACTTCGCCGGCTTCACGGTCTGGCTGCCCGAGCTGTACACGACCGATTGCCGCGCCAGCGCGATCGGATTCATCAGCTCGGTCGGCCGGTTCGTCGGCGTCGCCCTGGTGTTCGTCCTCGGCGCCGGCATCGCCGCCTACGGCAGCCTCGGCGTGCCCGTCGCGGTGGTCGCCATGGCGTTCGTCTTCGGCCTGCTGCTGCTGCCGTTCGCGCGCGAGACGAAGGGTCAGCCGCTCCCCGCGTGAGCCAGCCCGTTCTCGAGCTGTGTCACGCCACCGTCATCAAGGGCGATCGCGCCATCCTCGACGGCCTCACGCTCACGATTCGCGCCGACGAGCACACCGCGATTCTCGGCCCGAACGGCGCCGGCAAGTCGGCGTTCGTGCGTCTGCTGACGCACGAGGATCGCCCGCTGGCAGAGGACGGCGCGCCGCCGCCGGTGCGGGTCTTCGGCCACGACAGCTGGGACGTCTTCGACCTGCGGACGCAGCTCGGCATCATCTCCTCGGACCTCCACCACCGGTTCGTCTTCGGCAATAACGAAGGCCGGGTGACCGCGGAGGCGGCCGTGCTGTCGGGGTTTTTTGCGACGCAGGGGATCCTGCGGTACGGGGTGGTCACGGCGGACATGCGGCGACGCGCCGCCGACGGGCTCACGCGCATGGGCGTGACGCACCTCGCGCGCCGCCGGCTCGACGAGATGTCGAGCGGGGAAGCGCGGCGTGTGCTGCTGGCGCGCGCACTCGTGACCGCGCCGCGCGCGCTGGTGCTCGACGAGCCGACCACCGGCCTCGACCTCGTCGCCCGCCACGCGTTCATGGAGCGCGTCCGGGAGGTCGCGCGCGGCGGCACGACGCTCATCCTGATCACGCATCACATCGAGGAGATCGTGCCCGAGATCGCGCGCGTGATCCTGCTGCGCGACGGCCGCGTGCTCGACGCGGGGCCCAAGGCCGACGTGCTGACCGACGCACGCCTCAGCGGGCTGTTCGATGCGCCGGTGGCGGTGGAAGAAGACGCGGGCTACTACTACGCGCGGCCGGCCTAAGGCCGTGCGTAATATCCGGGGTCGGGTGGCCCGTAGTCGGGCGGCGGCTCGGGCATCGGCGGCGGCGCGGCGACGGATGGATCCTGGATCGTTCCCACCATCGACGGGTGCAGCGTGCACCGGTAGGTCACCGACGCGGCGTTCACCGTGATCGGGGCGCTCGACTGGCCCGGCGCGATCGTCCCGACGCTCGTGCCGTCGTCGAGCACGATCCGGTGCACGATCGCATCGGTGTTCGTCCAGACGACAGCGTTTCCCATCGACGCCTGAAGGGGGTTCGGCGCGAAGGCCCCCGGCCCGGCCGTGCCGACGATATTGATCGTCATTGCGGCCGGCGCCGGATCCGGCATCGGGATGGGCGTCTCATGGTAATCGGATGGACCGACGCGGAGTACGACCCCGGGTGCGGCGGACGGCGCGACGGCCGAGGGGGCAACCGGGTAGCCGTCCCCGCAGCTCGAGGATGCGGCGGCAGCGGCGAGCACCAGTGAAGCTGCAAGTCGCATATTGGAATGGCGGTGCAACGTGGGTACCGCCCGTAACTGATAGTGCGCGCGTCCGAAACGCGAGTCAACCCGTTACGTGCGCAGTAACGGGTTACTGGCCGCGTAAAACGACGTACGTAGGGCGGGTCTCGCGGCGAGCGACGAGCCTTCGAGCCGCAGACCCGCCGGAGGATCTATGACGACTGTGGGACTGATCGGCCTGGGAATCATGGGATCGGCAATGGCCGGGAACCTGGTGCAGGCCGGATACCGCGTGGTCGGCTACGACGTGCTCGCGTCGCGCCGGCGCGCGCACGCGCGCGCGGGAGGCGTCGCCGCCCCGAGCGCAGGCGACGTGGCCGCACGGGCCGACATCGTGATCTGCTCGCTGCCGTCCCCGGCGGCGCTCGCCGAGACTGCTGCTGCCCTGGCGCGGCACAGGGGCGCGGCGCGCATCGTCATCGAGACGAGCACCCTGCCGATTGCCGCCAAGGAAGATGCCCGGCGTGCGCTCGAGGCGGCGCGCGTCACGCTGCTCGACTGTCCGCTCAGCGGCACCGGCGCCCAGGCGCGCGTGAAAGACCTCGTGGTCTATGCCAGCGGGTCGCGCGCCGCGTACCGCCGGGTCGCGCGCGTGCTCGGTGGGTTCGCACGCGCACATTACTTTGTGGGCCCGTTCGGCGCGGGGTCGAAGACGAAGTTCGTCGCGAACCTGCTCGTCGCGATTCATAACGTGGCGGCGGCTGAGGCGCTCGTTCTCGCCATGAAGGCCGGTCTCGATCCCTCCATCACGCTGAAGGTGCTGACTGACGGCG
>CAZGLC010000244.1:0-7146 GCA_964526235.1 uncultured Bifidobacteriaceae bacterium
GCGGTTTTCGGAAGATCGGTTATGTGGTCCCCACCCCTCCCCCCCGTGGCACAGCCGATTAAAGGCGGATTTTTCCGCGCGAGCGCGAAAAAATCAGCGCGATGGTCAGAATCGCAGCACGGTTTCCAGGTAAGTGAACAAGAGCCAGTCGCCCGCGAACGGGAACCGCAACGCCCGCCGTGGATCGTGCCGACGAAGCCGTTTGATCGACCAGTGCGGGTTGATGGCGACATCCGCCGCAAATCAACCTCGCTCCTGGCCTACACCCTGTTTCTCTCCCTGCACACGATTGGCCTGGCATTCCTGGTCGGCTTCAACGCAGCGATTGGGTTGCGGATTCTCGGAGTGGCGCCCGGCCTCCCCCTGGCGCCGATGTTGAAGTTCTTCCCCTTCATGGTGGCCGGCTTCTCCGTCAATGCCGTCACCGGTGTGGTCCTCCTGACGACCGCCCCCACCGACTTCCTGACGAACGTGGTGTTTTAGGTCAAGCTGTCCGCCATCGCGGCCGCTGTCGTCGCGCTTTGGCGGCTCTATCGTGAGTTATCTGCAAACCGGGCAGCCCTGGACCGCGCGGACGTCTCGACCAACGCCAAGATCTGGGCGGGCACCTCGCTCGCCTTCTGGGCTGTTGCCATCATCGCCGGACGCCTCACGGCCTACTCTCGGCCGGTCGTTCTCGGGACCGTCGGCGCCTGCCTCGTCTTGGCGATTGTGCTGCTGGCTGGGGGCTTTATCGGTCGCCTCGCGGCGTTGCGCGAGCTACCGTGGCAGCGGGTCTCGCGCGGTCGGCTGTAGAGAGAGGGAGATGAAACCATGGAATCCTTCGTGAACTACTGGCTCACGTCGCCCGCCCTGGTGGAGTTTCTCATCCATCATAGCTGGGGATGGACGATGTCCGAAGTGCTTCATTTCATCGGGCTGACGCTGCTGATTGGCACCATTGGGATGTTCGATCTGCGTCTGCTGGGAGTGGCGAAGGAGCTGCCAATCTCTCAACTGCGCCGGCTGCTGCCGTGGGGAGCGCTTGGATTCGTGCTGTGTGTTGCCACGGGACTCGTGTTCGTGTTGGGCTTGAAGGCCAATGTGCCCAACCCGATTTATAACGTGTTGACCACGGACACATTTCTGCAGTTGAAGTTGCTCTTCATCTTCCTCGCCGGACTAAACCTCCTGGCGTTCTATCTCACGGGAGTGTCGCGCGCGGTCGACCTCCTGGGCCCAGGAGAGGACGCCACGCCGCTGGCCAAGGTCATTGCGGGGACGTCATTGTTCCTCTGGATCGGTGTCATCTATTTCGGCCGGCACATACCGTGGGGGCTCTGACAAAGCACCGGCCCCCTCGGCGCGCGTCTCGCTAAATTCAGGTGAGGCCTCAGGGCACAGGCGTCCGGCCCCGGACGCTGCGGCTCGAGGCTCACCGATACCGGACAGGGGAGGCTCATGGCGATAACAGCGAGTTGGTGGTACGCCCCAAGGTAGTCCTCGCGATTCCCACGCCATCCTCGTCGGGCCGGTCTACTGGTCGTCCCGCACGGCCGGCGTGGGGCTGCTGGGCGCCGCCGCGTACGTGCTGGCCATCGTCAGCTGGTTCACGCTGCTGCTGACCGGCGCACAGCCACGAGGCATTCGCGACTTCTCGCTGTACTACCTGCGATGGAGGACGAGGTCGCTGGCGTACGCGGCGCTGTTCGTGGACCGCTATCCTCCGTTCGGCGACGGCGACTACCCGGCCAGCATCTCCGTGGAGGAGCCGCGGGAACCCCGCGACCGCGCGACGATCGCCGTTCGATTGCTGGTGGCGATCCCACACCTCGTCGTGTTGTTTTTCCTGATCGCGGCCTGGTTCATCACGACGATCGTCTCGTGGTTCGCGATCCTGATGACCGGTTCGTACCCGCGCGCACTGCGGCGATTCGGAGTCGGCGTGATGCGGTGGAACCTGCGGGTGGAGGCGTATCTGCTGCTGCTCGTCGATGAGTACCCGCCGTTTGCGCTGCAGTAAGCCCGTCATTCTGAGCCAATTAGCGGAACTTGATGACTTAAGGATGGCAGCGCAGATTTGGGCTGTTGCAGCTGGTGTTGAACGTGCAAGACTTCTGATCTATGCGAATACCAGTCAACGGATACGCGCTGACGTGGAGCATCTTAGACAACACGGGATCGGTCTACCTCCATTTTGTCAACAATAAAGAGGTACGGGTTCCCGTTGATTCTGCTCAGGAACTGGCGGCATTGGCAGAGATCCTGCGGAACTCGCCAATGGTTGCATATGAGCCTGAAGGTCAAGTCTTATTGGCCGCAGTCAAGCCACCTGGCACTTAGACTCTGAGCGGCCTGCTGCCGCACGGAGACCTAGAAGAGCCCCCAGATCGGCGGGAAGGTCCCAACGATGCCCAGGATGGTCAGGACAAGCGCCGCGGCACAGACCGCCTGCGGCTCCAAGTGGCGATCCTTCCAGCGGCGGTGCAAGAGACCCCACAGAACGAGCCAGGCGACGACAGCAAGGGTTGTTCGGCCCGACACGCCGCCGGCCGGCGCGTACAGCGTTGGCGCGACAAACCACCCGGCCTCGTTGGCGAGCGTGATGAGACCCATCGCGAACGCGCCGGCCCCGGCTCCGAGGAACGCTGCCAGGGCGGCGCCGTTGGTGAGTGTGGGTGGCATGCTCGAACGCTCCAGGCTGACGTGCCCGTCTACTGCAGCGGGGCCACTTTGTTGATGAAGGTGCCCATCAACGCGGTAAATGAGGCCAGGGCGAACGCAATTCCGAGGAGGGCGATCGACATGCCACGCAACCGGGAATCGGTCAGCAGCGCCGACGTGTAGCGGGCACCGACGAAGGCGACCGCCGTTGCGAGCATCGCCGCAATCCACGGCATGTGCTCCTTGCTTTCCATCGCGAACGCGTGGAGCCATGCCGTATCAGGACTGGCGTCAATCAGGAATCTCGGGTACTGGCTCAGATCGGTCGTTCCTTCAGGGGGCGTCGCGCGATACGGCGGGAAGTTGACGTAGGTGCCAGCCAGGACGGTCATCCAGAGCAATGCGGCCGTCACGACCAGCAGTTGCGCCAGGCGACGCGAGGGCAGGCCGGATCCCGCGTTGGGAGGCGCGTCACGCATGCTCCACAACACGAACAGGGCCGCGAACAGCGCCATAAGCGCTGTGCCCCCGAGGACGATCCCGTGGACCATTGTCCAGATACTGCGATCGCTGAACAGCATGGGCTGCCTATCCTATCTCAGGGGGCTGTCTCAGCGGCGGTGGCGCTCGCGCGGGTGATCATCACGGCTGATCCTGACGACATCGCGTCGTAGTAGCGCGTGAATCGCCGCGGTTCCGGGGCGTCGTACGACTTGAGGTTGGCGGCCCACCGGAACGAAATGGGCTGGAACCACAGCTCGACATCGACGCGGAAGGGTCCTTGCGCGTCGCCGATTGAGACGCTGTAGCGAATTCGATCGCCGCCGCCGCGGAAGTCGCCGTCGCTGGCCGCGCCGCCCTGGACCGCGATCTCCTGGTCGACGCGATCCTTCTCGAACCCCGCCGGAAGCAGCCGGTTGTCCTTGATAAAGCGGACCGCTGTCAGGAGACCTGTGGTCGGCATGTTGTCGCGGCCGACCATGATGTCCTCGTAAATCTGGACCTGCTCGGGCGCGGTGACTTCCACGTAGTGCGGCTCGAATCTGGCGGCGTCGGCATCGTTGTCGTTGCCCGTAATTGAGCCGTCCGGGTTGAGCGCCCCCGATTCGAATACGAGCCGGTTGCTCCGGTCGAAGACGCGCACATGGAGCCAGGCGCGCCGGGAGGGGTACGCGGTCGGGAATTTATGACCGCTGAGATTCTCGACCGTGATCTCCGCCTGCAGCCGGCCGCTGCGCACGCCTGGTTCTCCGATGGATACGCGTGCGGTGTCCGACCGCAGGAACTCGGTGGTTCGCGCCGCCGCGCCCTCGAGTTCCGCCGGCAGCGCCCACACGCCGAGATCGCCGCGATAGCGGTTCAGGACGCGCTGCATGAAGAAGTTGCCGCCGACGAACACGTGGCGTGAGACGCCCTCGCGAAACTTGCCCAGCGCGCTGGACATGCGGACCGGTTCCTCGACCACCGGCATGTGACAGCTCTGGCAGCTCTGCGTGTCGCGAAAGTCGGAGTTGAACCATTCCTGATAGGGCATCTGTTCGGGGAGCTCGCCAATCTTCTCCCCCTGAGGCCCAAGCGCGGTGGTGATGAGCGTGTGGCAGGTGGCGCACAGCTCTGACTGCCTGATGTGCTTCCCCTCCGTTGGCTGATAGCCGCCAGACGAGCTTCGCATGACGCGGTTTTCACCCTTGTCGACATCGAACGGACCGAATTCCTCGCGCTCACCCAGCGGGCGAATCGTATCGATGACAAACCCGCCGACGAAGCTCTCACGCGTGCCGAGGTTGTCGGGCCTGATCTGGTGACAGATGGAACACGAGACGCCGTCTTGTGCCAGCCTGTCCAGCCGCTGGTCGGAGGCGAAATCGAGATGGGAAAAGACCTCGCCCCCGTGTCGTGCCAGCCTCGACTCGACGTTGGCCATCGGCATGTGGCATCTGGAGCACTCGTCCTCGATCGCGGCGCGGGATTCGGGATGATCGAGCAACTCGCGGCGGACCCCCGCCTGCCAGTAGGGATCTCTCGACGAATTCGCCATCATCGATGCCCGCCAGGCGAAGCCGATGGAAATGTCCTCACCCGCCGAGGTCGAGAGCGTGTTGTGGCAGGCGAAACACCGATCGGAGGTCTGAAACAGCTCCTTCGGCTGCTTCCCATCCTGCGCCTGCGGAAGGGCCGCGACAGTACACAGCCAGATCAGCCCGCCCGCTACCAGGACGCGTTTACCATCCATCGCGCAAGCCTCCATCAAAGAAATCCCACAACGCGTAAAAAGCGACCTGCGTCGATCGGCCGTCTGTATTCCTCAGGGGATGCCGGACGCCGATGTTGATGCGGACATGCTGGCGCCGGTTCAGGGCCACCTGGATCTGCGGCGCGATGTCATAGCTCGTGCGCGCGCGGGGATCGAAGTCGCGATCGACCAGCACTTCCACGATGGGGGTCCACAGGCGTCCGAAGCCGTCGTCGCCGGCGACACTCTTGCCGACGGCGAGCCTGCCGAACGCCGCCTTCGGCGCCCGCTCGAGATCGGTTGGCCACGCGCCGCCAACCTGGAGTTGGATGAAGCTCTGGCGCGGCAGGAGCTGCCCGAAGGCGCCGAACGCCTCGAACGTCGGCGCCCCCAGACCGAGGCCTCGCGCTTCATGTCCCGTGGGAAGGACGAACTCGCCCGCGACGCTGACGATGGACTTCGGCGGAAGACTGCTGAAGAGCACCCGCTTGTAGCCGGCCACCAGATCACCCACGCCTCCAACCCACTCGCCGCGGTTCTGCTCGAAGCTGAAGGGGGCGACGATCTCCAGCTGATTCCGGGCGCCAAACCGCTTCTCGTAGACGATCCTGCTGGACACTGCCCCGTCCCCATTCGCGTTGACACCCGTCTGTATCACCCACTCGTCTTCCGGGAATGCCTTCTCCGTGAAGAGAGGGCGCGGCATGTTCAACTCGCCAAGCGGCCAGGCGCGCTCGTGACACTGCTCGCGCAGGTGCGCCGTGAGCGTGTCGATCTGCTCCAGCGTCAGCGCGTCGCCGAAGGCGGGCATGATGTCGGAGAACCCACGACGCGGGCCGCCGTCGCGGATGATCGCCCTCCAGTCCGAGGTCCGCTCACGGGTGCTGCCGTTGCAGTCGGAGAAATCCGGGAAGGCCGGGGGCGGCTCGAAGCCGAGCGTATCCTGCGGCTGCCCTGTCGCATTCGGCCCATGGCACGCGATGCAGGCCGCGTCGAAAATCTCCTGGCCGGTATCGAGCTTCAGTGCGGGAAGAACCCGCTGCGATGGCGGCGAGGCGGTCTGAGCAGAGACGATGGCGCCGAGCCACAGCCCCCCGAGAACAATCAGAAGGGCGCGCTGAACCCGGCGTGACGAGTGCACGGTGCTGCACGCTAGCACGCAGGTTGAAGCGGCCGGTAATTAGAGAATCAGTCTGAGAATCAGTCTTACTTTGGATCCAGGCACTTCAGGCACTTCAGGCACTCTTCGCAAAGTAGTCGATCACCGCGCCAGCCGCTTTCGGCCCGACGACCGCGGTCAGTTCCTCGCGCGTGGCGCGCCGGACTCCCGCGAGGCTCCCGAACGCCGTCAGCAGCGCGCGGCGGCGCCGTGGGCCGATGCCCGGCACCCCATCCAGCACCGAACGCAAGTCCCGCATCGATCGAGCCTTGCGGTGGAACGTCAGCGCAAACCGATGCGCCTCGTCGCGGATCCGCTGCAGGAGCAGCAGCGCCGGGTCGTGTTCAGCGAGCGCGACCGGCTCCGGGCGGTCACGAGTGACGAGCAGCTCGTCGCGCTTCGCGATGCCGACGGCCACCAGGCTCCCAAGGCCAATCGACTCGAGCGCCTCGTAGGCGGCACTCACCTGCCCCTTGCCGCCGTCAATCAGGATGAGATCCGAAAACGGCCCGCCATCCTCGATGACCTTGCGATAGCGCCGCTGGACGACCTCACGCATCGCCGCGAAATCGTCGGCTTTGGGCCCCTTTATGCGGAACTTCCTGTACTCCGACTTCTTCATGCGCCCGTCGTCACAGACCACCATCGATGCCACCGTCTCGCTTCCCTGGATCGTCGAGATGTCGAAACACTCGATGCGCCTGGGGATCGATGGGAGCGCCAGCGCCGTGCGGAGCGTTTCAAGCGCGTCGAAATGCGCGGCCGTGATTTCGTTGAAGCGGGTTCGATAGGCCAGTTCGGCGTTCCGCGTCGCCATCTCGACGAGGGCACGTTTGTCTCCGCGCTGCGGCACGGCCATCCGCACCCTGCGCCCGGCCCGGGCCGACAGCCACGCTTCCAGCGCGTCGGCGTCCTCGATGTCGATCGGCAGGTTGATGTCCGAGGGCGGAATGCGCTCCTCGTAGAACTGCTGCAGCGCCGCCTGCAGGACATCGGCATCGCGCGGGGCCAGCCCAGGCGCCAGCCCAGGCTCCGTCGACAACTCCACGCGCTCGACGACCCGGCCGCCGCGCATCGCAAACACCTGGATCGCGCCGCCGCTCGGCCCGAC
>CAZGLC010000245.1:0-7142 GCA_964526235.1 uncultured Bifidobacteriaceae bacterium
CGGAGCAGCCGCAAGTCGCCGCACAGGGTGTCCCCGACGAGGGGGTGGCGCCTCATGACGGCGATCTCGGCAGGCGTGAGGGGGCCCGGCTTCGAGAGGATGGCGTCCGGAACGCCCACTTTCCCCACGTCGTGGAGATAGCCGCCGCGGTGCAGCGCCGCCACGTCCTCTTCCGACAGGCCAAGGTGCGCCCCGAACGCCGAGGCATACGCCGCCATCCGTTCGCAGTGGCCGCTGGTGTACGCGTCGCGCGCCTCGACGGTCCGCGCGAGGCTCAGGATCACTGACCCGGCGGAATCGAGATCGTCGGTGAATCGCTTGAGCCGGATGAGCGAACGCACGCGCGCCTCGAGCTCGTGCGCATCCACCGGCTTGGTCAGGAAGTCGTCGGCGCCCGCGTCTATGCCCTCGATCCGATCCTCTCGTCGATTGAGCGCCGTCACGAGCACAACTGGAATCAGACGAGTCGATGGGTTGCCCTTCAATCGCCGGCAGAGCTCGAACCCGTTCAGTCCCGGCATCAGCACGTCGGAGAGCACGAGGTCGGCGTCTTCCCGTTCGACCAGCTGTAGCGCCGCGGCACCGTCGAACGCCGGATGGACGGTATACCCGTCCCGCGCCAGCAGGCGGGTCAGGAGATCGATGTTGGCCCGATGGTCGTCCGCGACGACGATTGTGCCGGCGCGCCTCATGACGTCTGACATCGTGCGGAGTGAAGTATGTCGTTGTCTGGGCGGACCGTCATTCTGTCAATTCCGCACGTAAGTTACGGGGTGCACCCTCATGACCCTCCGAGTGCCTTCACGTCGCATGTCGTCGTGGGCTTGCGACATTTTCTTCTCGCAATCACCACACCACGGTGAATTGCCTGACAGCTTTGCACCCGAGTAACGAAACCGGCATGTGCGTGTGCAGCAACAGCACATGTCATTGACACTTCTGTGATCGCGTCGGCCGCGCACACGCCCTGTGCGCGTCGCGGCGCGCACAGTGTGGCACGCTCAGCGCACACCCTTCCCGGCGCACGGCCGGATCGGCTAAACGACTTGGTTTCAGCGAATTAGAAGTGTTGGCAGAGGCGGCACCCCGTTCGCTCTTGGAAGGGGCGTCCGGCGCGCACCGCGCAGGACCACTTTACGAGAGGCCGTCATGATGATTCGCACGATCGCCGCCGCTGCCGTCCTGAGCCTGACCACGTCGACCGTCGCGTTCGCGGACGGCGAGATCGCCACCGCCGCGGCCGCGGCACCGGCCATCGTCGTGCCCGCGCGCGTCGGGCGCGCGCTGTCGCGGCCGGCGCTCCTGCCGGCGCTGTATGCGAGCTACGCGGCCCTCCAGGCCTACGACGTCTACTCCACCCGGCAGGCGCTTGGCCGCGGCGCACGCGAGGCCAATCCGCTGATGCAGGGTGTGGTCGGCAACCCTGGCGCCTTCGTGGCGCTCAAGGCGGGCGTGGCGGCCGGCACGATCCTCGCCGCCGAGCGGCTCTGGAAGAACGACAGGAAGGCGGCCGCCATCGGCGTCATGGTTGCCTCGAACGTCGTCGCGGGCATGGTCGCGAGCAAGAACGCCCGCACGCTGCGCCAGCTCCGCTAACCCAAGACAGAGGACCACAGGATGATAGACATCGACGTGCGTGTGCGCCTCAACATCACCTGCGCCGGCACGCTGATCGCGCTCAGTGAAGGCGGGGCGATCGTGCAGCTCCGAGCCCGCAAATACCCTCGAGGCAGACGACGCTCGCCATCGAAGATGGCGGTGGAGACACGCTCTACATTCCCGCCCGTGTGATACGCACCGAGCCGCACACGCCGTCACCGGCGGCGAGGCCGGAACATCAGGTCGTCGTGGAGTTTCTCGAGCTCTCGCGGCAGACCGCTGCGGCCATTCGCAGGCTCATCGAGGGGACGGACACCGCCATTCACGGACGGACGGCGTAGTAGCCGCGCCGCGCGCGCGTGAAATAGGCGCGGCCCTTCATCCGCACGCGAATCACCCGCCAGCTCCCATCCGGCGCCCTCGGCGACACGTACCCGAGCGTGTACTGGTGATTTAGCTCGTTCGCGATTCGCTCCGTGGCCGGCCCGAGATCGTCCGCTCCCTGCACCACTTCCGTATAACCGCCGCTCGGCCCGGTCAGCTCGCGCAGCGCCTCAGGATTGACCCGCGCGCCCGCCAGCGCCTTCGGCGAATCAATCACCACGGCGTACACAAACGGATCGGCTCGCCGAAGGACGTCGCGCGTTTGCAGCAGGGTCAGATCGCTCGCCGTGTCGGCGCCGTCAGAAATGACAATGAGCGCGGCACGCGGGTGGAGGCGCTTGCTAAAGAACGGAGCGGAGGCCACGAGCGCGTCGTAGATGGCCGTGGCGCCCCACGGGCGCACTGGCTCGAGGCGCCCTTTCAAGGAGGCGGGAGGCCTCGTCCACGGCTGCAGCAGCGTCGGCACATGGTTGAACGAGGCGACAAACGCCTCGTCGCCCGGCTGGAGGAGGTCGGCGACGAACCGATCCACCGCCGACCGCGCATCGACGATCGGCTGGCCGCGCATGCTGTCGCTCGCATCCAGGAGCACGCCGAGGCTGACCGGGACGCGCTCATTCGTGAACTGCGTGATCGGCTGCGGCGCGTTGTCTTCGAGAATTTCGAAATCGTCTTTGGACAGACCCGTGATGATGCGCCCGTCGGCGTCATGGACGGTCACCGTGACGACAACGGTCTCGACGCGCGCCCTGAACGTCTGCGCCGCTACGAAGGACACGAAGGCGGCGACGGCCACGAAGGTCACAAAGGGCACTATGCGGAGCCGGCTGGTTCGGAGCATCCGGAATCCCTGTGAAACCTTGCGACGGGCGCAATCTGTTGCCAACCTACAGGAGTTCACACTTTCGGTTTCGCGAATCGGCCGATCTCGCTCGCCGATGCATGTCGCCAAGCCGAGCATGCATGAAGGCCTTCATGGCGCAAATGTAGCACCGCATTGGAACAGGGTGCTACATCGAACTGTGTGGTGGGCGATCGGTGTTTTGTGCCCTGGTGACGTAGGCCAGCGTCTACGCCGGCCTCGCCCAGAGCTCTGGCGGGAATGCCGTCAGGGCCAGCCTGCACTTAGAATGGAGGGACGGTCGAGGCACTACGACGTGTGCCACGCGCGGCACGGTAGCCCTACCGGATGAGCTGTCAAGCTGTGAGAACTTCGTCGCAGGCCTACGTCCTTCGAACGATCTGCGTCAGGTCATCGTAGATCTGCCGGCGATGGGCGACAGCCATGACCCGAACGGTCCGACGCGATCGATCGACGGCATACACAATCCGGAAGCGCCTGACGCGGAATCGCCAGAGCCTCTTCAACTCGCGCTCGAGTGGCGCGCCGATTGAAGGATCGGCGCCGATGGCGCGGAGCGCGGCCTTGACCGGTCGTTTGATGTCCGGAGAGAGGTGCCGAAGCACGACCGCCACGTGAGGCGGGATGTCGAGTTCGAACGGCGCCATCTAGCGCGCGCGCTTCTTCGCGGGCACACGCTTTTCACCAAAGACACCCTCGAACGAGAGGCCCTTCGCGTGCTTCGCGTAGAACCGGCGACTCTGGCGAATCTGCTTCATCAGGTCGGGATCGCTGAGGATGTCGAGCGTGTCCCGCTGGCGCCGATACTCGTCGTAGTTCACGAGCATGGCCGCCGGCCGACCGTTCTTGGTCACGACGATTTCTTCCTCTCGCTCGGCCACGCCGGTGACGAGTTCGGGAAGGCGGGCTTTGACCTCTGAGATCGGCAGCGTCCTGGACATGGCGTTATTCTAGCGATGACCATAATTCTGGTCAACGTCTGAGGGCGCCACGAAGGGCAACCCCTCGAGAACTTTGTGTCCTTCGTGGCTAAAAACGTCTTTGCGAACTTGGAGGCTTACGCGCCCGTTTCGACGCCCGCGTAATAGTCCTGGAGCGACCGGACCGTCAACGCCTGCGACCGCAGCGCCTTGATCGCCGCCACCGCCGCCGATGCCCCCGTCAGCGTCGTGATGCACGGCACCTGCGCCATCGTCGCCGCGCGGCGCACCGAGAGGTCGTCGAAGAAGGAATCGCGCCCGAGCGGCGTGTTGATCACCATGTCGATCTTGCGATTGACGATGTGATCGGCGACGTTCGGGCGGCCCTCGTTCACCTTGTAGACGACCTCGACGTCGATGCCGTGCGCGCGCAGGAAGGCGGCGGTGCCGCGCGTGGCCGTCAGCGCGAAGCCGAGCTGTGCGAGGTCGCGCGCAATCGGCAGCACCGTCTGCTTGTCGCTGTTGTTGACGCTGATGAAGACGCACCCCTCGACCGGCAGCCGCTGCCCCGCGCCCATCATCGCCTTGCCGAATGCCACGCCGAAGTTCTCGGCGCACCCCATCACCTCGCCGGTCGACTTCATCTCGGGCCCGAGGATCGTGTCGACGCCCGGGAAGCGCACGAACGGGAAGACCGGCGACTTCACGAAAACGCCGTGGACCTCGAGGTCCTCCAGCAGGCCGAGGTCGGCGAGCGTCCGCCCCGCGGCGATCCGCGCCGCCACCTTGGCGAGCGGCACGCCGGTCGCCTTGGCGATGTACGGCACCGTGCGCGACGAGCGCGGGTTGACCTCGAGCACGTAGACCGTGTCGTCCTTGATCGCGTACTGGACGTTCATCAGGCCGACGACCTTCAGCGCCCGCGCGATCCGGCGCGTGTAGTCGCGAATCGTCGCCAGGTGCCGTTCGGCCACCATGAACGGCGGCACCACGCAGGAGCTGTCACCCGAGTGGATGCCCGCCTCCTCGATGTGCTCCATGACGCCGGCAATCACGACCGCACCCGTCGCGTCGGCCACCGCGTCGACGTCGAACTCGAAGGCGTCCTCGAGGAAGCGGTCGATGAGCACCGGCCGGTCGTGCGAGACGTCGACCGCGCCCGCCATGTACCGATCCAGCGCGCCGGCGTCGAACACGATCGCCATGCCGCGGCCGCCCAGCACGTACGACGGCCGGACGACGACCGGGTAGCCGATCCGTTCGGCCGCCTCGCGCGCTTCCTCGCGCGACGTCGCCGTGCCGCTCGGCGGCTGCGGCACGCCGAGGTCCCAGAGGAGCTCCGAGAACCGCCGCCGATCCTCCGCCAGGTCGATCGAGTCGGGCGAGGTGCCGAGGATCTGAACGCCCGCCTCCTGCAGCGCGAGCGCCAGCTTGAGCGGCGTCTGCCCGCCGAACTGGACGACGCAGGAGACGTCGGCGCCGGCGCCCCCCACCCCCTGCCGCTCGCGTTCGATGACGGCCATCACGTCCTCGAACGTCAGCGGCTCGAAGTACAGCCGATCGGACGTGTCGTAGTCGGTGGAGACCGTTTCGGGGTTGCAGTTCACCATCACGGTCTCGAGCCCTTCCTCGCGGAAGCCGAAGACCGCATGGCAGCAGCAGTAGTCGAACTCGATGCCCTGTCCGATGCGATTGGGGCCGCTCCCGAGAATCACGACCTTGCGCTTCGCCGTCGGGTCGGCCTCGCACACCTGCTCGTACGTCCCATAGAGATACGGCGTGAACGACTCGAACTCGGCGGCGCAGGTATCGATCCGCTTGTAGGCAGGCACGAGGCCCTGCTCCAGCCGCCGCTGCCGGACGAGCTCCTCGCGCACGCCGTGCACCGCCGCAATGTCGGCGTCGCCGAAGCCGGTGCGCTTCAGCGTGCGCAGCAGATCGGGCGACATGGTGCGGAATTCGCCGAGCGCCGCGACGCGGCGCAGTTGCTCGATCTCGGCGAACTGCTGGAGGAACCAGGGGTCGATCTTCGTCAGCTCGTGGAGCGTCTCGATGCTCCATCCGCGCCGGAGCGCGCGGAAGAGCGCCCACATGCGGCGGTCGTTCGGCACGACGAGCCGCTTGCGCAGCGCGGATTCGTCCTCCGCGTCGTCCGACTGGTCGTCGGGGCCCGACGGGAAGAGGCTCCCGAGCTTGCCGAGGTCGAGGGACCGCACCGCCTTCAGGAAGGCCTCCTTGAACGTGCGGCCGATCGCCATCGCCTCCCCCACCGACTTCATCTGCGTCGTCAGCGTGCGGTCGGCCTGCGGGAACTTCTCGAAGTTCCACCGCGGGAACTTGACGACGATGTAGTCGATCGACGGCTCGAAGGAGGCGGGGGTGAGGCGCGTGATGTCGTTCGGGATCTCGTCGAGGTGATAGCCGAGCGCCAGCTTGGCGGCGATCTTCGCGATCGGGAAGCCGGTCGCCTTCGACGCGAGGGCGGAGGACCGCGAGACGCGCGGATTCATCTCGATGACGACGATCCGGCCGTTCTGCGGGTCGATCGCGAACTGGATGTTCGACCCGCCCGTCTCCACGCCGACGCGGCGGATGATCAGCCGCGCCATGTCGCGCATCCGCTGGTATTCCTTGTCGGTGAGCGTCAGCGCCGGCGCCACGGTGATGCTGTCGCCGGTATGCACGCCCATCGGGTCGACGTTCTCGATCGAGCAGATGACGACGACGTTGTCGGCGACGTCGCGCATCACCTCGAGCTCGAACTCCTTCCAGCCGATGACCGACTCCTCGACGAGGATCTCGTGCACCGGGCTGAGGTCGATCCCGCGGCCGGCGACCTCGCGGAACTCCTCGATGTTGTAGGCGATGCCGCCGCCGACGCCGCCGAGCGTGAACGACGGCCGCACAATCGCCGGGAATCCAACCTCCTCGATGAGCGCGAGCGCCTCGTCGAGCGTCCTGGCCACGCCGCTCGTCGGCACCTCGAGGCCGATGTCGCGCATCGCGTTGCGGAAGAGCAGCCGATCCTCGGCCACCTTGATCGCGTCGATCGAGGCGCCGATGAGCCTGACGTTGTACTTCGCGAGGACGCCGCGTTCGGCGAGCGCGACCGAGAGATTGAGCGCCGTCTGGCCGCCCACGGTCGGCAGCAGGCAGTCGGGACGCTCCTTCGCGATCACGGCTTCCAGCAGCTCCGGCGTCAGCGGCTCCACGTACGTGCGGTCCGCCATCTCCGGGTCGGTCATGATCGTGGCGGGATTGCTGTTGACGAGCACCACCTCCAGCCCCTCGGACCGGAGCGCCTTGCACGCCTGCGTGCCGGAATAGTCGAACTCGCACGCCTGGCCGATCACGATCGGTCCCGACCCGATGACGAG
>CAZGLC010000246.1:0-7138 GCA_964526235.1 uncultured Bifidobacteriaceae bacterium
CGCAGGACTCTACATGCATGTCCGCTTCTGATGTCTCATGCCCGACGTGAGGAAGCGGCCAAAACCGCCAGGCACCAGACCCGGAAAAATCTCACCACCGGACGCCGAGCCGCCGTCCGATCGCCAGCCTGCTTAATGACGTCTGACCCCCAACCACCAGGCGAGGTCAGGGCAGACGCTCACAGCTTATTAAGCTGCGAGAGCGTACTGATTGTCCGCAGTTAACGGATGTCCCATCGGATTAACGAGTCAATGGAGCTCGGCATGCATCCCGCGATTCTGTACCCCCGTCGAAGCCAAAATCGCCCCCAGACGGCGAAAGGGTGCCGGTGGCTCAGTTCCACCGGCACCCTTTGATTGTACTTGATGAGCTACCGCGCTTCCTTGTAGATGTTCTCGACGTTCGCCTGGAGCCGCGCCGGCGCGGGAGCGGCGTACCCCTTGTACTTCGCCGGCATCGACCAGCCCTTCACGATCTCGTCGGCGCTCTTCCCCGCCTTCTTCCCCTCGCGCACGCCGTTCAGGAAGTCGCGGTTGAACTCGGCGTACTCGCGCAGATCGTTCGGCGTCATCATCGTGCTGTGGCCGGTCACGATCGCGTCGACCTGCTTCATCGTCCCGGTATAGGCCTTCATCAGCGTGTCGCCGATCTCCGCGCCGGTCCCGCCGTTGTTGTAGTCGAGCAGCGGCAGGTTCTTGCCGGAGAAGATGTCGCCCGCCGCCATCACGCGCGCCGACGGGATCACGATCCAGGCGTCGCCGTTGGTGTGCCCGCGCCCGAAGTAGTGCAGGTCGACGCGGTCGGGCCCGCTGAACAGTGTCATCGTGTCTTTGAACGTCCGCTTCGGCATCCCGTGGCCGCCGTGCTCCGCGAACACGTTCGGGAACGTATTCGTGATGCTCGTCACCGGCCTCCACGCCTTCATGTTGGCGGCGGTGTTCTCGTGCGTCACGACGTCGACGTTCTGCGCGAAGTCGACGTTGCCGCTCACGTGGTCGCCGTGCGAGTGCGTGTTGACGATCGTCGTGATCGGCTTGTTCGTCAGCTCTTTGATCTTCGTGATGAGCGGCTGCCCCCACCCGGGGTTCTTCGTGTCGACGACCGTCACGCCGCTCGCCTGCACGAAGACGGTCGTGTTGCCGCCGCCGCCACGCAGCACGAACAGGTTGTCCTTGAGCTTCTCGACTTCAATCGCCGCGGCCGACGGCTGCGGCTGCTGCTGCGCCTGCGCCTGCCGGTACGCCCCGGCCGCGATCACCAGCGCGCCCGCGGCCACCAGCGTTCCAAGAACGAAATGTCGTCGCATCGTCATGCCTCCGGCTGTTTCCGCTGCCTGAAGAATCCAGGACATGTACCGCCCGATCGTAGCTCAGGATCCCGCTCCGGCTAGTCGGTAGCTGGTGGTCGGTAGCTGGTAGCAAGTTCCGCGTTCTCGGTTCGCGCTCCCGCCTACCGCCTACCGCCTGGCTCCGGCCCAGTTCCAGCCATCGGCCGGCCGGCGGATCCCTTTGAGATGCACCTTGTATTCGGACGCGGTGCGTCCGGGGCTGCCGGTCACGATCACGACGTCCCCCGGTTTCAGCGTCGAGGCCGTAATCCCCTGGCCGCTCAGGCGGCGGGGATTACTCCACTCGGCGGCAAAGCTCTGCGTCCGCCCGCTCGCATCGGGCGCCGTGAAGATCAGGATGGCGTGCGGGCTGCGGTACTGGAACTCCTGCACCACGCCCTCGAGCGAGATCGACTGCTCCTCGAAGTAGTACGCCGAAAACGAATGATGCGCCGACGCGGGGACGACTGCCATGAGCGCCCCGATCGCCACGGTCAGCAGGTTGCGTCGCACGATGCCTCCTTGAGCACCCCAACGCGAAAAGTCCGCGCGTTGGGGACCGCACTGTGATAAGACAACGCAAGACAGCTTAGCGTAACTCGAGGCTCAGCAGGCAGGGATCTTGCTTCGACGGCCGGGCTGCGAGCCGGGGCTCGCGAAGGAGGCGTATGGCACGACGGAAGGTGAAGAAGCGGAAGCGCGCGGGCGGCCGCAAGACGGCCGCGCGCAAGGCGGGCGCACGCAAGGCGAGCGCACGCAAGACGGGCGCACGCAAGGCGAGCGCGCGCAAGGCGACGGCGCGCAAGGGCGGCACCCGCAAGCGAACGGCGGCCCGCAAGACATCGCGCACCCGCACCACGGCGCGGAAGCGCACCCGCCAGACAACCGGCGAGATGATGGGCGGCCCGCGCGAGCCGCAGCGCACCGGCCAGACCACCGGCGAGATGCCGGGCGCCCCGCACGAGACTCTCTACGGCGGCATGCCCTCGCGCGATATCGGCGGGCGCGACGAGAAAATGCCGTAGACACTCGCGCTGAGCGAGCCGTAGCGAGTCGAAGCATGCGATGATGAGGGCCGTGCGCGGCACGGCCTCCGTCTCGCTGCCGGTCCTGGTCGTCGTCCTGCTCGTCTCGCTGCTGCAGGCTCAGGGCACGCCGCCCCCATCACCCCTCACGCTGGTCTCGCGCGAAGGACGCCGCCCGGTGCCAACCACCATCGCGGGCGGCCAGGAGTTCATCGCGCTGGATGAGGTAGCGGCGATCTTCCAGGTCACCATCCGGGAAGACACGCTGGCCGGCGGCCTCACCCTCACCTACCGCGGCCGGACCGTGGTGATTTCCACGAGCCGGCCGATGGCGTCGGTCGAAGGACGCGTCGTGGCGCTGCCGTCGGCGCCCGTGCGATCCGGCCAGCGGTGGCTCGTGCCGGTGGAACTGCTCCCGCGGGCGCTGGGGCCGATCTACGCCACACGCATCGACCTCCGCCGCCCCTCGCGCCTGCTCATCGTCGGTGATGTCCGGGTACCGCGCGTGACGGCGCGGATCGAGGCGGCGGGCCCGCCGACGCGCGCGACAATTGAGATCGCGCCCGCCACGCCGGTCACCGTCGCCAGCGAAGCCGGACGACTCGTGCTGCGGATCGACGCCGAGGCGCTCGACCTCGGACTGCCTGCCGATGGCGGCGGTCTGATCGATCAGTTCCGGGCCGGCGATCAGCCAACGACGGTCGCCGTGATCCTCGAGAGCCGGGCGGGTCCGGCCCGCGCCGTGCCGACCGACACGGGCGGGGTCACGCGCGTCGCCATCGACGTGGCGCCAGGCGCGCTGGCCGACGCGGCGCCGGCACCTCCCACGCCCGCACCATCCGCCGCGGGGGCTCCGCCGCCGTTCCTCCTCGTCCCTCGGCCCGTGCTGCAAACCATCGTCATCGACCCGGGCCATGGCGGCGACGACCGCGGCGCCCGCGGCGCCGACGGCGCCGAGGAAAAGCGGATCACCCTCGAGGTGGCGCGGCGGCTCCGCGCGCTCATCGAGACGCGGCTCGGCGTCCGTGTGATTCTGACGCGCGACGACGACCGGCGCGTCAGTCCCGACGATCGTGCGGCCGTGGCGAACAATAACAAGGCGGATCTGTTCCTCAGCCTGCATCTGAATGCCGCGCCGGCGGCCGACGTGGCGGGCGGCGAGGTGTTTCACCTGCGCCTGGACGAGGAAGGGGAAGAGGCCCGGCGGGCCGCCGAAACCGAGGCCGTGTCGCTGCCAGTACTCGGCGGCGCCCGGCGCACGCTCGACGTCATCCGGTGGGATCTGGCGCAGGCCCGTCATGTGGACGCGTCGGCTGCTCTGGCCGCCATGCTCGAGGAAGAGCTGCGGGCGCACGTTCCGGTCGGCGCATTGCCGCGCAGGCAGGCGCCCCTGCGGGTGCTCACCGGCGTCAATATGCCGGCGGCGCTCATCGAGATGGCTTATCTGACCAACCCCGACCAGGAGCGGCGCGCGCAGGCAGACGACTTCCAGGCCGCTGTGGCGCAGGCGATCTACAGCGCCGTGCTCCGTTTCCGCTCGCACCTGGAGGCGCGGCGGCAGCCATGACACGGCGGCACGCGCTGCAGGCCGTGGCGGCCCTTGTGCTGCTGGCGGGCGCCGGCTGGGCCGTGTCACGCGCGCTCGACCGCCTCACCGGGGTGCAGCCCGCATCGGAGTCGGCCGGCGCGCCCGCCGCCCCGTCGGCCGAAGGCGTGGCGCACATCACGGCCACGCTGTACTACGGCTCGTCGGACGGGCAGGCGCTCGTCGCGGTCCGCCGCGAGGTGCCGCTCGCCGACGGCGTCGTGCCGCAGGGACGCGAAATTCTGGCGGCGCAGCTGCAGGCGGCGCCCGAAGGGCTCGTCGCGGTCATTCCTGACGGCACCACGCTGCGCGCGTTCTACATCACCGAACGCGGCGACGCCTTCGTCGACGTCAGCGGCGACGTCTCGTCGCGCCACGCCGGTGGATCCACAACGGAGCTCCTCACCGTGTACGCCATCGTCCATGCCGTCACGTCGAACCTGCCGTCCATCCGCCGTGTGCAGATCCTCATCGACGGCCGCGAAGCCGACACGCTGGCCGGGCACGTCGATCTCCGCCGTCCGCTCGCGCCCGATCCCGCGCTCGTGCGCGACACGCAGTAGTCAACTTCCAACTCCCAGGACGCCAACTTCCAATAACTTAGGAGTTGAGGCGTTGACCATTTGGGAGTTGAGGAGTTGGGAGTTGAGGAGTTGGGAGTTGCGGTTTTGCATTAGAGTGATCGGATGCGCGCCGATGGCCGTCTGGCCGAGCAGCTCCGTCCCACCCGCCTCGTTCCCGACTTTCTGATCCACGCCGAAGGGTCGGTGCTCGTGGAGGCCGGCCGAACGAAGGTCATCTGCGCCGCCAGCGTGGAAGACCGCGTACCGCCGTTCAGGCGAAATACGGGCAAAGGCTGGGTGACGGCGGAGTACGGCATGCTCCCGCGCGCCACCACCACGCGGTCGCAGCGCGAGTCGACCGCGGGCAAGGTGGGCGGCCGCACGCAGGAGATCCAGCGGCTGATCGGCCGTTCGCTCCGCGCCGTGACCCGCCTCGAGGAGCTCGGCGAGCGGACCATCACGCTCGACTGCGACGTCATCCAGGCCGACGGGGGCACGCGCACCGCGGCGATCACGGGCGCCTTCGTCGCGCTCGTGCTGGCGCTCCAGAAGATGCGGGAGCGCAACCAGCTCCGCACGATGCCCGTGCAGGATTACGTGGCGGCGACGAGCGTCGGCATCATCGACGGCGAGCCGATGCTCGACCTGGCGTACACCGAAGATTCCCGCGCCGACGTCGACATGAACGTCGTGAAAACAGGCGGCGGCCTCTATGTCGAGGTGCAGGGGACGGCCGAGACGCTCCCCTTCGGGCGCGAGGCGCTCAACCGGCTGCTCGATCTGGCCGACACGGGCATCCGGCAGCTCATTGCGCTGCAGCGCGGCTTCGTCGGCAAGCACCTCGATAAGAAATAGCCACGTGCGTCTGCTCGTTGCCACCACGAATCCCGACAAGCTGCGGGAAATCCGGGGACTGCTCGCCCATCTCCCGGTGGACATCCTTTCGCTGCGCGACTTCGCGCCCGTTCCGGAGCCGGAGGAGACCGGCACGAGCTTCGCGGACAACGCCCGCCTCAAGGCGGAGTACTACGACGCCACGGTTGCTCAACCGGCGGCGCTCGTGCAGTGCGGTCCGCTGCTCACGGTCGCGGAAGACTCAGGACTGGTCGTCGACGCGCTCGACGGGGAGCCCGGCGTCCGCTCGGCGCGGTTTCTCCGCCCCGATGCGTCGTATCCCGAACGGTTTACGGAGATTCAGCGCCGCCTGGCCGGGCGGCCCTCGGCGCCGCGCACGGCGCGCTTCGTCTGCGCGGTCGCGGTGATGCGGGCAGGCACGCTGCTGTACGAAACGACGGGGGTCGTCGAAGGCGACATCGCGGCGGACGCGCGCGGAACGGCCGGCTTCGGCTACGACCCGATCTTCTACTACCCGCCGTACGGGCGGACGCTCGGGGAGACGACCGAAGAGGAGAAGGCGCGCGTCGCGCATCGCGGTCACGCGTTCCGGACGCTGGCGGAGTGGCTGGGGAAGTGCAGAACGGAGAACAAGAGCTTGTTCTCCGTTCCATGACCCGGAGTTTGGCCGCGGGCGGCCGACCATTGTCGGTCCGCCCGGGTTCAGATGGCGAGGCGTTTAGGCCCGTCGTCTTACGGCTCGTGAGGAAGGACTTCTACCAGCGGGCCCGGTGGGTTGTCGAAGTTGTCAAGGGCGGACCTGATCGGACCGCACGAACGCTCCATCACGGGTGCGAAACAGAAACTTGGCGTCGACCAGCGCACCCAGAAGCGTGTCGCACGCCGCCCGATCCAGACCCCACAGCCGCTGCGCCTGCGCCGATGTCAGCCGCATGCCGGGCATCTCGATGAACTCCCTCTGCACGCGCCGGAGCACGTCGTCAAGCGGCTCCTGCTGTGCCATGGGTCGTGCTCCTTGCCTGCAGTATAGGGTCGAGGCCGAACCGAGCAACCCGCATGCCACTCGGCGTTCGAGAGCCTCGTCGAGTTTTTTGGCCGAAGGCATGAGGGAGGCGGTCGCGGCACCCGCCGCGGCGGGTTTCAAATGTAGCGTGCCTGACCTTCGGTGTAGGAAAAGCCATCACACGCTGCGGCGGACTCCGCGCCGAACGGGGCACAGCGGTTGCACGTTCCACGAGCGAACCGATGTCAATGAATCTGATACAACAGCGCGGCCATTCGAGCGTGTGGAGCGGCCGCGCTTGCGAAACGTGGGACGTGGAGCGCTGGGTCGCCTCGATGGCGGCCGGGGCGCTCCTCTCTGGCGCCATCCGGCGGCGGTCGTTGGCCGGGCTGCTGATGGCGGGCGCGGCGGGCGCGCTGGCCTGGTGGGCCGTGGCCGCGCCTGAGACGCGCCGTTACCGGCGCGGGCAGCTCCGCGCCGCCTGGCCGGCCCGGCGCGCCGCGGCCGATCCCGTGGGCGAAGCGTCCGAGGAATCGTTCCCGGCGAGCGATGCGCCCTCATGGACGCCAGGGTGATGTCCCCCGCGTGATCCCCTAAATTAAGGCACTCCCAGGGCTGACGGCAGTGGCCGCGAGCTGAACAGGCTCTGGTTGCGGCATCCCAACGGCCGGCGACAAGCTTCGTCTCACACCATGGGTCCGACGCCGACCGTCACCATCCATGCCCCGGGCCCGCTGCGCACGTACTGTGCGGGCGCGGCGCAGCTCTCGATCTCGGCG
>CAZGLC010000247.1:0-7127 GCA_964526235.1 uncultured Bifidobacteriaceae bacterium
ATCGTGGTGGCGACGTCGCGATGCCCGAGCAGTTCCTGCACCGTCCGGATGTCGTGGCCGTCTTCCAGCAGATGCGTTGCGAACGAGTGACACGCTCCGCAGCGTGTGCGGGCCTACGCGCTTCGCAATGCCGGCCCGGCGCACCGCGGCCGCCAGGGCCTGATTCTGTGTCGACGCGCTCACATGCTGCTTTGTCGCGAGCCACGTCAGAAACGCCGAAATGTCCGGCGCTCCGAGCGATGCCGGATGCGCCTTGCGGCGATCGAGGAGCTTTGGACTGCTCGATTCCATCCGACGACGCTGCCATCGTCGTCGGCCGGCCCGCAAGAGGGCCCGGCCGTAAAGGGCCGCCCTACTTCGCTCGGGTGGTGATCCCCTGCGCGAGCGTGCGGACCTTGAACACGGCGCCCGCGCCGACGATGTACAGCGTCCGGCGGTCGGGCCCGCCAAAGGCGACGTTCTGCGGCTTGCGGAGCCGGAAGACCTCGCCGCCCCAGACGACCGGCAGCACACCAAGGTGCTCGCCCTTGGCGCTGAAGATCTCCACGCCGACATTCGTCGGCACGTACACACGGCCGTCGTTGTCGACGGCGATGCCGTCGGCGCCGTTGTCCTCGGCCAGCAGCGGATCCTTGTGGCCGGGCACGCGCAGACTCTTGTATTTGCCGAAGTTGCGGCGGTTGCGCAGCGTCCCATCCGGCGCGACGTCGTACGCCAGCAGGTACTCGCCGTCCTTGTCGTTGGCGTAGAGCACCTTCTCGTCGGGGCTGAGGATCACGCCGTTCGGGTTGGGAATGTCGTCGATGACTCTCGACACGCGGCCACCGGGCGCCCCTTCGACTCCGCTCAGGGCAGGGAGGTGATAGACCCCGTCGGCATCTGTGAAGTAGATCCCCCCCCTCGGCGAGACCACCAGGTCGTTGAGACGGTTGAACGGCTTGCCGTTGACGCGGTCCGCGAGCGTGGGCCCGCCCGGCGGGTGGAGGACGCCGACCTTCTCGTTGCCGGCCGCGCGCTGAACGGCAATCAGCCGCCCCTTCGCGTCGAAGCCAAGCCCGTTCGCGTCATTCGACGGCTCGACGAACGTCGACACCCGGCCGTCGGCCTCGATGCGGACGATCTCGTTCGCGCCCGTGAAGAGGAGGCTGCCGTCGGGCATGCCGACCGGCCCCTCGGTGCGGCGGAAGGCGCCGTTCACCAGGTCGATCGTGATGCCCGGCCCGATGACGCCGGGAATGACGGGCGCCGGGACGCTGGCTGGCGGCCGCGGCGCCGCGTCACGCTGGGCTGCCGTTGCCGCACCGAGCCACAGAGCCACAGAGACACAGAGCAAGGCCTTTCCCAAAACCCTCTGCGTCTCCGTGTCTCTGTGGCCCGTCTTCATGACGACCACGCTAAAACGCATACTTGACGCCGAGTTGGATGATGCGCGGGTCGCCGGCCTGTGTGGTGATGCGACCGAACGTCCCCGAGTTGAAGTTCGCGGTGACTCCGCCGGCGTTCTCACCGGCGCCGGGATCGCCCCAGTTGAACGTGTTGAACAGATTGAACGCCTCGAGGCGGAGCTCCAGATTGTGCATGCCGACGATGCCAACCGTTCGCGAGATGGCCAGGTCCACGCTCCAGAAATTGGGGCCGGTGAGCGCATTCCGTTGCAGGCTGCCGTACGTCCCCGCTGCCGGCTGGGCAAACGCGGCGCGGTTGAAATAGTTCGTCAGCGTCCGCGGGCTGGCATACACATCGTTGCCGACCTGGCTGGGCCGCTGGTTCCTGACCCCCGTGAACGCGCGGTCGAGGCCGCTGAGGATGTTGATCCGCCTGCCGGACCGGATGCTGACAATCCCTGCGGCGCGCCAGCCGGATGCGAGCGCGCGCATCGCCGCGCCGGAGAACTCCGGCGTTTCCGCCCCGAGCGTGAGGCTCGCCAGGTGCGTGCGGTCCTGGTCGCAGTAGCCCCTGTCGAACTCAGCGTCGTCAGGATTCGTGTACCCGGAGCTGATCTGGCTGAAGGTGTTCGGGGTGTCCGTGCCGACGCACCGAGACCAGGTGTAGTTGCCGTTCAGGCTGAGGCCGCCCGCCGACCGGCGCTGCCCCGACAGCTTCAGGCCGCGGTACTCCTGCCAGCCGATGTCGTCGTTCAGATCCAGCGCGCCGATCAGCCGGGCCTCCGCCGGATTCTCCTGGAAGAGCACGCGCCGCTGGTTCAGATTGGCGTTGGTCGAGCACACGTTGTAGCGCACGCCCTGGATCGTGCACGGCCCGAGTCCCATGAAGATGCCGGGATTGATCGCGGTCTGCGCCCACAGCCGATCGGTGTAGCTGCCGAGATAGCTCACCGCGACTCCCCAGTTGCTGCCGATCTGCCGCTCGAGCGTGACGTTCCAGTTCTGGACGCGCGGGGAGTTGATGTCCGGATTCATGGTGCCGAAGGCGCCGAAGGGCGGATACTGCGTATCACGGTTCGTCACGATCGGGTGCGGATCCCCGCCCAGGTGCCCGTACGGGTCGTCCATCCGCCCCGGGGGATCGGTGATGAGCGACCGGTTGCCGAACGGCGGCGCCGAGGAGTTGATCTGGTGATAGTCGGTCGTCATGAAGTCGTAGGTGAATGCGTACGACGCACGCAGCGACATGCGGCCGTCGCCGGTCGCGTCCCACGCGACGCCGGCGCGCGGCGAGAAGTTCGTCCACTGCTTGTTCAAGCCCGTCTGTCCCGGCGGAAACCCTTCGTCGCCGGAGTAGAGGAGACCGGCGGGCGCGTTCACGAAGACGTTGCTCTTGATGCCACGGCGGAAGTTGTCGAGGTTGAAGGTCGATATCGCGTTGTTTTCCGCCGTCAGCCCGAAGTAGGGCTCCCAGCGCAGGCCGAGGTTGACCGTCACGCGGTTGGTCGCGCGCCAGGCGTCCTGCGCGTAGAGGCCCAGGTACCAGCTGTGCACCGGCAGATCCTGCTGACGCCCGTGCTCCACGGATGTGACGCGGCCGAGCAGGAGGTCGGCGAGCCCAAGCCCTGTGGCGCTGCCGTCGACGATCCAGGTGCCGGAGGCCCGGGACGACGACACGTAATGGCCTTGCGCGTACGACACAATGCCGCCGACACCGAGCTGATGACGGCCGCGAACCAGGGTGAAGTCATCGGCCGCCTGATAGAAGTTGTTCAGGAAGTCTGCTTTCGTCGAGCCTGCCGGAAACTCGAAGGCGCCCGTCACGTTGATGGGCATCTGACCCCGAATGTAGGGGTGGAGCTTGATCCCCAGGTCGACCGGATCGAAGTACGGCGTGTTGAACCGGTTCACGTTCGTGCGATTGAACGCGACGCGGATCGCGTTCACCGCCGTGGGCCCGAAGACCATGGTGTCGCCGAGGGTCAGCGAGTGGGTGAGATTCTTGAGGCCGTCGCCGGACGCTTTCAGGATGTTGTCCCCTTCGCCCTGGTAGGCCGGGTCGCGCCTGAAGAACGTCGCCATGTAGCGGCTGAAGATGGAGTGGTTCGAGCTCTGCTGGTAATCCATCCGCCCAAGGGCCTGGCCTTCATTGTTGTCCTCGGTCGTGCCGTACGTGATCTGGCCGCAGGGGTCCGTCGTGCCCGGCAGACGCCGCGCCAGGTTCAGTGCGGCGGGGCTGAAGAGCGCCGGATTGATGCGGTTGTTGACGAAGCCGCCGCCGAGGTTGATCTGTCTGCCGCCGGTGCAGGCGGGCGATGCGACGGCCGTGAAGTCGCCGGCGAGCATGGCCGCCGTCGGCACCCAGGCAATCTCGTCGGCGGGCCGCTGGCGAAGCGTCGTGCCCTGATAGGCGCCGAAGAAAAAGAGCCGGTCACGCGCGATCGGCCCGCCGAGGGTGCCGCCGAACTGGTTGCGCACCAGACCGTCGTCCTGGCGCCTGCCGTCGGGGCCGATCTCGGCGAACGGGCTGGTCGCGTTGAGCGCGCGGTGGCGGAGGAATTCGAACGCGTTGCCGTGGAAGGTGTTGGTGCCCGACTTGGTCACCGCATTGACCGAGGCGGCGCCGTGCACCCCGTTCTGCGCCGACAGGCCGCTCGTGGCGACGCGGAATTCCTGGAGCGCGTCGGGAAACGGCATCGGCAGGTTCATGTTGCTCTGCGGGTCGTTGTGCGACGCCCCGTCGAGCAGATACGACACGCCGATCGGCAAACCGCCTGCGACCGAGATCCTCACGCCGCCGCGCGTGTACCGCGGGTTGACCTCCGTATCGTTGTTGACCGCGGCGCCGGCCAGCACGATGAGGTCGGTCACGTTACGGCCCTGCAGCGGCAGCTCCACGATCCGCTCGTTGTCGACGATGTCGCCGATGCCGGCGCTCTGGACGTCGACGAGCGGCGCGGCCGCCTCCACCGAGACGGTCTCCTCGAGACTGCCGATCGCCAGCACCACATTGATCGCCGGCGTCGCGGCCACCTGCAGGACGATGCCCGTCTGCACGTAGGTGCGGAAGCCCTGGAGCGCCGCCTCCAGCCGATAGGGCCCCGTCGGAAGGTTCGGCAGCACGTAGGCGCCGTTCTCATCCGTCGTGACGCTGCGCATGAGCCCGGTGGCGGTCTGGGTGACCGTGACCGTGACGCCGGGGAGTACCGCGCCGCTCTCGTCGGTGACGCGGCCGCTCAACTGCGCGGTCGACAGCTGGGCCAAGGCCGATGTGGTGGTGAGGAGGATCGAGAGGGCACCAACCAGCAGGGTCCGGAACCGCGTCATGGCGTTCTCCTTTCGAGCAGCCGATGGACGACGTGAGTGGTCGTAGATACTACCAGAGGCGGGTGGATGGCGGCGCCGGGCTGACGGCACCGCCATGAGAGAAGCGGAAGGCGCGCGAAAGCACCCCAACGCGCAAAATCCGCGCGGTGGGGGCCCCGCGAAAACGCGTATTTGACGCCGAGCTGGATGATGCGCGGGAAGCCGGCCTGTGTGATGATGCGGCCGAACTGTCCCGAGTTGAAATTGGCGATGGTCCCGCCGGCGGCCTGATCCGTGCCGGGGTTGCCCCAGTTGAACGTATTGAACAGATTGAACGTCTCGAGACGAAGCTCCAGCGTCCGCGCGCTCCCGACGGTGATCTGGCGCGACACCGCCAAATCCACGCTCCAGAAACGCGGCCCCACGAGGGCGTTCCGCTTCTCGTTGCCGTACGTCCCCGGCTCCGGCTGGGCGAACGCCGCGCGGTTGAAATAGTTCGTCAGCGTCCGCTCGTTCGGGTAGACGTTGTCGCTGATCCGGTTCGGCCGCTGGTCCCGCTGCCCGGTGAACGCGCTGTCGATCCCGGTCGTGACGTTGATGCGGTTGCCGGACCGCGCGTTGAGAATGCCCGTGACACGCCAGCGCGAGGCCAGCGCGCCGATCACGCCGGTGCCCACGTCCGCGATCTCGTAGCCGGCGGTCAGCGTCGCAAGGTGCCTGCGATCCTGATCGCAGTAGCCTTCGTCGAACGTCGGGTCGTACGGGTTCGTATATCCGGAGCTGATCTGGTTCCACGTGTTCGGCGTGTCGGTGCCGATGCAGCGCGAGACCGTGTAGTTGGCGTTCAGGCTGATTCCCCGCACGGCGCGCCGCTGCGCCGACAGCTTCAGCCCGTGGTACTCCTGATATCCGACGTCGTCGTTGAGATCGACCGCGCCGATGAGCCGCGCCTCCTGCGGATTCTCCTGGTACAGCGCGCGCCGCACGTTGAGGTTGGCGTTGGTCGAGCAGACCGGATAGGACCGGCCGTCCCGCAGCGTGCAGGGGCCGAGCCCCATGAAGAGGCCCGGGTTGTACGCCGTCTGCGACCACAGCCGATCCGAGTAGTTGCCGAGGTAGCTCGCCGCAACGCCCCAGGTCGTGCCGAGCTGCCGCTCCAGCGTGACGTTCCAGTTCTGCACGCGCGGGGAGTTGATGTCGGGGTTCATGGTGCCGAAAGCGCCGAACGGCGGATACGCCGTGTCGCGGTTCGTCACGATCGGATGGGGATCGCCGCCAAGATGCCCGTACGGATCGTCCATGCGTCCCGGAGGATCGGTGATGAGCGACCGGTTGCCGAACGGCGGCGCCGCAGAGTTGATCTGGTGATAGTCGCCCGCCATGAAGTCGTACGCCAGCGCGTACGACGCGCGCACCGCCATGCGGCCGTCGCCGGTGACGTCCCACGCGACCCCCAGCCGCGGCGAGATGTCCCACCAGCGCTTGTAGAGGCCGGTCCGTCCCGGCGGGAAACCATCATCACCGGGGTACATGAGACCGGCGGGAGCGTTGACGAACACGCTGCTCTTGGTGCCGCGGCGGAAACGCTCGATGTCGAAGATGTAGACGGCGTTGTTGTCGACGCTCGTGCCGAGGTAGGGTTCCCACCGCGCGCCAAGGTTGAAGGTCAGCCGGTCGGTCGCGCGCCACGTATCCTGCGCGTAGAACCCGAGATACCAGCTGTGCACCGGCAGGTCCTGCTGCGCACCATGCTCCACCGACGTGACGCGGCCGAGCAGCAGGTCGGCGAGGCCGAGGCCCGTGGCGCTGCCGTCGACGATCCAGGTGCCGGCCGCGCGCGACGAGGACAGTACGTGTCCACGCCAGTACCTGACATTGCCGCCGATGCCGAACTGATGGCGGCCGCGCACGAGCGTGAAGTCGTCGACCACGTTATAGGACTCGTTCGTGTACGTCGCCTTTGTCGCGCCGGCCGGAAAGTTGAAAGCGCCCGTCACGTTGATCGGCATCTGACCTCGAATGTACGGATACATCTTGATGCCGAGGTCGGCCGGATCGAAGTACGGCGTGTTGTACCGCCGCAGCGTCGTGTCGTTGTACGCCACCCGAATCGAGTTCACGACCGTGGGCCCGAAGACCATCGTGTCGCCGAGCGTCAGCATGTGGGCCACGTTGTCGACGCCCGGGACTGAACCCGGCAGCGGGATGGCTTTGAGCACGTTGTCGCCCTCGCCCTTGTAGGGCGGCGTCTTCTTGATGAACACGTTCATGTAGCGGCCGAACACCGTGTGGTTGGCGCTCCACTGGAAGTCGATCCGCCCGATGGCCTGGCCGTCGTTGCTGTCGTCGGCCGTCTGATACGTGATCTGACCGCACGGGTCCGTGGTCGCCGGCAGCCGCCTGGCGAGGTTCAGCCCGGCGGGACTGTATCGCGCG
>CAZGLC010000248.1:0-7126 GCA_964526235.1 uncultured Bifidobacteriaceae bacterium
ATGTCCGCGTCGGCCGTGCGGTTGCCGGCGGGAAGATCCAGCGTGTGTATCGCGTTGCAAAAGGGAAAGGTCAACGGGTTCTTCAATCGGACAGTGTCCAAGACTTACGCCAAGCCGCCGCAAACGAGCTTTGTCCGAGGTCGAATCGATGAACTCTCCGCCCGGTGATAGAATCCGCCACACTCATGGACAAGCCGTGTCGGGACAGCGGTATCGGTTAAACCAGGTTAACCGAAGCATCCTCGTATGACGGCCAGAGC
Organism: uncultured Bifidobacteriaceae bacterium; assembly: GCA_964526235.1. Classification (GTDB taxonomy): domain Bacteria; phylum Acidobacteriota; class Vicinamibacteria; order Vicinamibacterales; family UBA2999; genus MELF01. The sequence goes on from CAZGLC010000248.1 coordinate 261, forward strand.
CGCCCATCTCACCAGGTTGCCCCACTCGCCCACGGCGGCAGTTGGTTAATGGCAAAGAAGGCGGCCCATAAGGGGCCGGTTGGTCTGGCGCTCGTTGATCGGCTCGACGGGTTGGAGCCGTGCTCGTTGGACGACTACCTGAAGGGAGTCAGCGAGTACGTCCTTCATGCTCGGGCGGTTTCGGACGGCGCGCGAAAGGCTGCCCAAGTCCGCTTGTCGGCCGCCTTAGGCCGCGCGCTTCTTACCGAACTTCGGCAGCGCCTCCCGGATGGTCTCCACGACGCGTTCGCCGGCGAGCAGATGGTTTCTGGCGCACTCAGGGCTGCCAAGGCCGACGTGTCAGAGATGCACCGCCTCGACGGATTGCGTCTGGCCGTCGAACTGAAGCCGGTCAACTTGGCTGTGGGCCGCGCGATTTGGAATCGATTCGGCGACATTCGAACGTTTGCGGTGAATATTCACCTCAAGTTTCCATTCGCTGTAGTTGGGGGCGTACTGGTCGTGCCCACATCTGAAGAGACTGGGGGCGGTCGAAAGTCCACCACGCACCTGATCTCGCGAGCTATCAACCGACTGGTCCGAGCGGGTTGGACGTCGCACGGAGGGCGATGCGCCGCATCTACTTGAAGGCATAGCGGTAGTCGTGTACGACCCGCAGACGGGTCGACTCGATCCGGCGCTTCCCGCAAAAAACACGGGTCTACGCTGGCCCGAATTTGTCGATGCCCTGGCGAACGCCTACGACACTCGATTTGGCGAGGGCGAACTTCCTGCGCCCGTCGATAGTGAGTCCGACGCGGATTGACGTGTTGCCCGCCATGTTGCGCGGCAAACTGCGAGAGTTGTCTCGGGGTTAGCCTCGGAGTTTAGCGAACGCGGTGGCGTGGCCAACGAGAGATGTCGCGAACAGTCTGAATGAGAGCTGAGGGTTCGGCTCCTTGAAATCGCCGTCGGGGCCGGTCTCGCGAGACGACATGATGAGGCAGGCGGCGTCGTAGAGGCGCTCAAGCACGAGACGCTTGCACAGAATCGTGTACCGATCTGCGTAGCTCGTTCCTCTGAACTCCTTGAAAACCTTGAAATGCCGTTCGCGAACACCGACGGGGCGCGTAGATCCAGGCGCGTCCTCCAGCATCATGAAGTAGCCGAGCCACTGGCGAGGAGAGGACTTGAAGGCGCCTTCTCGATACGCTGTCCACAAGTCCGTGGCGTTGCCGATGGCCTCTTCGGTCCGATTGTTGAAGTTGTTCCCGAACGAACCGACTTGCGACTTCAACTCGACCACGGCCAAGAGCGTGCCGTCAACCACCGCGACCAGATCCCAGTCTTTTGTAGCGCGGAAGTACCCGGGGAGGTCTGTGACTCGGCGACTCGTGAAGAGGTGAGCGTCCGGAATGCCACTGGCGACGAGGAGGCGATGGATGAGGCGCACGAACTCTCCGCAGTGCCCCCCACCTGTGACAGAGGCCCGTCCTCCCCGGTCGCGGTCACCCGTGTCCTCCCCTTGACGTTCTCCCTGAGCACTCCGTGTCGACCAAAAGAAACTCACGGCATTGCGCATCTCGCCGTCAAGGTCGGCAAGGATGTTGTCAACGCTCATGTCAGCGGTTGGCGTGAAAGCGCCGTCCCTGCACACCGGTCTTGGTGCGGCATCAGCGGGATGGCAGCGTCTCCTGAGCGACGAATTCGGCGTTTGCGAAAAAGTCGCTTGCGGCAGTCGTCAGACGACCTTTGAGCAGTTTGAAGTACTCACCGTCAATCTCGACGCTGATGCTGTGGCGCCCAACGCGTGAGGCCGCCAGGGTTGTCGTGCCCGTACCCCCAAATGGGTCGAGAACAGTGTCCCCAACAAAACTGAACATGCGGATCAGGCGTTCTGCCAATTCGAGCGGGTATGGAGCGGGGTGATGCTTCGTCGAGGCACCGGTAAGCCCAGTCCAAATCTGTTGGAACCATTCGCGGTGGTTTTCGGCCGAAATGACGCTGAGGATGCGCGTAGCCACGGACGGACTTCGGTACCCTCCAGGCTTGCGCTGCATCAGAATGAACTCGATATCGTTCTTGATAACGGCATTGGGCTCGTACGGCTTGCCCAGAAACCCGCCGGCTCCATTCTCGACTTCATGAACGGCGTTCGCAATCTTGTGCCAGATGATCGGTGCGAGGTTGTCGAAACCCATGGCGCGGCAGCGCTCCTGGATCGAAGCGTGGAGGGGTACGACCATATGCCGACCACCGTTCTTGCGTCTTGATAGGCAGACGTCGCCCACCACGACGATCAGTCTGCCGCCGGGTACCAGAGCACGCAAGCAGTGCTGCCACACCTTGTCCAACTCGCCGAGGAACTCTTCGTACGCCTCAACGTGACCGAGCTGCCCCTCCCATTCCCGGTACTGCTTCAGCGTCCAGTACGGCGGCGACGTCACCACCAGCTGAACGCTGTCGGGCTCGAGAAAATCGAGTTGGCGCGAGTCGCCGCAATATAGGTGGTGAAGAGTTGGGATCTCGCGGAGCCTTGCGTCGATGCGCGACGTGAGTCGCGGATCCCTCGCGATTCGTGGCAGATCGGTCTGGTGATCCGTGATTGGGCCCACCTCCTTTGGTACGAACCTGGCCAAGTCAACGCTCAGGACGGTAGGCGCAAGAACAGAGCTCATTGAAGGAGCATCGTAGCATCGTCCGAGCGATTTGCGGTACGCCGCGAGCGATGACCTGGAACTGCTCGCGCCCTCGTCATTATTCCGAACGTTTAGAGAGACTTTTCGTAACCAGACCCGTTCGTGACAGCTCTCGGTGACCCTGCGAATTGATCAGTCTTGAGGTGTTGTGCGAGGCAGCTCTCTGACCTGGCCGCCTTCATCCGCAAGGAACACGCGTAGTCCGAGACGGTCGATCGCATTCCTGATTTTTTCGATCAGGCCGATGTACCGAGGCATATTAGGGAACGCGACTGCGATCTCCGAATATTCTCCGGAGCCGCCGGCGAGAAGCGCCGCGAGAAGCGCCTCCGCGAGCCAATGACGGGCCTGCAAGGTCGGTGCTGTTGGCTTCGGCTGACCAGCTCGCTCGCCCCGCGCGTAGACAGTACCGGGGTAGCCCTTGACCTCCACCGCCAATCGTCGGTCACCCCGTGCCGCAACCAGATCGATTCCGCGTTGCCGCGACGCCGTATTGGCAGCGCTCACGATGGTCCAACCCTCAGCGATCAAGAACCTCGCAACTTGTGCCTGGACGTTGCCTTCCCAGTACCATGGCAAGTGTGGATCTTCGCCGAGGCCGGTTCGTGTTGCAGTCATGATGTGCGATTTCATCCGGCCCAAAAACGTTTGTCAAAGATCCCCAGCGGACCGGCGACGAGGCCATGCGGATGAAGGACGGCACCTCTCGATTGCCGAGTCGAACACGCCTGAGACTGCCTCTCAGGACGTTTCATTCCACTGTTCAATTCCAACTGCGCTCACCGGATCAGATTCGCCCGGTTGACCACATGCGCTTCAAGCGTCCCCACAAAGTACAGACAACAAAGTTCCACCTCTTGAGCCCGCTGGCGTAAATCTGCGACAGTGAATTTCCGTCCCACGGCGTCAGGCGGCAGGCGCCCATGGGCCACGTCGTGGCGTCGTTCGATCAGTTCGATGATGCGGTTTGTATAGCGCGGATCTGGCAGGGTCGGCTGCGTGATCCCAAACAGCGCCCAGATTGTCTCGATGTGTGTAGGCCTAAAGTGATTGCCGTCGCGAAGGCCTCGATCGAAGTCGGGGAAGTTCACCGCGTCAGTCGAGAACATTAGTTTCGTGACGGTGGCCCGTTTCAACCACCGGCTGGGCGCACCTGGTGCTGACTCCAGCGAGTCGAACGAGCTGTTGAATGCCAAGCCGGCGAGCTCGGGCCGCACCTCGACGCCTGTGAGGCCGTGGGCGTTCGCCGCGATCAGCGCTTCGCGGAAGCCATCGACGATGCAGTGTTCGTACGCGCCATACAAGTACACGAAGAAAAGCCCCTTGAAATCAGGGGCTCCCGACGCACCGGAGCCCGGTGAGCCGTCACCTTCGTTGATCTGGTTGAGAAAGGCGCCGATGCGCACGATCCGGAGCGCCAGCTCAGCGCGAACATCGGCAAACACCGCGCTCAGCCTCCGAGATGCTTTTTAGAAAATTCGATTCTGAACACGACGTTCTTTTTCGCGTTCGTCGCCGCTGTCGTGGCGGCGCGCAGCTCCGGCGCGTCGATCCAGCTTGAGACGGCGTCAGGCTTCAGAGACGCCCTGTCGCGCAGGGTCAACGCGGCACCCACGGCCACACCCTCGAACAGGTTCACCGGGGTCGCGTGCCCATGCCCCCGCCGGATGCCGTGCGGAAAGAGCTTTGCGAGCTGCTTGAACGTCTTCTCGAAAATCGATTGCAGACTCTTCAAATCCGCGCTTCGGTTTGCCTCCCGCATATACGCGTTCAGAAAATCGACCACACTGTGCTCGAACTTCCGATATCCGTCGAGGAAGGCAAAAAAGCGAAGCACCCACTCCTCAGGCGTGCCATCCTTCAGCAGTTTTGGCGGGATTCTGGCGACCGTTCTGAACGGCTCGAACTTGGCCCGGTCTTCGAGAAAATCATTGAAGGGTCCGCGATAGACGCACGCCCTGATTTCCTGATCGGTGAGCTCGACGCCTCCTGTGTTGAGGCGTTCGAAAACATCGAACCGGACGTTCGGGTCACTCTTGTCGCTGATGGTGACGATCTTCAGCGACTTCAGAAGGAACATCAGGCGCGCGCTCTCCGGCAGCTCACCGAACGATGTTCCGTTCAATGAGTCGAGTTTTTCGAGGTCTGTCAGTCGGAGAGGGCTCGTCACGCCAATCCGTGCGTGCAGCGACGGGTCACCCGCGAAATGGATCAGCGTGCTGAGACGCTGGACACCGTCCACGAGCTCCCAAGACCCATCGGAATTCGCCGCCATGAACATGCTCGGGACCGGGATGCCAAGAAACACAGATTCGATGAATTGCGATTGCCTGTCGCCCTTCCATCGAAACTGACGTTGATATGCCGGCGCGGTATCGATCTGCTTAGAAAGCGTCATCGCGAGCAATTGCTGGACGCTGATATCGAAGGTGTCGTAGTCCACGCGTCGGCGCTGCTCGTTGAGTTGATCTGTGATCTGCGGCGCCGCTGGCTCCACCGCCGCCGACGTGATGGCCTTCGTGAGACTTTTCGTCGCGGCGTTCTTTTTCGGCAACTTCATCAGGAGAACCTCATCATCGTCGCAATCGCACGAAACCGCCTTGCGGGAGAGCCGCCTCTGGTGCGTTCTGGCTGAGCTTCAGTTCGGACGATTGTAGCCCGTCGAGCGAAGGGTTGGTCGCTTTCCGCCTCAGAGGCGAAGGCTTGAAGCGCCACGCTCATGCTCATCGCGATCGGACCACAACACTTACAACGGGAACGCCATGTGCCGAAGCGCCGGTCCGTCGCGGCTCGTTTCTAAGCGAATAGCATTTCGATCTCTCAGGGTTGGGCAGCTACTCATCGCCAAACGGAATGCCTGCCGAACGAGTCGCTAGGACAAACGCTTCCTGAATTGCCTCTCCGACCATGTGGTCATCAGTCACATGCTCCAGGAACGCTTTGTAGCCGTCCAGATCCAACCCGAGGCCATTGTGTGTCGCCTCCAGGCCAAGCGTGAGAGAACTCCTGACTGACTTCGATCCTTCGCCTCGGCAGAGATCCACGTCGCGCTGCTGGCCGAGTTCATCCAGTCCTCTATCGATGACGTCAGAGTCGACGTGGAATGCGACCTTGTCGCGCATGCGACGGAAGAGTTCATCGTCCTCCCAGCGCTTCTCGATCTCGCACAATTTCACCCAGGGAGCGCTCTCGGCATCGAGCAGTCTGCGCTTGGCGAGCGCGGCGCGAAGATCGCGAATACCGAGCGCCAACTCGCGTAATGTTCCGATCGTGAACCAAACCATCGAATGAAGGTCCCGACCAAACGCAATCGAATCTCGACCGTGTAGTTGCTCGCTCACATGGATGCAGCTGATTGTGCTGGTCAACCGATCAGCGTGGACAAAGCATCGGCAAAATGCTCGCAGGACATCCCGACTCAGGGCAGCCTCGAACTCCTTGAAGTTCCGGAGGATGATCCTCCAGCGGTCGCCGTCCTTTTCGATTTCGACGGCTGGTCCCGTTGGCCGATCGATACAGCATTTCTTGAACTTCTTGCCACTTCCACAGGGGCAGGGATCGTTCCGGCCGACATCGTGATTCATTCGTTCAATTTAGCAGCGGGCTGCCTGGGGTAGGCCGGTGACAGGAGCGGGACTTGCGAATCGCCGTCTCCAGAATGTCTCCAAAACTCCGGTAGAATCCCGAGGACTGACGGGGACAGCCGTGGACGATGAGAAGCCGGCAAGTAGTTGGAACTCGAACCCTTAGAACCAGAAGTCGCGCGCCATCACCAAGTTAGAAAGACGCGTTTTCCGGGTTCGACTCCCTGCCTCCCAGCCAGATAAACCTCGGATTATCAGTCGTTTGCTAGCGCCCGATCCCGCGACCCCCGATTACGCGGTTCGCGAACACATTCGGTGAGTTCCGCTGGTCCGACAGTGGACGGCACCAGGAAGTCGATAGAAGCCAGCGGGTTCGACGGTTTTGTCGCGACTACTGCCGATCGGGCGCAGCATCGAGTTCTTGACGAAGAGTTGACACTTGGTCGGCGAGAGTCGCGCCGGAGCGCTGGCAGTCGGTGCGTCCGGTATTCTTGGCGCGGCATTGATCAGACCGTCTCCGCGCGCCTCCGCGTACTACTCCAGGCCCGTAGATCTGTTCCTCGCTACCGATCCGTAAGAGGTCCTTGGTGCTCTGACTGCGGCA
>CAZGLC010000249.1:0-7084 GCA_964526235.1 uncultured Bifidobacteriaceae bacterium
TCATGCGCCGCATGGAAGTGTGGCGCGACGAGTTCTTCGCCTGGGTCCGCACGCTCGCGTCGGCCGCCGTCTACGCGACTCTCATCGTGACCTTCGGGTTCCAGGTGGCGCGCGTCGAGGGCCAGAGCATGGCGCCGACGCTGGCGGATCAGGATCGGCTGATCGTCAACAAGCTGGCGTACCGGATGGGGCCACCGCGGCGCGGCGACATCGTGATGCTCTATTACCCGCTCAATCCCGACAAGTCGTTCGTCAAACGCGTGATTGCCGAAGAAGGCGACCAGGTCCGCATCGTCGACGGCCGCGTGTTCGTCAACGACGTGCCGATGGACGACGACTTCGTGCCGCCCGAGTACCGTAGCCACGACGACTTCGGGCCGTCGGTCGTGCCCGAGGGGTATTACTTCGTGATGGGCGATCATCGGAACAACAGCTCCGACAGCCGGCACTGGGGCTTCGTACCGAAGAAGTACATCATCGGCAAGGTGCAGCTGCGCTGGTGGCCGATCCCGAACGCGCACGTTTTCTGACGCCCGGCGGGTCCGCCACTTCCTTCGCCGAGCGGACCCGCCCTACGTACTGCGTACGCGGGAGTTACGTACGTAGGCCGGGTCCGCAGACGACTGGAACAGCGGACCCGGCAGTGAGTTGACCACCGACAGGTATTCCCAGGTCGTCCGCGTCCTCTACCGCGTCCTCGCGCTCAACGTCGCAGTCGCGCTCGTCAAGATCGTCCTCGGCTACAAGACCGGGGCGGTCTCCATCCTCTCCGAAGGCTTCCACTCGCTGACCGACTCGGCGTCCAACGTCGTGGCGCTCGTCGGCGTCTCAATTGCGCGGCGGCCGCCCGACACGGATCACCCGTACGGCCACCGCAAGTACGAGACGATGGCGTCGCTCGGCATTCTCATCTTCCTGATCGTCGTCCTCGTGCAGGTGCTGGCCGCCGCCTACGATCGGCTGGTGAACGGCGGCGTGCCGCGCGTGTTCCCCGAAGGGATTGGCGTCATGGCCGTGACGCTCGTCGTGAACCTGTTCGTCGTGCGGTACGAGCTGCGGGAGGCGCGGCGGCTCAACAGCGAGGTGCTGCACGCCGACGCGATGCACACGCGGAGCGACGTGCTGACCTCCGCCACGGTCCTCGCCGCGCTCGTCGGCGTCTGGTTCGGCTATCCGTGGCTCGACCCGCTGGCGGCGCTCGTCGTGGCGGCGGTCATCGGCCGCGCCGGCTGGCTCATCGCGCAGGAGACGTCGCGCATCCTCGGCGACCAGATCGTCATGGCCGAAGAGGACGTGCAGATGGTTGTTCGATCGGTCCCCGAAGTGCTCGGCTGCCACCGCATCCGCACGCGCGGCCCGGCCGATTACGTCTTCATGGACCTGCACGTGTGGCTCGACGGCCGGACGCCCCTCGAGGCCGCGCACGCGACGTCGCACGTCGTCAAGGATCGGCTCATGAAGCGCTTCCCGCAGCTCGCCGACGTCGTCATCCATATCGAGCCGCCCCCTAAACCGGGAACCGGGATGCGGGATCCGGGATTCGAGGCCTGAGGGGCGGCGCGTATACTACCGGCTGGCGTGGCCGTCCGCATCGCACTGTCGCTGCTGCTCGCGCTGACCGGACCAGCGGCTCACGCCGAAGACTGGCCGCAGTTCCGCGGTCCCACCGGCCAGGGACACTCGACCGAACGCGATCTCCCGCTGGAGTGGAGCGAGTCGCGGAACGTCGTCTGGAAGACGCCGGTCCCGGGCCGCGGCTGGTCGTCTCCCACCGTCGTTGGCGGCCGCGTCTGGCTGACGTCGGCCGTCCGCGAACGCGACGGCACCTCGCTCCGTGCGCTCGCCTACGACGCCGTTACCGGTCGCGAGGTGGTGAACGTCGAGCTCTTTCGGCTCCGCGACGCCAACCTTCTGAACCCGAAGAACAGTCACGCGTCTCCGACGCCGATTGTCGATGGGGATCGCGTGTACCTGCACTTTGGAGCCGAGGGGACGGCGGCGATCACCACGTCGGGCGAGATCGTCTGGAAGGCGCGAACCCCGTTCGTGAACCAGCACGGCGGCGGGGGCTCGCCCGTGCTGTACGACGACCTGTTGATCTTCAACTGCGACGGCTGGGACGCGGCGTTCGTCGTCGCGCTCGACACGCGGACCGGGAAGGTGCGCTGGAAGACGAACCGCCGGTATCCGGCGGATCAGGCGTACACGACGCCGCTCGTCATCCGCGTCGGCGATCGGGATCAGCTCGTCAGCGTGGGCGCGTATCGCGCGGCCGCCTACGATCCGCGGTCGGGCCGGGAAATCTGGCGGGTCTCCTACCGCGACGGCTTCTCCAACGTGCCGCGTCCCGTCTACGGACACGGCCTCGTGTACATCGCTACGGGATTCCAGCAGCCGTCGCTCATCGCCGTGCGCGCCGACGGCACGGGCGACGTCACCCGCTCGCACACCGTGTGGACGCAGCAGCGCGCCGCCCCGCTGACGCCGTCGCCGCTGCTCGTCGAGGACGTGCTCTACAGCGTGAGCGATATCGGGATTGGCGCGGCCCTCGACGCCAGGACCGGCGTGCCGCTCTGGCTGCAGCGCCTCGGCGGCAATTATTCCGCCTCGCCGGTCTTCGCAGACGGCCGCATCTACTTTCAGAGCGAAGAAGGGCTGACCACCGTGCTCGCGCCGGGCAAGGAGTTCCGTGTCCTGGCGCGCAATCAGCTCGAGGGATCGACGCTGGCGTCGCTGGCGGTGTCGAGCGGGTCGATCTTCATCCGGACCGACACGCACCTGTACCGCATCGGCACGCCCAAATAGATCGGCCCGCCGGGTCCGCTCAGCGAAGGGCGCGGCGGACCCGCCGGATCGGTGCACGATCCGGCCGGCGGTAGACGCCGGAGCGCCCTCCGCGCTTTTCGACCAGATAGATGTCGCCGATGACCATTGCCTTGTCGACCGCTTTGACCATGTCGTAGATGGTGAGCGCCGCCACGGCGACGGCGACGAGCGCTTCCATTTCGACCCCCGTCTGCGCGCTCGTGCGCACGCGCGACTCGATCCGGTAGCCGCGGCGGGTCGGCATCAGCTCCACCGCGACGTGCGTCAGCGGCAGCGGATGACAGAGCGGAATGATGGCGGAGGTCTGCTTGGCGGCCATGATGCCGGCGAGCCGGGCCGTCTGCAGCGGATCGCCCTTGGCCACGGCCCCGCGTCGAATCAGGCGCAACGCCGCGGGCGCCATCGTGATGTCGCCGCGCGCGACCGCTTCGCGGGCGGTCACCGCCTTGTCGCCGACGTCGACCATCTTGACCCTGCCGCGACGGTCCACATGGGATAACTTCGCGCGCACTCTAGGCACTCTGGGCACCCTAGGCACGCTCGTCCCCTTGCGCAAGATAGAACGACAGGCTTTCGAGCGACACCGTGAGATCGACGCTCTTCAGCTTCACTTCCGCCGGCACTTTGAGCGCGCCGGGCGAGAAGTTGAGGATCGCCTTGATGCCGGCGTCCACCACGAGGTCGACGACCGGCTGCGCGTGCGGCGCGGGCACCGCGATCACCGCGATGTCGTACCGTTCGCGCTTCGCCATGCGCTTCAGCTCGCGGACGTCGTGGATCGCCACGCCGCAGCGCGATTCGTGGCCGATCTTCTCGTTCGCGATGTCGAAGAGCGCCGCGATGTCGAACCCCTCCTGCCGGAAGCCGGGGTAATCGGCCAGCGCGAGCCCGAGGTTGCCCGCCCCCATGATGACCACACGGAGACGGCGGTCGAGGCCGAGAATCTGCCGGAGGTGCCGGCGCAGCTCCTTCACGTAGTAGCCGACGCCGCGGACGCCGAACTCGCCGAAGTAGGCGAGGTCCTTCCGGATCTGTGCGGCGTTGAGATGAAACTGCTCGGCGAGCGACTGCGACGAAATCGTCTGCACGCCGGCGGCATCGAGCTCGTTGAGGCAGCGGAGGTATACGGACAGCCGGTTGGTGGTGAGCTCGGAGACCTGATCGGGAAGCTGCCGCCGCTTGTTCGGACGATTCACACGCTCCAATGCTACCATCTCGCGCCATGGCACCACTGACGCCTCACGTGCCGGCGCACGAGTCGCCCGCAGAGTTCACCGCGAAGGCGATCGTGCTCGGCGCCGCGTTCGGTCTGCTCTTCGGCGCATCGACGGTGTATCTCGGGCTTCGCGCCGGCCTCACGGTCAGCGCCTCGATACCGATCGCCGTCCTCGCCATCTCCGTGCTCAAACGACTCGGCGGCGCGACGATCCTCGAGAACAACATGGTGCAGACGATCGGGTCCGCCGGCGAATCGGTGGCGGCCGGCGTCGTCTTCACCATTCCTGCGCTGATCTTCCTCGTCCCGTTCGGCCCCGACTACTTCAACTACGTGCGGATCACGATGCTGACACTCGCCGGCGGCATCCTCGGCGTGCTGATGATGGTGCCGCTGCGGCGCGCCCTTATCGTCAAGGAGCACGGCGTGCTCCCCTATCCCGAGGGAACCGCGTGCGCCGAGGTACTCGTCGCGGGCGAGCGGGGCGGCAAGCTGGCGGCGGTCGTCTTCAGCGGCCTTGGCGTCGGCGCGCTCTGGAAATCGCTCTCCTGGATCTTCGGCCTCTTTCGGACGGAGATCGGCTACTCCTTGCCGCGCGGCAGTCAGTTCCCGAATGCGACCGTTGCCGTCGACGTCTCGCCCGAATATCTCGGGGTCGGCTACGTGATCGGACCGCGCATCGCGGGCACGATGGTGGCCGGAGGCGTGCTGGCGTGGCTGGGCCTGCTGCCGCTGCTGACGATTCTCGGCCAGTTCATGACGGAGCCCTTCCCGCCCATTCACCCGAACTACGCGGTCAATCCGGCCACGGGGCAGCCGTTCCTGATCTCGGAGATGAACCCGGGACAGCTCTGGAGCGCCTATATCCGCTACATCGGCGCGGGGGCCGTGCTGGCGGCCGGGATTATCACGCTGGCGCGGACGATCCCGACGATCGTCTCGTCGGCACGAGGCGGGATCCGCGATCTCGCCGCCTCGGGCGGCGCCGGCGGCCGGCTGCGGACGGAACGCGACATCCCGATGGGCGTGGTGATCGGTGGAAGCCTCCTGTTGGCAATCTTCATGGCGGTTGCGCCCGGTCTGCCGACGCAGGGCAACTTCGTCGCGGCGGTGCTCATCCTCATTTTCGGCTTCTTCTTCGTCACCGTGTCGTCGCGCATCACGGGCCTCATCGGGTCTTCGTCGAATCCGGTCTCGGGGATGACGATTGCGACGTTGATCCTGACGTGCGTGATCTTCGTCGCGCTCGGGTGGACCGGCGATATCTATGCGCCGATCGCCCTCTCGGTAGGCGCGATCGTCTGCATCGCTGCGGCAAACGCCGGAAACACCTCGCAGGACCTGAAGACCGGGTACATCGTCGGCGCCACACCCCTCTACCAGCAGCTCGGCCTCATCATCGGCGTGCTCGCGTCGGGCCTCGTCATCGGTCTGACGACGCTGTACATGCACCAGGTGTTCGGGATTGGATCGGAGGCGGTGCCGGCTCCGCAGGCGACGCTGATGGCGACGATCATCCGGGGCCTGCTCAATCAGAACCTGCCCTGGGGCCTGGTCCTCGTCGGCGTCTTCATCGCGGTCACGCTCGAGCTGTGCGGCATCCACTCGCTATCGTTCGCCGTCGGCCTGTACCTGCCGATTGCGACGACGGCGCCGATTTTCGCCGGCGGGCTGGTCCGGGCGTGGGTCGAGCGGAAGCCCGGCGTCGCGGCTGACAGCGAGGTGAGCGCCGGCACATTGTTCAGCTCGGGACTGATCGCCGGCGGGTCGATTGCCGGCATCCTGTTCGCGATCCTCGTCGGCACGGGCACGATCGAGCCATTGGCCGCGATCGGTGCGATGTTCCCGTTCTTCAGCGGCGAAACGGGGCTCGGGCAGCTGGCCACGGCCGCGCTCTTCTTCGCGCTGGCGGTCATCGTGGCCCGTATGGCGATGCGCAAAGTAGAATGATCATGTGAGCGCGTGTCGCGCACTGGCGGCCGCCGTTCTGCTCCTCGTCGCGGCCGTCGATGTCGCGCCGCAGGGTTCCGTGCGCCGCCTGGCCACGGTGGTGGCGCTGCGCGAGTATCCCAGCTACTTCCACCTGCAGAACGTGCTGCTGCACGGCGAGTTCGTCGAAAGCGGCACGCAGATCGTGCTGCGCGGGGGCGAGCGCGACGTCCCCGTGATCCTCAAGGACACGACCACGCCATCGGGGATCGTCGAAGTGCGCGGGCAGCTGATCGATGTGGGCCGCCTCGAGCAGGGAGACGCCCGGGTCACCGCGTATGCTCAGGCCCGCAACTTCGACCCGTGGCCGCGGCCCGGCGAGGAACTGCTGCTCGTGGTGACCAACGTCACGCCCGCGCAGCCGGCGGTGTCGCCGTCGGTGCGGGCGCTGGCGCTCCAGCCCTGGCGCTTCGACGGACAGAAAGTCACCCTCGTCGGCCAGTTCCGCGGCCGGAATCTCTTCGGCGACCTGCCAAGCGCTCCCGGAAAGAGCCGCTGGGACTTCGTGCTGCGCTCGGCCGACGCGGCCGTCTGGGTCACCGACCTGCAGCCGCGCGGGCGCGGTTTCGTCCTGTCGGTCGACGCCCGTGTCGATACCGGCCGATGGCTGCAGATCAGTGGAACCGTGGCATCGACGCGAGGGCTGACGACCATCGTCGGAACGACGGTGGCCGAGGCGGAAGCACCGGAAGCGGCGCCGCCCGCCGAAGAGGAAACCGCCCCACCTCCGCTGCCGGCCGAACCGGGTGACGTGATCTTCAGCTCGCCGACCGAGGGCGAGGTCGACGTGCCGGCGGCCGGCCGTGTCCGCTTCCAGTTCTCACGCGGCATCGACCCCGCATCGCTGACCGACCGCATTCGCGTCGCGTATGTCGGTGGAGCGGCAGGCGCCGGCGCGCCGGCGCCGGAATTCACGTTTGCGTACGACGCTGGGGCGCGCGCCGTGGAAATCCGCTTCACGCGTCCGCTCGAGGCGTTCCGCACGGTCAGCATCGAGCTGCTCGAAGGGATTCGCACCTTCGATGGCGCGCCGGTCCGGCCCTGGACGCTCAC
>CAZGLC010000250.1:0-7057 GCA_964526235.1 uncultured Bifidobacteriaceae bacterium
TCTCGATGATGCCGTTGTGCACGACGACGATGCGGCCCGTGCAGTCGCGATGCGGGTGGGCGTTCTCCTCCGTCGGGCGGCCGTGCGTCGCCCAGCGCGTGTGGCCGACGCCGTACAGCCCGTCGACCGGCTGCAGGCGGATCGCGTTCTCGAGGTTCGTCAGCTTCCCCGCCGACCGGCGCAGCGCGATCCCTTCAGGGCCGACGAGGGCGACGCCGGCTGAATCGTAGCCGCGGTACTCCATGCGCCGCAGACCGTCCAGCAGCACGGGGACGACGGGCTTCGAGCCGATGTAGCCGATGATTCCGCACATAAGTCACTCGCTCTTCTTGCGCTCGACCCAGCCCTCGATGTTCGTCTGGCGCCCGCGCGCGATACCGAGCGCGCCGGCCGGCACGTCTTCGGTGATGGACGAGCCGGCGGCCACGTAGGCCCCCTTGCCAATCCGGACGGGCGCCACCAGTTGCGTGTCGCTCCCGATGAACGCGCCTTCCTCGATGACCGTCTGGTGTTTCGTCCGGCCATCGTAGTTGCACGTAATCGTGCCCGCCCCCACGTTGACGTTGGCGCCGATCGTCGCATCGCCGAGGTAGGACAGGTGATTGGCCTTCGACCCGGCGCCCAGGATGGTCTTCTTCAACTCCACGAAATTGCCCACTTTCGCCCCCTCGCCCACCTCGGTCTCCGGGCGGAGGTGGGCAAAGGGACCGATGGACGCGCCTTGTGCAACCCGCGCACCAAGGATGAGGCAGAAGTTGTGGATCGTCGCGCGATCGGCAATTTCCGTGTCGGCGATGCGAACGTACGCGTGGATCTCGCATGCCGTGCCGATCCGGGTCTGTCCCTGAATGACCACACCCGGGTGTATCACGGTGTCGGGGCCGATGGTGACGTCCGGGTCGATGTACGTGGTGGCCGGGTCGATGAGCGTGACGCCGGCCGCCATCAGTTCTTCGTTCTTCGTCTGTCTCATGATTGCGCTCAGTTCTGCGAGCTCGGTGCGGCTGTTGATGCCGCGAATCTCGTCCGGGTTGTCGACGACAAGCGTCTCCACCGGGCGTTTGCGCCGGCGGAAGATCGCGATCAGATCGGTCACGTAGTACTCGCGCTGGTCGTTGCCCGGCTTGATCGCCTCGAGCGCCTCGAAGAGGCGCGGCGCGAGCTCGAAGGCGTAGATCCCGCTGTTGATCTCGCGGACCTGCCGTTGCGCAGGCGACGCATCGCGCTCCTCGACGATCCGTGCGATGCGGCCGCCGCTGCGGATAATCCGGCCATAGCCGTACGGCCGCTCGACGACAGCCGTGACCACCGTCGCCGCGGCGTTCGCCGCTTGGTGGGCGCCTACGAGTCGCCGGAGGGTCGCGGACCGCAGGAGCGGCACGTCGCCCGACAGGATGACAAGGGTGCCCTCTCGCCCCTTCAGCAGCGGCACGGCCTGCTGGAGCGCGTGGGCCGTCCCGAGCTGCGGGTCCTGGACCACGAACTGGAGGCCCGCCCGGCCACGGAGGTGGTGGCGGACCGCCTCCGCCTGATGGCCGATCACGAGCGTCGTCGTGGCGGGCGCGACGGCGTCGGCCGTCTGCAGCACGTGGTCCACCATCGGACCGCCCGCGACCTGGTGAAGAACTTTCGGGAGGGCCGATTTCATCCGCGTCCCCTGGCCGGCGGCCAGGATGACGACGTGAACCTCAGACCCCATCCTTCATTCGCTCAAGGATGGCATAGACGTCATTGGTTGATCGACCATATTTATGGGCCAATTCGGCGACGACGTCGCGCCGCCGCCGACTATTTATGGCTGTTAGCCCAAATTCAATGGCTATTTCTCTGTCGTTCGACAGAACATCTGGCCTGTCTGCTGCTGGCTGAGGCCCGACGACGACGGTGAATTCGCCCACAGGATCGGTTACTTGACCGATTATATCGTGCGCAGTCCCTCGAATGAACTGTTGATGGAGCTTCGTCAGCTCACGGCCGACAATAATTGGGCGATTACCTATAATTTCGGCGGCTTCAGTCAGTGTTTGGCGAATTCGATGGGGCGCCTCAAAGAATGTGACGGTGTGTCGAATCGCCTGAAGCCGCTCCAGCCACGCCTTTCGGTCTTTTGCCCGCCCTGGGGCAAACCCTAACACGGTCAGCGGCTCCATCGGGAAGCCGGACGCGACGGCGGCCACGAGGGGAGCGCTCGGGCCGGGGATCGGATCGACTCGAATCCCTGCTTCGACCGAGCGGCGCACCAACTCGATCCCCGGATCCGAGATTCCGGGCGTGCCTGCATCCGTCACCAGGGCGACGCGCTCACCACGCTCGAGTCGACCGATGAGCTGGGGCAGCCTGGCGCGCGTGTTGTGCTCGTGGAAACTGACCGTGGGCGTCGAGATGGCGTAATGCGTCAGCAGCTTTGCCGTGCGGCGCGTGTCCTCGGCGGCGATGACGTCGGCCTCGCGGAGCACCCGCAGCGCCCGCAGTGTGATGTCATCGAGGTTGCCGATGGGCGTGGCGACAAGGAACAACGTGCCGGACATCGGGCGGAAAGTTATTGTACCATTGCGAGATGCGCGCTCACGGAGTGGAGCTGCAGAGCGCCAGTCATGACCAGGCATGTACCCATCGGAGCCATTTCCTCATTTTGTCGACGATTACCTGGCGTATCTCTATGAAGTCCTCCCGAGCCAGGCGAGCGTGGACGGGGTGCACCTTCACGACGACCTGCTCGAGGACTTCAACCGCTCCTCGATAGAGGCGCACCTCCGGGCCCTTTCCGGCTTCGGGCGTCGTCTCCAGCAGATCGACCGCGCGCTTCTGCCCCCCCCCGAACAGGTCGAGCATCGGATCGTGGCCGCCACCATCGATGCCCGGATGCACGAGATCGAGGCGGTGCGGACGTGGGAGCGCAACCCCCAGCTCTACGCCGACACGCTGGGCATCAGCCTGGCGGGGCAGGCGCTGTTCCACTATGCCCCCGAACAGGAGCGCGCCCGCCGGGTGGTATCGAAGCTCCGGCAGACGGCGCGCCTGGTCGACGCCGCACGGGAGAACATCCGGGAGTCCCCGGGGATCTTCGTCAAGATCGGTCTCGAGACCTGGCGGGGCGTTCTGAAGTTCATCGAAACCGATCTGCCGCGGGCCTTCGGCACGCTCGACGATCTGCACATCCTCGGGGACCTGGCCGACACCTCCGCCGAAGCCACCCACGCGATCGCGACCTACATCGAGTACCTCGAAACCGATCTGGCGGCCCGCGCCAAGGCGTCATTCCGCCTCGGTCCCGAGGCGTTCGCGCAGAAGCTGAAGCTCGAAGAGGGGATTACGCTGAGCGCCGAGCGGCTGCTGGCCATCGCCATGCGGGAGCTGCACGACGTGCAGGAGGAGTTCCGCGCCGTGGCCGGCCGCCTGAACGGGAGCGATCCGATGAGCGCCTGGCGGCGCGCCAAAGAGGACCATCCGGCGCCGGGTGCGCTCGTGCGCGTCGCGCAGGAACAGCTGCAGGAGCTCGCCACTTTTCTCGAGCGGCAGTCGATCGTGTCGATCCCCGACGCCGAGCCGGTCGTCGTCGCGCCGTCGCCGGAGTTCTGCCGCTGGGCGTTCGCCAGCATGTGGACGCCGGGGCCGTTCGAAACGAAGCCGAGCCGCGCGTACTACTACCTCACCGATGTCGATCGGGGCTGGACGCCGGAGCGGCAGCAGGAGCACATGCGGGACTTCAACTTCCCGACGCTCTGGAACATCTCCATCCACGAGGTCTACCCGGGGCACTACCTGCACTATCAGCATCTGCGCCGCGTCGACTCGAAAGTGCGCAAGTCGATCCTGTTCGCGCCCGCCTCGTTCGTCGAAGGATGGGCCCACTACTGCGAGCAGATGATGACCGAGGCGGGATTTCGCCGCGGGGACCACACGTTCAAGCTCGGGCAGCTCGCCGAGGCGCTCGTGCGGCTCGCGCGTTTCGTCGTCGCCATCCGGCTGCACTGCGAGGATCTCTCGGTGGAGCAGGGGATGCGGTTCTTCCGGGACGAGGCGTTCCTGGAGGAAGCGACCGCCCGCCGCGAGGCCGAGCGCGGCACTTTCGATCCGACATACCTCGTGTACTCGGTCGGAAAGTTGATGATGCTGAAGCTGCGCCGCGACTACACCGACGCGCAGGGCGGCAAGTTCTCCCTGCGGACGTTTCACGACACGGTGCTCGGGCAGGGGAACGCGCCCTTCTGGGCGCACCGGCGGCTCCTGCTCGGCGACACCTCCGACGCCGTGCTGGACTAGTGGCGTGTCTCAACTGATGCACTCGACCACGTAGGACAGCCTTTCGACAGCGGTTTGGCTGGCCGCGACAACGGCGCGGCCAGGACTGTCTTGGGAGGGACATACCAGTAGGATGCCGCTCTACGAATACGAATGCGAGGCGTGCGGCCAGCGCTTCGAGCTCATCCGGCGGTTCAGCGATCCGGAGGTGGATGTCTGCACGCTGTGCGGCAAGGGCCCGGTGCGCCGGCTGTTCTCGTCGCCGGCGATTCAGTTCAAGGGATCGGGCTGGTACATCACCGACTACGCGCGGAAGGGGAAGTCGGAGAAGACGTCCGGCGAAAAGAGCGGCGACAGCAAGAGCGGCGACAGCAAGACTGCCGACAGCAAGGGCGACACCCCCTCAGAGAAGAAGACCGACGGCGCCGCCAAGAGCGACACCACCAAGAGCGACACCGCGTCGACCTCTACGTCCTCATCGACCGAGAAGAAGTCGTAGCGGTCAGCGACTCCAGGTAGCGGCGGAAGGGCTCGGCGAGGTCGGGGCGCCGCAGCGCGAAGTACACGATCGCCTTGAGGAAACCCAGTTTGTTGCCGGTGTCGTGGCGGACGCCGTCGATCTCGCAGACGTAGACGGGCCGCTCGCGCAGCAGGCGCCGCAGGCCGTCGGTGAGCTGGATTTCGCCCGTGCCGTCGCGCGCGGTGGCGTCGAGCGCGTCGAAGATGTCGGGCGTCAGGATGTAACGGCCGATAATCGCCAGATTCGACGGCGCATCCTCGCGTGCCGGCTTCTCCACGAGATCCTTCACGCGGTGGACGCGGGGGCCGAGGTCCTCGCGCTCGTCGATCGCGACGATGCCGTAGCTCGAGACGTCCTCGGGCGCCACGCGCTCCACCGCGAGCACCGGTCCCCGCACGCGCTCGAACACGTCGATCATCTGCCGCAGCGCCGGCGGATTGGCGTCGATCACGTCGTCGCCCAGGATGACGGCGAACGGCTCGTCGCCGATGAGCATCCGCGTGACGAGCACGGCGTGGCCCAGGCCGAGCGGCTCGCCCTGGCGCACGTAGGCGACGTTGATCGGTTCGGTGATCTTCCGGATCTCGTCGAGGAGCGCGGTCTTGCCCCGCTGCTCGAGGAAGCTTTCGAGCTCCACGGCGACATCGAAGTGGTCCTCGATCGCGTTCTTGCCGCGGCCGGTCACGATCACGATGTTCGGGACGCCTGACTGGACGGCTTCCTCCACGCCGTACTGGATCACCGGCTTGTCGACGAGCACGAGCATCTCTTTCGGCTGCGCCTTGGTGGCCGGGAGAAAGCGCGTGCCGAGGCCGGCGGCGGGGAAGACGGCCTTCCGGATCGTCGCAGTCATTCGGGCGATCGTATCTCAGGATAGGATCGAACCGGCATGATTGACCCCGCGCGCATTCGAGACGATCAGGCGGCGGTCCGCGCCGCCCTGGCGACGCGCGGCGTCGATCTGAAGACGGAGCTCGACGAGCTGATGACGCTCGAGTCGGCGCGCCGCCGGATGATTCCGGAGATCGAGGGGCTGAAGCGCGAGCAGAACGCGTCGGGCGACGAAGTGGCGCGCGCCCGGCGGCAGGGGCTCGACGTCGGGTCGCTCCAGGAACAGAGCCGCGGGCGCGGGCAGCGCATCAAGCAGATGAGCGTGGAGCTGGAGGCGATTGAAGGACGGCGCAATCGCCAGCTGCTCACGATCCCGAACATCCCGCACGCGAGCGTCCCGGTGGGGAAGAGCACGGCCGACAACGTCGAGGTGCGCCGCCACGGTACGCCGCGGACGTTTCCGTTCACGCCGCAGGCGCACTGGGACCTCGGACCGGCGCTCGGGATCATCGATTTCGAGCGGGGCACGAAGATCGCCGGCGCGCGCTTTACCGCGCTTGTCGGCGCCGGCGCGCGGCTGGCGCGCGCGCTCATCAACTTCATGCTCGACCTGCACACGAAGGAGCACAACTACACGGAGGTGGCGCCGCCCTTCCTGGCGAACAGCGCCGCCCTCACCGGAACGGGCAACCTGCCGAAGTTCGAGGCGGATCTCTTCAAGATCGCCGGCGACTGGGACCTCTATCTCGTGCCGACCGCGGAAGTGCCGCTCACCAACATGCACAGCGGCGAGATTCTCGACGGCCGGCAGCTCCCGATTCGCTACACAGCGTACACGCCGTGCTTCCGGAGCGAAGCGGGCTCGTACGGCGCCGACGTGCGCGGGCTGATCCGCCAGCACCAGTTCGACAAGGTGGAGCTGATGGTCTTCAGCGCGCCGGACCGGTCCTACGACGAGCTCGAGCGCCTCACGTCGAATGCGGAGGAAGTCCTGAAGCGGCTCGAGCTGCCGTATCGCACGGTGCTGCTCTGCACCGGCGACATCGGGTTTGCGTCGGCCAAGACGTACGACATCGAGGTGTGGCTGCCGAGCCAGAGCCTGTATCGCGAGATCTCGTCCTGCAGCAACACCGAGGCGTTTCAGGCGCGGCGCGCCAACATCAAGTTCCGCTCCGCGGCGGGCGGCAAGGCGGAGTTCGTCCACACCCTCAACGGATCGGGGCTCGCGGTCGGCCGCACCCTCATCGCCGTGCTCGAAAATTATCAGCAGGAGGACGGCTCGGTGGTCATCCCCGACGCACTGCGGCCGTTCATGGACGGGCAGGCGATCATCCGGAAGTGAAAGAATCGACGTAGGCCAGACGTAGGCCGGGTCTCGCCGCGGGCACGATCGAGCCGCGGCAGACCCGGCGAGGAACAGAATGCGCAGCAGGAGCGTGGTGTGTCTGGCGCTCGCCGGCGCGA
>CAZGLC010000251.1:0-6962 GCA_964526235.1 uncultured Bifidobacteriaceae bacterium
ATCACCGTGCCCCAGCTGACCGCGTCGGCGGGCGTCGCGCCCGGGAGTCCACCCCAGGCGACCTGGTCGGTCGGGAGCTGGCAGACGTAGTCGTTGCCGCCCTTCGGGATGCCGTACACCTCCCACAGGGTCGGCTGTCCCTGGAGATAGAAGTTCTTCGGCGATCCGCCGCCGAGGATCACGCAGCCGTTCTTCTTGCCCGCGAGGATGAATGCGCACACCTCGTTGACGTCCTTGTTGGGATCGACCATCAGCGCGCACCCGTTCATCAGCTCGTGATAGGCGAGATTCATGCCGATCGAGCTGTCGCCCGGCGACGAGGTGTAGATCGGTACGCCGAACGCCGCAGCAGCGGCCACCATCGAGTACTCCTCGCACCCCGGCTGCCGCTCGCGCAGGTCGCATCCGAGCGCGTAGTGCAGCTCCGCCGTCGACACCGGCCCGTTTGCGCCCCACCGCACCAGGAACTCGCGGATGTAGGCGTCGGTCTCGAGCAGCACCGACGCGGGAAACAGCACGTCGTAGATGCGGATGACGCCTTCCTCGTAGAGCGCCACGTCGTCGACGAAGGGCGATCCCCGGTGCAGCGTGAAGTTCAGCGCGTAATGCAGGTCGTGATAGAGGTTCGCGCCCGTGCTGATGACGAAGTCGACGAGCCCGCGCTCCATGAGCGCGATGACGCACCCGCCCAGACCCGCGGGCGTCATCGCACCCGCCATCGTCAGGCCGATCGTGGTGTCGTGCTCCGGCAGGAGCATCCTGTCGGTGAAAATCCGGCACGCCTCGCCGAGGCGCGCAGCGTTGAACGCCTGAAATCCTTCCTCGATCAGGTGCCGGATGTCGGCGCTGCCGCGCGGACGGTAGTAACGAATCGGTTTGCCCGACAGATAGTCGGCGCGTTGCTGGCGCGGCGCGCCCGGGGCTCGGTGGGGCACGATGTGTAGCTTACCCCGACTGTCGCAGCAGAGCCGCGCGGCCGATAAGAGAACCGGATTCGTGGACGAGACCACCCTGACCGCCCGGCACGCCCCGGCCGCCGCTCGGCGGCCCGATTCGCCCGCCGACGAGGAAACCCGGTTTCACGCGGTCGTGCAGTCGCCGCTCCGCGCGGGCCTGCTGCGGTTTCTGAACGCCCGGCTGGAGGAGGCCTTCGACATCGATTCGCTGATGGCGGTGTTCGGCCGCATGCGCGGCGACGTCGAGAACTGCCTGGCGGAACTGGTCGACTTCGGCGTGGTCGCGCCGCTGCCCGGGCCGGCGCCCCGCTACACCGCACAGCGGCCCGACCGGCCCGACCGCGCAGATCTGCTCGATCGATTCCTCGAACGGCGTGCGGCCATCAGCGCCGAGGACCAGGCCCCGTCCGTACAGCGCTTCCGCGAGATGATCGGCCGCGACGAGAAGATGCTGATCGTCTTCGAGTGGATCCGCACGGCGGCCAAGTCGGATATTTCCGTACTGATCTTTGGCCCCACGGGCTCCGGCAAGGAAGTCGTCGCGCGGATGATCCATGAGCTGAGCCGCCGGGCCAGGGAACGGTTTCAGGCCGTGAACTGCGCGGCCCTCCCCGACACGCTCTTCGAGTCGGAGCTCTTCGGCTACGAGAAGGGGGCCTTTACCGGCGCGCACGATCGGAAACCCGGGCGGCTGGAACTGGCCGATCGCGGCACGCTCCTGCTCGACGAGATCGGCGACCTCTCGCTGATCGCGCAGGCCAAGCTCCTGCGCGCCCTCGAGGACCGCCGCTTCGAGCGGCTGGGCGGCCAGAAGTCGGTGCACGTCGACTTCCGCCTCATCTCCGCCACGAACCGCCCGGTCGACCTCTTCGTTCGCGACGGCCGCTTCCGCGAAGACCTCTATTACCGGATCAACGCGTTCGCGATCCGGCTGCCGTCGCTGCGCGAGCGGCCGATTGACATTCCCGTGCTGGCGTCGCGCTTCCTCGCGCGCTACTGCACCGCCAACGGCCTGCCGCTCGACGCGAAGATCTTCTCGGCCGAGGCGATGGCGCAGCTGCAGTCGTATCCGTGGCCGGGCAACATCCGCGAGCTCGAAAGCACCGTCTCGCGCGCGGCGCTGTCGGCGCCGGGGCGCATCATCCGCGACACCGACGTCGAGTTCCTCCACGAACACGACGCGCCGGCAGCGTTCGCGCCGACGCGCCTGCCGACACTCCGCGAAGCCGAACGCGCGCACATCCTCCGCGCGCTCGAGGCGACCGGCTGGAACAAGAAGGAAGCGGCGCGCAATCTGGAAATCAGCCGCGGCACCCTGTACCGCAAGATCGTCGAGTACGGCCTCGACGACCCGAAGCGGGCGCACTAACCCCGATTCAGTGTTACGTTTTTGCCTCCCGATCCGTGGATCGGGTGTGCAGTTTCTGCACATTTCCTGCGCATCGCTGCACCGCGCGCCGCGTCGTTTCCGGGACAAAGTCGTTCATAAAATATTGAAAACACCTGCCTTGTTTGTGCCTTAGCCGTTGGGCTTCGACCTCGGCAGTATTCTTGCTCTGTGCCGCTCACCCTCTCCCTATGACCAAACCACCTTTCGCCGCACCAGCCCGCCAGGCGTTGCTCCTGGCGGCATTCTTTGCCCTGTTGGGACCCGCGGCCGCCTGGGGGCAGCCGGCGCCCCAGGACAAGCTCGATCGCGTGCTGCAGGCCCGGTCGCGGCAGTTGACCGGCCGCTCGCGTGTGATCGTCCAGTTCCGCGGCGGCGCCGACCCGCGCGTGGTGACCGGCAGCGGCGGACGCACGGGACGGCAGCTTTCGTCGGCAGCGGCGCTCGTCGCCGACGTCGACAACACGACAATCGCCGGCCTGGCCGGCAACCCGCAGGTCGCGTGGATCCGCGCGGACCATCCGGTGTTCCCGACGCTCGAGCGGACCGGCGCCGCGATTGCGGCGGCCGCTGCGCGCCAGACGTTCAAGCTGACCGGCAAGGGCGTCGGCGTCGCCGTCATCGATTCCGGCATCACGGCGTGGCACGACGACCTGTATCTCGCCGGCATGAAGTCGGCGCGGGCGGCGCCGCGCGTCGTGCACTTCAGGGACTTCACGCGACCGTCGCACCCGCGCATCTGGACCTCCGACCAGCCGATCGACGACTACGGCCACGGCACGCACGTCTCCGGCGTCATCGCCGGCAACGGGTACGACTCCGGCGGCGCGCGCAGCGGCGTGGCGCCGGGTGCGCACCTGGTCGGCCTCAAGGTGCTCGACGAGCAGGGCTTCGGCTACATCAGCGACGTGATTGCCGCGATCGACTACGCGATCGCGATCAAGGACGTCTACAACATCCGCGTCATCAATCTGTCGGTCGCGTCGGGCGTGTTCGAGTCGTACACCACGGATCCGCTTGCGCTCGCCGCCCGCCGCGCCGTCGAGGCGGGGATCGTCGTCATCGCCGCCGCCGGGAACCTCGGCGCCGACGAAGACGGCGGCAGCCAGTGGGGTGGCATCACGTGCCCCGGTAATGCGCCATGGGTGCTCACGGTCGGCGCGGCCAGCCACGAGGGCACGCGCGCGCGCGGCAACGACACGCTCGCGCGCTTCAGCTCACGCGGACCGACGTGGATCGACTTCGCCGCCAAGCCCGATCTCATCGCGCCCGGCGTTGGCACCGAGTCGCTGTCGGATCCCCACAGCACGCTTTACGCGCAGTATCCCGACTATCTGGTCGACGGCACGCGCCCGACGCCCTATAAGCCGTATCTGAGCTTGTCGGGCACGAGCATGGCGGCGCCGGTGGTCACCGGGACGGTCGCGCTGATGCTCGAAGCGAACCCCGATCTCACGCCGAACGCGGTGAAGGCGATCCTCCAGTACACCGCCGAGGTGCGCGACGACGAGTCGTTCCTCGCGCAGGGGGCCGGGCTGCTCAATACGCTCGGCGCGATTCGCATGGCGCGGTTCTTCGCAGAGCCGCGGCTCGGCCCGCCGGACCCGGGCGACGTCATCGAGCGCGAGTACGTGGCGTGGAGCGAGCACCTCATCTGGGGCAATCACCGCATCACGGACGGCATCCCGCTGCCGGGCGCCAGCGCGTGGTCGCTCGACGTGACGTGGGGCAGCGAGACGACGAGCGCGGGCAAGCCGGTTGCCTGGGGCGTCCGCGCCTCCAACATCGTCTGGAGCACCAACATCGTCTGGAGCACCAGGAGCCAGAACAACATCGTCTGGAGCACCAAGAACAAGAACAACATCGTCTGGAGCACGAAGAGCCGCAGCAACATCGTCTGGAGCACCAACATCGTCTGGAGCACGGACGCCGACGACAACATCGTCTGGAGCACCGACGGCGACGACAACATCGTCTGGAGCACCAATATCGTCTGGAGCACCAACGACGACGACAACATCGTCTGGAGCACCAACATCGTCTGGAGCACGCAATGCGGCGGCGCCAACTGCACCGGCGTGGTGTGGGGGGCGAAGGGAGAGGACGGCCGGATCTGGGGCACGTCCGACGAGGGCGACAACATCCTGTGGAGCACCGACGGCGAGGTCAGGAGTACAAACATCGTGTGGAGCACCAACATCGTGTGGAGCACCGGCGACGACGACAACATCGTGTGGAGTACGGGGGCGGTGGATCAGCTTCTCTGGCCGGGACCGGACACCCGCTGAAAGGATAAGAACATGAGAACGCGAGTTACTATCATCTGGCTGCCCTGAAGACGCTCGGGGCCCCAACATTCGAATGACCATGCGGCCGTTGGCCGCCCGCTTGTACGCGGGCGGCGCGCTGGCCGCCGCAGGGGCTGCGGTGGCCGCGTCGATACTCTCCGCATCCGTGGTGTGGCTCACCCTCGCAACGGCCGCGGCCCTCTGTCTGGCGTTGTGCGCCTGCCGGCGGCTGCTGCATGAGGAGCGCCGGCACGCCCGCCAGATGTCCGACCTGCATCTGGCGACCATCGAGGCGCTTGCGCTCGCCATCGACGCCAAGGACCAGACGACGCCCAACCACATCGGCCGCGTGCAGGCATACGCCACCGGCCTCGCACGCGCGCTCGGCATGTCCGGGACCGACGCCCAGGCGGTGAGAACCGCCGCCCTCCTCCACGACATCGGCAAGCTCGCGATCCCGGATCACATCCTCGCCAAGCCCGGCCCGCTGACGCCGGAGGAATTTCAGAAGGTCCGCATCCACCCGGAGGTCGGCGCGGAGATTCTTCGCTCGGTGCAGTTTCCCTATCCGGTGGCGCCGCTCGTCCTCTCGCACCACGAGCGCTGGGACGGGCGCGGCTACCCCTCCGGCCTGAAGGAGCACGGCATTCCGATCGGCGCCCGCATCATCTGCATCGCCGACTATTTCGAGGCGCTGACCTCCGATCGGCCGTATCACAAGGCCCTCAGCCGGGACGGCGCGGCCGAGGTGCTGAAACAGGAGGCCGGCAAGGCGCTCGACCCGCGGCTGGTCGACGTCTTCGTGGGCATTCTGCCGACGCTCGCCGCCGACATCGAACCCATCGACTCGCCGATGGCGAAGGCGACGCCCGAGCTGCAGACCGGCGAGGGCGCGCGCACGCTCGGGGCGCGTCCGGTGGCCACGCCGCTCGCCACCGTCTTCGAGAACATCGCCGTCGCGCACCGCGAAATCTATGCGCTCTATCAGATTGCGCAGACGATGGGGACCAAGCTCGCCGTCGCGGACATGATGGCGCTCATCTCGTCGAAGCTCTCGACGCTGGTCCCGTTCTCGGCGTGCGCGCTGTTCCTCTATTCCCCGTCGCGCGAGCAGCTGCAGTGCCGGTTCGCGAGCGGCACCGACTCCGAGTTGATCCAGCAGCTCACGCTGCGCAGCGGGCAGGGGCTCACGGGGTGGGTCGCGCGCAACCGCCGGCCGCTCGTCAACGCGCGCCCGGGCACGGACCTCGAGGCGATGGGATCGAAGGCGCCGACCGTGCTGCAATCGGCGCTCGTCTGCCCGCTCGTGTTCAACGATCGCCTCATCGGGACCCTCGGCGTCTATCACACCGAGCCGAGCTTCTATCACGAAGATCATGCGCGCCTGCTCGACCGGGTGTGCGAGCAGGCCGCGGCCGTCATCAACAACGCGATCGTGTTCGAGCAGACGCAGGAGGATTCGCTGACCGATCCGCTCACGGCGCTCCCGAACACGCGGTCGCTGTTCCAGCACCTCGCGCGGGAGCTGGCGCGTGCCGAGCGCCACAAGTCCGAGGTGTCGCTGGTGGTGATGGACCTCGACGACTTCAAGGAGATCAACGACTCCTTCGGCCACCGCGTCGGCGACTGGGCGCTGCGCGAGGTCGCGCGCGTCCTCCGGAGCGCGATCCGCCCCTACGACATGTGCGTCCGCTACGCCGGCGACGAGTTCATCGTCGTCCTGTCCGGCTGCGGCCGCAGTGAGGCGGAGTCGAAGCGGCTGGAGCTGCAGGCGGCGGTGGGACGGATCCTGCTCGACGTCGAAGAGGGCCGGCGCGTGCCGCTCTCGATCAGCGCGGGCCTCGCGGTGTTTCCGCAGGACGGCGACAACTACGACGCGCTCGTCGCCAAGGCCGACCGGCAGATGTACGAAGACAAGAGCCGCCGCAAGAATGACGCGCGGCAGCGCAGCGTCGCCGCCTCCTGAATCAATCCTTCTTGTTCTCGTCGTCGATCAGGGGCGGCAGCGGCGAGGCCGCCGGCCCCAGCACGCCGCCGCGCACGTAGCTCGCCAGCTTGTCCCGCGTGTCGGCGATGTCGAGGTTCCGCATCGTCAGCTGGCCGATTCGGTCGCGCGGCGTGAACGTCGACTCGCCCTTCTCCATCGTCAGCCGCTCGGGCCTGTAGGTGAGGTTGGGGCTGCGGGTGTCCAGAATCGAGTAGTCGTTGCCGCGCCGCAGCTCGAGCACCACGTCGCCGGTGATCGTGCGCGCCACCCAGCGCTGGGCCGTCTCGCGCAGCATCATCGCCTGCGGGTCGAACCACCGGCCCTGGTACAGCAGCCGGCCCAAG
>CAZGLC010000252.1:0-6961 GCA_964526235.1 uncultured Bifidobacteriaceae bacterium
TCGCGAACCCGTCGCGCGCCGTGTCGACGTTCGTCTGGCTGCTGGCGCTCTCGTACCTGTACCTGGAGATCACCACGGACGAGCGCGCGATGGGCGTCTTCATCGTGCCAATGCTCGTCGGGCTGCAGGTGATTCCGGCCGTCTCGCCCGGCATCGAGCGGATCGATCCGGTGCTCGACAGCCCGTGGTTCTGGGTGCACGTCTCCTCGCTCCTCTTCGCGTACGCGAGCTTCGGGCTCGCGGGCGTGCTTGGCCTCACCTACGTGGTCCAGTTCAAGGAGATCAAGAAGAAGCATCTCGGCTACTTCTACACGCGGCTCCCCTCGCTCCAGACGCTCGACGTCATGAATGCGCGCGCGGTCGCGGTGGGATGGCTCTTTCTAACGCTCGGCGTCGTCGTCGGCGCGGTCTGGACCGCGCAGGCGCGGGCCCTGGTCCCCAACGACCCCAATCTCCAGGCGATGTCGCTGAACGACCCGAAGATCCTGGTCACCGTCCTCACCTGGGGCGTCTATTCGTTTGCCATGGTGGCGCGGCGGGCGATGGGCTGGAGCGGACGGCGCGCCGCGTGGGTCTCGGCTGTCGGCTTCGCCATCGTGCTGCTCAACTTCCTGCCGATCAACTACTTCGTCACCACCAGCCATACGTTCTAGCGGGGACGGCTCTACCAGTGCATCTCTTCCTGCTCGGCGTGAGTCACCGGACGGCGCCCGTCGATCTGCGCGAGCGGCTCGATTTCTCGAGCCGCGACGTCGGCGCGGCGGTGGAAGCGCTGGCGGCGCGCGCGGCGGCCGCCGCCGAATCGGTGGTCCTGTCGACGTGCAACCGGTCGGAGATCTACCTGGCCACGGCCGACCCCGGCCGTGCGCGCGACGAGCTCGTCGCGTTCCTGAGCGACTACCATCAGCTCGCGCGCGACGTCTTCCTGCCGCACGTCTTCACGTACGACGACGCCGCCGCCGCGCATCATCTGTTCCGCGTGGCGGCCGGGCTCGACTCGCTCGTCATGGGCGAACCGCAGATCCTCGGGCAGGTGAAGGACGCGTTTCAGGTGGCGTCCGAGCGGCACTGCACCGGGCCGCTCCTCACCAAGACGTTCCATTCGGCGTTCGGCGTCGGCAAGCGCGTGCGCACCGAAACGGCGCTCGGCGAAGGGGCGGTGTCGGTGAGCTTCGCCGCGGTTGCGCTGGCGCGGAAGATCTTCGGGAAGCTGCAGGGACGCCGCGTGCTGCTGGTCGGCGCCGGTGAGATCAGCGCGCTGACCGCGCAGCACCTGCGGAGCCATGGCGTCGCCGAGATCGTCATCACGAGCCGGACCGCCGCCCATGCCGAGGCGCTCGCCGCCGAGGCCGGCGGGCGCGCCGTGCCGTGGATCGAGATGGCCGCCGCGATCGTGCACGCCGACATCGTCGTCACCGCCACCGGATCGCAGCGGCCGATCATCACGCGCGCCGACGTCGCGGCCGCGACCGGACGCCGGCGGCCCGAGCCGCTCTTCATCATCGACATCGCCGTGCCGCGCGACGTCGACCCGTCGGTGGCCGAAATCGAACAGGTCTTCCTGTACAACGTGGACGACCTGCAGAACATCGTCCAGGAGAACCTCGCCCGGCGCGGCGCCGAGATTGCGCGCGCGGAGGCGATCGTGGGCGAGGAGCTCGCGCGGTTCACGGGCTGGCAGCGGTCGCGGCGCGCCATTCCGACGGTGGTGGCGCTGCGGCAGCGGTTCGACGAGATCCGCCGCACGGAGCTCGAGCGCCTCGACAGCCGGTTCGCGGGCCTTCCGCCGGAGGCGCGGGCGCGCGCCGACGAAGTGACGCGGCTCATCGTCGAAAAGCTGCTGCTCGAGCCGACCGAGCAGCTCAAGGCGCTGCCCGACGAGGAGACGCAGGCGATCTACACGGAAGCCGTCAACCGGCTGTTCCGTCTGGGTGAGCCGGCGGTGGATGCCGCCGCCGGCGACACGCAACCGCTCCCGAATCCCCGCTCGCGCGACAAGCCCGCATGACGACGCTCCGGGTGGGGACGCGCGGCAGCCAGCTGGCGCTCTTTCAGGCCAACGCCGTCGCTGCCCTGCTGCGGGCGCATGCCGGCATCGCGTGCGAGATCGTCGTCATCAAGACGTCGGGCGATCGGCTGGCCGAGGCCGCGCTCGCGCAGATCGGCGGCAAGCGCCTGTTCGTCAAGGAAATCGAAGACGCCCTGCTGGCCGGGTCGATCGATCTGGCCGTCCACAGCAGCAAAGACATGCCGGCGCAGCTGCCGGAGGGCCTCGCGATCGGCGCGGTGCTGCCGCGCGAGGATGCGCGCGACGCGGTGGTTCTGCCGATGGCAGCCGTCGGGCGCGGTCCGCGGGGCGACGAAAGCGGCGGACCCGCCGCAACGAACCTGTCGCTCGACGACGTCGTGCGGCGGCTCGGCGCCACGCCCCGCATCGGCACGAGCAGCGTGCGTCGCACGGCGCAGCTCGCGCGGATGTTCCCGGGCGCGCGATTCGGGCCGATCCGCGGCAATCTCGACACGCGCCTGCGGAAGCTCGACGACCGCGGGTACGACGCGCTCGTGCTGGCCGCCGCCGGCCTGACGCGTCTGGCGCACGGCGATCGCATCTCGGCACTCCTGCCGCCGGAGGCGTGCGTGCCCGCGCCGG
This sequence comes from uncultured Bifidobacteriaceae bacterium, assembly GCA_964526235.1. GTDB lineage: Bacteria > Acidobacteriota > Vicinamibacteria > Vicinamibacterales > UBA2999 > MELF01. The sequence continues at coordinate 2,651 of CAZGLC010000252.1, forward strand.
GCCAGGGCATCATCGCGGTCGAGATCCGGGACGACGCGGATGCGGTGCGCCGCGCGCTCGAGCCGATCTCGGATGCCGGCGCCGCCGCGGCGCTCACCGCGGAGCGCGCGGTCGTGACACGGCTCGGTGGCGGATGTCAGATGCCGATTGGCGCCTACGCCGCACTGGCCGGCGACGAGCTGCTGCTGACGGCCATTGTCGTCTCGCTCGACGGCAGCCGCGCCGCGCGCGCGCGGGCCACGGGACCGATGACCGAGGCCGCAGCTGTCGGCTTGCGCGCCGCCGAACGCCTGTTCGCCGACGGCGCGGCCGACATCCTCGCCGAGGTCGAGCAGGCGCGCGCCGCCGTGGAAGGGCTGCAGCCGTGAGACGGCCGGCGGTCTACATCGTCGGCACCGGCCCGGGCGACCCGCGGCTCATCACCGTCTACGGCCTCGAATGCCTCCGCGGGGCCGACGTCGTCGTCTACGACCATCTCGTGCCGCGGCGGCTGTTGTCGTACGCGCGGCCGGGCGCCGAGCTGATCGACGTCGGAACGGCGGCGGCGCAGCCGATGGCGCAGGAGGCCGTGAGCTACCTGCTCGCCGAGAAAGCACGGGAGGGCAAGGCGGTCGCGCGCCTCAAGTGGGGCGATCCGTTCGTCTTCGACCGCGGCGGCGAGGAGGCGCTGTTCCTCCACGAGCAGCACGTCCCGTTCGAGGTGGTACCTGGAGTCCCGGCGGGTACCGCGGTGCCGGCGTACGCGGGCGTGCCGGTCAGCTATCCCGGCGCGGGCGACACGATCACCTTCGTCCGCGGCCACGAAGACGAAAACCGCGCGCCGCCCGACGTCGATTGGGCGAGCCTCGCACGCCTCGACGGCACCGTCGTGTGTGACGCGGGGGCGTACCAGCTGCCGCGGATTCTCGACGCGCTCCGCGACGGCGGCTGGCCGGCCGAAACGCCGGCGGCCGTCATCTACCACGGGACGCTGCCCAATCAGGAAACGGTCACCGGTACGATCGCGGAGCTTGCCGCCGCCGTCCGCGACAGCCGGCGCCGCGCGCCGGCCATGCTCGTCGTCGGCCGCGTCGCGGCCCTGCGCGACCACCTGCGGTGGTACGACGTCCGGCCGCTCTTCGGCCGGCGCGTACTCGTGACGCGCCCGCGCGAACAGGCGGGCGAGCTCTGCGACCGGCTGGCAGCGCTCGGCGCGGACCCGATCGAGGCGCCGGTGATCCGGATCGCGCCGCCCGAGGATCGCGGGCCGCTGCTGGCGGCCGCGGCCACGCCCGCCGCGTTCGACTGGATCGTCTTCACGAGCGCCAACGCGGTCGACGCGTTCATGAACGCGGCGCTGGAGGGAGGCCGCGACGTCCGCGTCCTCCACGGACCGAAGATCTGCACCGTGGGTCCCGGCACTGCAGACAGGCTGGCGCACTACGGCATCAAGACCGATCGCCTGCCCGATGAATTCCGCGCCGAGGGCGTCGTCAAGGCGATTGCGGGCTCCGGACCGGTCGAGGGGCTGCGCGTGCTGATCCCCCGCGCCGACATCGGGCGCGAGACGATCGCCGACGAGCTGCGGCGCGGCGGCGCGATGGTCAGCGACATCGTCGCCTACCGCACGATCATCGAAGACACAAAACCGGAGCGCGACTCGAACGTGTACGGCATGCTCCTTCAGGGCCAGATCGATGTCGTGACGTTCGCGAGCGGATCGGCGGTCCGCGGGTTCGCGCGCATCCACGGCGCCGAGCAGGCCGCCGATCTCCTGAAGCACACCGTGGTCGCCGTCATCGGGCCGACGACGGCGGATGCGGCGCGACAGCTGGGCATTCCGGTGAACGTGCAGCCGGCGGCCTCGACGATTCCGGCGCTCGTCGATGCGATCGTGGCGCATTACGCGGCCGTCAAGACCCGATAACCACGAAGGCCACGAATATCTTTCCGTCCATGCGAATTCGTGACCTTCGTGAACTTCGTGGTTCAGATCTGGCAAGATCAACCCCATGGCCGTAAAGACTGCTTCCCGTCTCGCGCTCGCCCGCCGGCCGCGGCGGCTGCGGCGCACCGAGGCCATCCGCGGCCTCGTGCGCGAAACGCATCTGCGCGCCGACTGCTTCATCTACCCGCTGTTCGTGTGCGGCGGCCGCGCCGTGCGGCGCGACATCGGATCGATGCCCGGCGTGCAGCAGCTCTCGGTGGACGAGGCGGTGAAGGAAGCGGTGGCGGCCAGAGAGGACGGCGTGCCGGGCGTCCTGCTGTTCGGCGTGCCCCCGTCGAAGGACACGACCGGGACGCTCGCGGCGGATCCAGAAGCGCCGGTGCAGACCGCGGTTCGCGAGATGAAGCGCGCGGCGCCCGACCTCGTGGTGATGACCGACGTCTGCCTGTGCGAATACACGTCGCACGGCCACTGCGGCATTCTGGACGGTGAGGAGATCGTCAACGACGCGACCGTCGCCCAGCTGGTGCAGGTGGCGCTCTCGCATGCCGTGGCGGGCGCCGACTTCGTCGCGCCGTCCGACATGATGGACGGGCGCGTCGCCGCGATCCGGCAGGCGCTCGACGAGCGCGGCTTCGAGCGCGTCGGCATCGTCTCGTATGCGGCGAAGTACTGCTCGGCGTTCTACGGCCCCTTCAGGGACGCCGCGGACTCGGCGCCGCAGTTCGGCGATCGCCGCAGCCATCAGATGGATCCGGCCAACGTCGACGAGGCGCTGCGCGAGGTCGAGACGGACCTGGCCGAGGGCGCCGACATCGTCATGGTGAAGCCGGCGCTCACGTATCTCGACGTGATCACGAAGGTGAAAGAGCGGTTCCGGCAGCCGACCGCCGCCTATCACGTCAGCGGCGAGTACGCGATGCTCAAGGCGGCCGCAGCCAACGGCTGGATCGACGAGCCGCGCGCGATGATGGAGACGCTCACGGCGATCCGCCGCGCGGGCGCCGACATCATCATCACGTACTACGCGCGCGACGCGGCACGTACTCTCCGTTCGGGTCGTTCGTGACGTTCGGATCGGTCGGGTCGTTCATCGTTCAGAACGTTCGAACGCATCGAACGGGACCAGCCGAACGAGTCGCACGACTCGAACGATCCGAACGATCCGAACGATGAAAAAGCCCGTCCGCAGCCGGAAGCTCTTCGAGCGCGCCAGGCAGATGCTGCCCGGCGGCGTCGACAGCCCCGTGCGCGCGTTTCAGGCGGTCGGCGGCGTCCCCCATTTCATCCGCCGCGCCTCGGGCGCCACGATCGAGGACGTCGACGGCAACCGCTTCATCGACTACGTGATGTCGTGGGGTCCGCTGCTCCACGGCCACGCCCCGCGCGGCCTCATCCGCGCGGTGGCCTCCGCCGCGCGCCGCGGCACGAGCTTCGGGGCGCCGACGGCACTCGAGCACGAGCTCGGCGAGCGCGTGCGCGCGCTCATGCCGTCGGTCGAGCGCGTGCGGTTCGTCAGCTCCGGCACCGAAGCGGCGATGAGCGCCGTCCGTGTCGCGCGCGCATTCACAAAACGCGAGCGGATCGTGAAGTTCGCCGGGTGCTACCACGGCCACGGCGACGCGTTCCTGGTCAAGGCGGGCTCGGGCGCAACGACGCTGGGCGTGCCGACGAGCCCCGGCGTGCCGGCGCAGGTCGCCGCCGATACGCTGCTGGCCCGCTACAACGATCTCCGGTCGGTGGAGGCGCTCTTCGACGCCCAGGCCGGCCGGATCGCGGCGATCATCGTGGAGCCGATCGCCGGCAACATGGGCGTGGTCGCGCCGTCGGACGGCTTCCTCCAGGGGCTGCGCGCGCTCGCCACGCGGCACGGCGCGCTGCTCATCTTCGACGAGGTGATCTCGGGCTTCCGCGCCTCCGCGGGCGGCGCGCAGGCGATCTTCGGCGTGACGCCCGACCTGACGTGCCTCGGCAAGATCATCGGCGGCGGGTTTCCGGTGGGCGCCTACGGCGGCCGCGCCGACATCATGGAGCTGGTGGCGCCGGCGGGTCCCGTCTACCAGGCCGGCACGCTGTCCGGGAATCCCGTCGCGATGACGGCGGGGCTGTGGGCGCTCACACGGCTCAACCCGACGCTCTATCGCGACCTCGCGCGCCGCGGCGCGATGCTGGCGGCGGGGCTGGCGGACGCGGCGCGGGCGGCCGGCGTCGCGCTGCAGGTCAACGCGTTCGGGTCGGTGCTGACGCCGTTCTTCACCGGCGTGCCGGTCCGCGACTACGACTCGGCGCTGACGGCCAACACCGGCGCGTACGCCACCTTCTTCCGCACGATGCTCGCGCGGGGCGTCTATCCGCCGCCCTCGCAGTTCGAGGCGTGGTTCCTG
>CAZGLC010000253.1:0-6913 GCA_964526235.1 uncultured Bifidobacteriaceae bacterium
TCCCGCCGCCGCCGATCTGCTCGACGATGCGGTAATGGGAGACGCTCTCGCCAACTTGCATGCCGCCGACCTCCTGCTCGCGGAACCGGATTTTGAGAATATGCCGGGTGAATACTATCCCGCCCCGCTCCGGCGCGCACGCATCAGTGCGCGGACCGTGGCGCTCGGACGTTCGGACGATGCGATTGAAGCCGGACACTACGTCGAACGTCCCGAACGATTTCATTCGTATCTGAGCGCCTCGATCGGATCGAGCCGCGCGGCGCGGACGGCGGGCACCATCCCGAAGACCACGCCGACGGTTGCCGAGAAGCCGAGGCCGAGCGCGAACGACCACCAGGGAAGCGAAACCGGAAAGCCCGTCGCAAGATTGACCGAGACACCGATGGCGCTCCCGAGCACGATGCCGAGGACGCCGCCAATCGACGTCAGCACCGCCGCTTCGGTCAGAAACTGCGCCAGAATCTCCCGCCGCCGCGCGCCGAGCGCCTTGCGCAGCCCGATCTCGCGCGTCCGCTCGGTCACCGAGATCGTCATGATCGCCATCACGCCGATGCCGCCGACCATGAGCGCGATCGACGAGATGACGATGAGCGCCAGAAACGTCGCCTGACTGACGCGCTCCCACACCTCGAGCGCCGCGTCCTGCGAGACGAGATCGAAGTCGTTCGGCTCGTCCACGCGCAGCCCGTGCCGGATGCGCATGATGTCCTGCACTTCCGCGACGAGCGCCTCGCGGGTCGTGCCGACTCGCGGCGCGGCGGCGATGAGCACGCTCTGATGCGTCTCGGTGCCGCGCCGGAAAATCCGAATGCCGAACTGCCGGCGATACGTCGTCTCGGGAATGACGACGAAGTCGTCCTGTCCAAGATCGAAGCCGCCGGCCGTCGGCCGCTTGCCCAGGACGCCAATCACGGTGTACTCGACCGGCCCCACGCGCACCGCCTTGCCGATCGGATCGACGCCGCTGCGCGCGAAGAGCGCTTCGTACGGTGTCGCACCGAGCACGACGACGTTGCGGCGGCGCCTGACTTCGCCCTCGGTGAAGAAGCGTCCCGCCTGGAGGTCGAGGAAGTTGATGCGCGCGAACTCCTCGGTCGTCCCCATCACCGCCAGCAGCGTGGTCCGTTCGCCTTGATAGCTGACGCGGACCTGCGTCGGCGGGCCGCCGGCACCCAGCCACACGTCGACAATGCCGGCCGACGGCGCCAGACGCTCGATCGCGGTCGCGTCCTCGACGGTGAGGTTGGGGCGGCGGAGCAGTTCCGTGAAACTGCGCCCGGCCGTGATGCTCACGCCGCTGAACTTCGCCACGAAAATCGTGTCGGGGCCGAGGTCCTGGATGCTGTCGCGAAGCGACCGATCGAAGCCGCGGATGAGCGACGTCATCCCCACGATCGCCGTGATGCCGATGACGACGCCGAGCACGGTGAGGGCAGACCGGAGCGTGCTGGCGCGCAGCGTGTCGAGCGCCAGGAGCACGATCTCCCGCAGCAGCGTCGCCCTCATTCGCGTCTGAGCGCCTCGATGGGATCGAGCCGCGCGGCGCGCGCGGCCGGAAACGCCCCGAAGCAGAGGCCGACGGCCGCCGTGACGCCGAGGCCGAGCGCCACCGACCACGGCTCGAGCCGCGCCGGCAGCGGCGTCGCCGCCGCCAGCCCCTGCGCCGCAAGATACCCGAGAGCGATGCCGGCGAGCCCGCCGATCGTCGACAGCGCGATCGACTCGGCGAGCACCTGCACCATGATGTCCTTCCGACGCGCGCCGACCGCTTTGCGCAGGCCGATCTCGCGCGTCCGCTCGCTCACGACCATCAGCATGATGTTCATGATGACGATCCCGCCGACGACGAGCGACAGCGCGACGACGCCGACGAGCACGGCGAAAATGCCCGTCGTCGCCTGTTCGTACAGTCCGAGCAGCGTGTCAGACGTATAGATGCCGAAGTTGTCCGGCTCCGTCGCCTTCAGCCGCCGCGTCGTCCGCAGCGCCACCACGGCATCGTCCATGGATGCCTGGAGCAGGTCGGGAGAGGTCGGCTTCACCATCAGCGAGAGCGACGGGCGCGCGCCGAAGAGCTTCATGTGGGCGCCCAGCGGAATCACCGCGTAGCCGTCGAGCGAGGCGCCGAAGATGCCGCCCTTGCGCGCGCTGACGCCGGCGACGCGGAAATGGACGCCCTGGATGCGGATCACCTTGTCGATCGGCGTCACGTCGCCGAAGAGCTGCTCGGCGACGTCCCAGCCGAGGAGCGCGACGGGCCGGTTCCGGTCCACCTCGAACGGCGTCATCATCCGGCCCCGCTCGGCGTCGAAAGTGGCGAATTCGACGTACTCGCTGGTCACGCCCTGAATCTGGACGTTCTCCAGCACCTGGTCGCGGTACGCGATCGTGCCGCGCCGCTGCGCCTGCGCGGCAAGGGCGTCGATGGCGGAGCTCAACGCGCGGATCGCGTCGGCTTCCGCGAGTGTGATGTTCGGGTTGTTGCGGACGCGCTCTTCCTCGTCCTCGGTCGTCGTGACGGGCGGCACGCGCTGGATCGTGAACGCGTCGGCGCCGACGTCGGTCAGGATCGCATCGGCGACCATGGCGTTCACGCCCTGGATGAGCGACACGACCGTCACGATCGACGTGACGGCGACGATGTTGCCCAGCACCGTCATGAACGATCGGAGCCGGTTGGCCCAGATGGCGCCCAGCGCGAGCGCGATCGCTTCAACGATCTGCATTTACCGGGCGCTCTGGAGGCGGACCTCGGCGCCGTCGGGCAGCTCGCGGATCGATGCGAACGGGCCGGTGATGATCTGATCCTGCTCGGCCACGCCGGACAGCACCTCGAAGTAGCGCTCGCCGGCGATGCCCGTCTTGACCGGCATGAACACCGCCCGGCCGTCGCGCAGCACGAACACGCCCTCCGTTTCGCGGCGCTCGTGGCCCGGCGGCGGCTCCGGAGGCGCCGGCGGCGAGGCCGGCGCGCGGTTGAAGAGGCGCCACCGGCTCGGCCGCGGCGGCGGCGGCTCCCGCACGAGCGTGCCCCGCGCGTCGTAGAGCAGCTCGCGCACGGTCAGCGCCTGGATGGGGACCGACAGGACGCTGCGGCGCGTGGCGGTCGTGATTTCCGCCGTGCAGGTGAACCCCGGCCGCACGTCCGGCACCGGCTCCTGCAGCGTAATCACCACCTTGAAGTTGGTGGCCTGCGCGGTCGCGACGCCGAGCGGCGCGGCGGTCTGCTGGATGGGACTGTTGCCGATCTCGGTGACGCGGCCGCGGAACGTCCGCTCGGGCACCGCATCGATCGTGACCCGCGCCTCCTGCCCGAGCCTCACGTCGGGCACGTCGGTCTCGTCGGCTTCCACTTCGGCTTCGATGACCGACATGTCGGCGATCGTGAGCAGCACCGTTCCAGCGTTGTTCATCGTGCCGACCACGACGTTTTCGCCTTCCTCGATGTTGCGGCGCGTGATGACGCCGTCCATCGGCGACGAGATGATCACCTGCGTCAGGTTGTACTTCGTGGTCGCGAGGCTCGCCTCCTCCTGCTTGATCTGCTGGGCGCGCGTCTGCACTTCCTGCTCGCGCGTCTGCACCTCCTGCTCGCGCGCCTGCAGCTCGGCCTCGCGGAGTTGTACCTCGTTCTGCGTCCGCTCCAGCGCCTCGCGCGTCGTCAGGCCGCCGCTCCACAGATCCTGCTGGCGCCTCAGCGTCTGGCGCGCGAGGTCGAGCGTCACCCGCGACTGCTGGACCGCCGTGCGCGCCTGATCGACGCCGCTGCGCGCCTGCTGGAGCGCCGAGCGCGCGGCCGCGACGCTGGCTTCCCCGTGCTGGAGCGCGCCTTCGAGCGAGCGGGGATCGATTTCGAGCAGGAACTGTCCGGCGCGGACGCGCTGGCCTTCCTCCACCGCCAGCCGGGTCACGCGCCCCATGGTCGTCGCCGACACGTTGACCTGGCGCGTGGGCTGGATCTTGCCCGACGCCGACACGATCGCCTCGAGGTCGCGCGTCCGCACGCTCTCCACCACGACCTCCGGCACGTTCGGTCGCGTGAACCTGACGAGCGCCGCGCCGGCACCCACCAGAACGAGGACGAGGAGCGCCAGCAGGATCCGCCCGCGCGCCTGCCCTGAGCGGAGTCGAAGGGTCATGCCGCGCCTCCGGCGATCGCCACCATCAGCGCGACGAGCGCGGCCAGCAGGAGATAGGCGCCGGCAAACGCCGTCGCGAGCGACGTGACGGTCCGCCGATAGAGGACCGACATGCCGATCGCCAGCACGACGATCCACCAGATCACGAACAGATCGATCATGGCGGCGAAGCGCGCCAGTGCGGATCCTTCGTCCAGCAGCGTGAAGAACATGTTGAGCGTCAGCGGACTCGCCATTGTTTCGCGCACGTAGGTCAGCGGCGCCGCGACCACCTGGCGCAGCGCGAGGATGATGCTCGCATGCGCCGCAACCGCCAGCACCTGGCGGTACGTGGGAGTCGGACCGGGGGTCTGACCCCGGGTCCGACCCCAGCCGAAGAGCGCCGCCGACAGGCCCACCGCCAGCAGCGGTCCGCTGGCGAGCGATGTCACCAGGGCGTACGCCGTGCCATGGCCGCTGATGTTCCGCAGCGCCGTGTACTGTGTCTCGTCAACCGGTCCGCCGAACGCCGATGCGGTGCGCTCCAACTGGTCGACGAGCGCGAGCTCGCCGGTCTCCGTTTCGAGCACCATCGCGGTCGCGGCAAAGGCGGCGACCCACGCGATCGCCAGCACGTCGGCCGATCGCGGCGCGGCGGCGAGCGCGTCGAAGGTGGCGCGCGGGTGCCGGAGAACGCCCGGAATCCGGGCCGATAAGGGCGGTGTCACTCACACTCCTGTCGGGGGTCAGACCCTGGTGATTGGGCGGCAAAACGTTTCGGGATGGAGCATAACCATGAGTCGCCCCATCACCAGGGTCTGACCCCGAGAGTCGGCCTAAACTATCCGTCCTATGCGACACTGTCCAGCCGTTCGGGTTGTCATGCTGTGCACGTGTGTCGGAGCCGCACAGGCGACTGCGTCGGCGCAGGTCACCGAAGTGATGGGCAGCCGTGCCGCGGGCATGGGTGGGGCCTTCGTCGCAGTGGCCTCTGACAGCAGCGCCACGTGGTGGAATCCGGCGGGCCTGGCGGCGGGTCCGAACTTCGACATGGCGCTGGCCCGCGCGGTCGTTGACGTCAACACGGACCTCCCGGTGTGGCGGCACCGCACATCCGGATTCGCGCTCGGCACACCGGTCCTGGGCCTGTCGTATTACCGCTTTCGGCTCACCGACATACAGCCGTTTGACCCTACAGGAGGGTCCCCTGCGGGCCGAGAAGATAGAAGTGCAGGGGTGCCGGTCCGCTCGCTCGCCGCGAGCCAGCTCGGTGTGACGCTCGTTCAAACGGTCATGTCCGGTGTACATGCCGGCGCAACGCTGAAATACCTGCGCGGCACGCTGGCGGCGGGACGCGCCGACGCCCTGGCGCCGCCCTCCGAGCTGCTGGATCTGGGCGAGGCGCTCGAGGGAGACGACGCGGACCGCCGGTTCGACCTCGATGTCGGGGTGCTGGCAGTCGCCGGCGCCTTCCGGCTTGGCGCGCGGATGCGGAACGTGCTCGAGCCGAGCTTCGGACCCGTGCCGCTCGAGCGGCAGACACGGATCGGCGTGGCGGTCGACGCCGAGGCGGCCGGCGGCGTCCCGCTGACGATTGCGTTCGACGCCGACGTCGACGCCTACGAGACGGCGTCCGGCGCGCGGCGCGTGATGGCGCTCGGCGCCGAGCAGTGGCTGTGGGATCGGCGCGTCGGTCTGCGGGCCGGCGGGCGGATGAACACGACCGGCACGCGCGGGCGGAGCGCGACGGCGGGCGCGAGCGTCGTTGTGCGCGAGGGGATGTATGTCGAAGGGCACGTCGTCCGCGGCCGCGCCGCGGACGAGCAGGGCTGGGGAGTCGCGGCGCGGGTTTCATTCTGAGCCATGGCCGTCCGAATAGGCGAGCTGCTTCTCAAAGAGAAGCGCATCACCGTTGAGCAACTCCAGGAGGCGCTGAACCATCAGCGCCAGCACGGGGGGAAGCTCGGCTTCAATCTGGTGAAGCTCGGCCTCGTCAAGGACGCCGAGATCACCGCCCTGCTCAGCAAACAGTACGGCGTCCCCTCGATTTCGCTGCCCGATTTCGAGATCGACCCCGCCGTCCTCAAGCTGGTGCCCGCGGAAACCGCCCAGAAGTACCAGATTGTTCCGCTGGCGCGCGCCGGTGCGTCGCTCACCATCGCGATGACCGATCCGACCAACGTCTTCGCGATGGACGACATCCGGTTCATGACCGGCTACAACGTCGAGCCTGTCGTGGCGTCGGAGGCGGCGGTGCTCGAGGCGCTGGAGAAGTACTACGGGAAGACCGCGGCCGGGAACGGCGCCGGCGGCGGGTCCAGCGCGCTCGAGGTCGCCAGCAGGGCGCTCGAGGACATGCCGGCGGTGACCGACGCCGAAGACGTCGAGGTGCTCCAGGAGCTGGAGGAGATCAGCGCCGAGACGCTCGCCAAGCAGGGCGAGGAGGCGCCGATCATCAAGCTGGTGAACGTGCTGCTGATGTCGGCCATCCAGAAGGGCGCCAGCGACATCCACATCGAGCCGTACGAGAAGGAGCTGCGCATCCGGTACCGGATCGACGGCGTGCTCTACAACATCATGTCGCCGCCGCTGAAGTTCCGCGACGCGATGACCTCGCGCGTCAAGATCATGGCGAAGCTCGACATCGCCGAGAAGCGCCTGCCGCAGGACGGCCGCATCAAGATCCGCTTCCAGGACAACGGGCAGTCCAAGGACATCGACTTCCGCGTGTCGTGCCTGCCGACGCTGTTTGGCGAAAAGATCGTCATGCGTCTGCTCGACAAGGACAAGCT
>CAZGLC010000254.1:0-3782 GCA_964526235.1 uncultured Bifidobacteriaceae bacterium
ACGCTTCGCCCTTGACCGCGCGATCGACCAGCTTCGAGAGCTGGGTCTTGGCTTCGTGGATGTTGACCGTGACCATGGATCACCTCATCGGACTAACCTGAGTAGACTAAGTCTATCTGATCCAGGTCACCGACACCATCGCTCTGGACGACAGCCTCCTCGAGGAGCGGTTCGTGCGCGCCTCGAGCCCGGCGGCCAGAACGTCAACCCTCATCCTGAATCCGAAGCGCAACTGCACCACAGTTCGCAGGAGTCAGGACGCCATGGAGGACTGACGCCGCAGGCGATCGAGCATCGCCTGGCGGTGCTCGCGCTGCGCGGTAGTCAGGGGCGGTCTATTGGCTGCGGCGAAGAGCCCCGACAAGGCGGGGGCGGCCTCCCGTATTCCCTGCGCCCGAACGCGCTCCCGCTCGGACCGGAAGCATTGGAAGCAGAGCGTGTGATGCCGGTCCGCGCGGACGACTCCGCGGTAGCGGAAGCGTGCCTTGCGGTCGCAACAACGCTGACAGAGATGCTTGGGGCCGCGGGTACGACGAAGCGCTGTGCTCGACATCGTCGCCTCCTGAAAAGGCGACGATATCCAGCAGCCGTGACAGGGCAGGTCCTACGCCGGACCTTCGCCGTTACTGCGTGTTGACGTTCTCCGCGCGCGGCCCTTTCGGCCCCTGACCCACGGTGAACGACACCGCCTGTCCCTCGCGCAAATCGTCGAACCTGGTGTTCGCGCAGGCGGACTGGTGGAAGAAATACTCGGTGCCATCGGCCGCCGCAATGAAGCCGAAGCCCTTGTCCGTGATGCGCTTGATCGTTCCATTCATCGTCGCCATCGTCGTGTCCTTTGCAAGTGAGTGATCGGTCGCGGTGAGAGTGAGCGGGGAAAAGAGCTTACCTGAGCGAGCCCGTCGGGCGCCAGCCGGGCCGAAGCCGCCCGGCGTTCCAGATCTGGCCGCACGCCGTGCAGCGCCAGTACGTCGAGACGCTGATGTCCTTGCCGGTCGTCGTCACCTCGGTGGACCGGCAGAAGGGACACGCCTTGGGCGGGGTCATCGGTTCGGGAGCGGGATCGCGAGGGCGGTACACAGGCTCCTGGCGTCAGCGCCGCGGGTCGCGCGTCGCGCCGAACCGCTGCTCGGCAATCCAGGCATGGCTGACGGTGCCGAGATCGAACCGGCCGCGGCGCCGCAGCCAGGGCAGCAGGACGGCCACACCCATCGCCACAAGAGCGGCCAGGATAGCGATCCAGTTGGTGGTCACGAATAGCTGCCGCGGCTCGACACGAAGCCCAACCTTTCACGGACTTTGATGAGAGCCGGCCGGCGGGACGCGCAAAGGGCCAGGACTCAGGAAAGTACTGCCCGTACACTACGCCACCGACGCAGAAAACACAAACCGCCGGTTCTCGTCGCCGAGAACGGCTGGTTTCAGCGTCAGAACAGCTGAGATGCGATGCATACGACGACCTCTCGATCCCCACGCGGAGTGCAATCGAGGTGCCCGAAGGCTCAGTTGCTGGCGCCTCGGCCGCCGCCGCGGCCCGCGCCGAAGGCGGGATACGTCTTCGGATTGATGACGTGGCGCTCGAGGAAGAAATCGTTCAGCCGCGCGACCGACTCGGCAAACTCGGGAATGCCCATGAACTCGTGCGGGACACCGGCAAACTCGTGCAGCTCGGACGGGATGTTCGCGCCGCGGAGGAGCTCCAGGAAGTCCTCACTGCTCTCGGGTCGGACGGTGACGTCCGCCAGCCCGTGATAGAGCACGGTGGGCGGGAAGCCCTTGATGTGCATCCCGGGCTCGGCCTGCTTCCACGCGTCCTCGCTGCTCCCCTCGCGCATCGGAAAGCCCTTGCGGAAGCCCTCCCACGCGGGGCCGGTCACGGCGTAGTACGCGAAGCACGCGGCCACCTGCGTGCCGGCGCCGGCGTGGCCGCCGCTCCCTTCGTACTGTGCGTTGTTCTGCGTGCCGGCCGCAAAGAGCGCCAGATGCCCGCCGGCCGAGTAGCCGGCCACGGCGATGCGCCCAGGCTCGATCCCGAGCGTGCCCGCATTGGCGCGCGTCCACCGGATCGCCGCCTTCACGTCCTCGATCTGTGCCGGCCACCGCGCCACGCCCGACAGCCGGTACTGCGCCGCGATGTTCACGTAACCGAGCGCCGACTGCGCCTGGAGCCGCGCCGCCAGATTGTTCTTGTTGCCGCCGGCAAAGCCGCCGCCGTGGAAGTGAACGATCGCCGTCCGCTTCGCCGGCGCGGTCGCGTGCGGCTTGTAGATGTCGAGGTGGAGATCGACGTCGCCTCCGTTGCCGAAGACGACGTCGCGCTCGACGTTGGCCGCCTCGCGCGCGGGATTGGGCGGCGGCGCCTGCCCCTGATTCTGCGCGGCAAGCGACGCGAGGTCGCCAATGGCGACGCTCGCGCCGATCGTTCCGAGAAACCCGCGTCGGGTCCAGGTCGTGTTCATGCGTCTAGCGCGCGCTCGCGGTCTGTCGCGTCGGCGCCGACGGCGGCGGCATCGAGGCCAGATACCCCGTGATGTCGCGCAGCTCGTCGTTGGAGAGATTCGCGACCACCGGCACCATGATCGCCGCATACGTCCCGTTGCGACGGCCGGTCTTGAAGTCGTAGAGCTGCCGCATCATGTAGCTCGGCGAGCGGCTCCCGATCGCCGGGAAGTCGCCCATCCCCTGCATGTCGGGTCCATGGCACGTGGCGCACGCCGTGGTCTTGCGCACGGGCTTGCCGCCCACCATCGCCTCACCGGTGTCCACGAGCCGCTTGCCACGCGCGATGCTCCCTACCGGCGCATAGGCAATCCAGCCGGAGTGCGGGTTGCGCACGCCGTTGGCCTGCCACGCGTCCACCGGCGTCTCGACGATGCGCCCGGCGAGCTTCTCGGTGGGCTGCTTGCCGTGCGTGATGTACATGTTGCCCTCTTCGAGCTCCATCTCCGGGATGAGCTCGGCTTCCTTCACCGTGATCCAGGGCGTCCACTTCATCGCGGCAAAATACTCCGCCGCCTGCTGCATCTCCTCCTCGCTCATCGCCCTCGCCAGAATCCCCATCGTCGGCGTGTTGGGCTTGCGCGGATCGGAGCTGACGCGGCGGCCGCTGGCGAAGTCGCGCAGCTGCTGGATGAAATAGTTGACCGGCTGCGCCGACACGGGCGCGTTCTCCGGGCGACCCTTGCCGTTCGGCAGATGGCACGAGCCGCAGCCGCGCGCGACCTCGCCCATGCTCGCCGGACCGTTCTTGATGATCGGCGGCATCACGGGATGGTCGGTCGGGAACCAGTCGATCACGTTGTGGCCGTCGCGAATATCGACGAGCGAGTACTTCGCGCTGCTCCCCTCGACGGTCCGCGGCATCGTCTGCTCGTTCGGATCCTCGTTGGGACGGAGATTCCGGTTCGGAGCCGCCTGCGGCGCGGCCTTGTCGCCGGGCTGCGGCTGGGTGCTCCGCGCCCACGCCCACAACGGCAGCGGCTCGACCTGCGCCTGCATCGACACGACGCTTGCCGCCACGAACGCGGCACCGACGACACAGAAGACCACGCGTTTCATATCGCCTCCAGGTCCGGAGAACCGGACGCTACGTACGACGTACGATCTGTCGGACTCTACACCCCACCGCGCGGGTTGGCAAGAACGTCGTCGGTCACCTTTCGCGCCAGGGCAGAAGCGTTCCATCGTCCATCAAATCGAAAAGCCGTTCCTCGCGGGGGTGCTCTACGAGCTCCTGAACGGCCTTGCGCCACACTTCTATGCGGTCGCGGATCGGCCGTGCC
>CAZGLC010000254.1:3882-6846 GCA_964526235.1 uncultured Bifidobacteriaceae bacterium
GGGAAATTCTCGTCGAGCAGAACCTTCACGACGCCTGTCGGACCGCGGGCGGCAGGTGCGCGGCAACATGTGCCGCGTACGCTAGCGCGGCGCGTACTTGCTCCGCTGTCAGCTTGTACTCGGCCGCGACCGTTTCAATCGTCTCCCCTGCCGCAAGCGCCCCGACGATCGTGGCCACGTCCATTCGTGTCCCGCTGAGGCACGGCTTCCCGAACCGCACATCGGGATCCATTGAAATGCCGGGGAAGACTTCCATAGCGACGACTCTAACATGGGCCAGTGGCACGAGCTCAGATGCCAACGGCCTTAGTGGCATAGCAGACCTCGATGCTACAGGTAATTTGCAGGCGAACGCTCGATTGTTTCCAGCACCCGTTTGGCAGCGGCAACGCGTCGCGGATCTGCTTTCGTAGCAGGAGATCGTCTACGACACCGAATGAGCCGATTTCCGTGGATTAGTTGAGCCCCACGCCTCGAGCTTGGGAGCGATGCGGCTCTTTCGGGTCCGTCGTTCGCTCTCGGTGATGTGCGTTGGTGTCATGCGCGCACAAGTGCCGGTCCGCTATCAGATGCCGCTGAACTTGCGCCAAGCATTCGGCGCCATGATGTCGGCTGCTCGTGCCTATGTCAATTGGTCAGGCACCACATTACATGTTCATTCGCCGGTGGCGTAGGATCGCTCGAGCCGGGTACCGTGGAACCCATGAGCACGCAGCCAGCCCTCTTCACACCGACCCTGCCGCCGCGCGCCGAGATGGAGCGTGCCTTTCTCGAGAGCGACGCGAGCTACGACGGCATCTTCTTCACGGGCGTCCGGACGACCGGCATCTTCTGCCGGCCGTCGTGCCGCGCGAAGAAGCCGCTGCCGGGCAACGTCGAGTTCTTCCCCACCGTCCGCGAGGCGCTCTTTGCGGGCTACCGGCCGTGCAAGCGCTGCAGCCCGGAGACGCCCCCCGGCACGGTGCCCGACTGGGTGAAGACGCTGCTCGACGCGGTCGACGCCGACCCGACGCGACGCCTGCACGACGAGGACCTGCGGCAGCTGGACGTCGATCCGGCCCGCGCGCGGCGCTATTTTCTCGAGCACTACGGGATGACGTTC
Organism: uncultured Bifidobacteriaceae bacterium; assembly: GCA_964526235.1. Taxonomy (GTDB): domain Bacteria; phylum Acidobacteriota; class Vicinamibacteria; order Vicinamibacterales; family UBA2999; genus MELF01. The sequence goes on from CAZGLC010000254.1 coordinate 4,985, forward strand.
CACGCCTATTGCCGCGGACGCCGACTGTCGGGCGCGCTGCGCCAGCTGCGGTCCGGCGATGCGCTGGATGACGTGGCGCTCGGCACGGGCTGGGAGTCGCACAGCGGCTTCCGCGAGGCGTTCACGCGCACGTTCGGCACGGCGCCCGGCGCGGCGCGCACCATCCCCGACGCCGCGGTCGTGATGACGACGATCGAGACGCCGCTCGGCCCGATGGTGGCGGGCGCGACCGATGCGGGGCTGTGCCTGCTCGAGTTCACCGACCGGCGCATGCTCGAAGCGCAGATGCGCCGGCTGCAGTCGCTTCTCAAGCAGCCGCTCGTGCCGGGCGACCATCCGCACCTGGCACAGGCGCGCGAGGAGCTCGCCGCGTACTTCGACAAGAAGCTGACGACGTTCAGCGTGCCGCTCGTCTTTCGCGGGACGACGTTCGAGGAGCGCGTGTGGCAGGAGCTGTGCCGCATCCCGTACGGCGAGACGCTGTCGTACGCCGGGCTCGCGGATCGCGTCGGCTCACCCGGCGCGCAGCGGGCGGTCGGGCGCGCCAACGGCATGAACCGCATCGCCATCGTCATTCCGTGCCATCGCGTGGTGAATAGCGACGGGAAGCTTGGTGGGTACGGCGGCGGGTTGTGGCGGAAGCACTGGCTGCTGGGATTGGAGAGTGCCAGTTCCGCCGGGTCCGCCGCTGGCTCGTGAGCGGACCCGGCCTACGTACGACGGGAGCGGCCGGCACCGAAGATCTTCTTCAGCTCATACGGCGTGACGACTTCGAGCTGGTCGTACGTGCAGTCCCCGGGCGGCTTGTCGGGACGCCAGCGCAGGAAGATCGCCGCGTGGCGGAAGCGGTCCCCCTGCATGTGGTCGTACTTCACCTCGCACACGCGCTCGGGGCGGAGCGGCTCCCACGACAGATCCCTCCCCGCGCTCCAGCGGCTCTGCGCCCCCGGCATCCGCGACATCTCGCCGCTCGCCTGCGCCCACTCGCGCCACGGGTGGTTCTTCATCGCGTCCTTCCGGAGCGGCGCCAGCTCCTTCACGAGCGCCTCGCGCTGCGCCATCGAGAACGCGGACGTCACGCCCACGTGCTGGAGCACGCCCTTCTTGTCGTAGAGGCCGAGCAGGAGCGACCCGACGCGCGTGTCCTTGCCGTCCTTGTGCCACCGGAAGCCGGCGACCACGCAGTCGGCCGTGCGCGCGTGCTTCACCTTGATCATCGCGCGCTTGCCGGGCTGATAGATGCCGTCCTCAGGCTTGGCAATCACGCCGTCGAGCCCGGCGCCCTCGAAGCGCGTCAGCCAGTCCTTCGCCACCTTCACCTCGCGCGTCATGGGCGTCAGAAACACGGGCGGCTTCGCGCCGGCCATCACCCTCTCGAGCCGCTCGCGCCGCTCCTTCTGCGGCTTCGCGCGAATGTCCTTCCCGTCCGCCGCAAGCAGGTCGAAGGCGACACACGATGACGGCGTCTCCGCGGCCAGCTTCGCCACGCGCGACGCGGCGGGATGCAGCCGCAGCTGCAGCGCGTCGAAATCGAGCCCCGCGTCCGACACGATGACGATCTCGCCATCGACGATGCAGCGGTCGGGCAGCGCGCCGAGGAGCGTGTCGTGCAGCTCGGGAAAATAGCGGTCGAGCGGCCGCGAATCGCGGCTCTGGATGTAGGCGTCGCCGTTGCCGCGAAAAACAATCGCGCGGAAGCCGTCCCATTTCGGCTCGTAGAGGAACGGCCCCGAGGGGAGCTCCTCGGCCAGCTTCGCCAGCATCGGCTCGATTGGGGGATCGATGGGAAACGGCATCTTTGTTCGGACCCGGATCCCGGATCCCGGATCCCGGATCCCGCCTTAGCGGCTCAGCGTCTTATA
>CAZGLC010000255.1:0-6801 GCA_964526235.1 uncultured Bifidobacteriaceae bacterium
CCACGCGAGCGGCACCGTGACGGCCGGCAACTCGTCGCAGACGAGCGACGGCGCCGCCGCCGTACTGGTGACGTCCGCGGCATTCGCGAAGGAGCGCGGTCTCGAGCCGCTCGGGCGGTTTGTCGGGTTCGCCACCGCCGGCGTCCTGCCCGAGCTCTTCGGCATTGGACCGGTGCCGGCGATTCGCAAGGTGCTGAAGCTCACCGGCCTGTCGCTCGACGACATCGGCCTCATCGAGCTGAACGAGGCGTTTGCCGCGCAGGTGCTCGCCTGCCTGCGCGAGCTGCCGATCGACCCCGATCGGCTGAACGTCAACGGCGGCGCCATCGCGCTCGGGCATCCGCTCGGCTGCACGGGCTCCAAGCTGACGACGACGCTGCTGTACGAGATGCGGCGGCGCAGCGTCCGCTACGGCATGGTGACGATGTGCGTCGGCGGCGGCATGGGAGCGGCGGGAATTTTCGAAAGGATGTAGGGGTGGAGGCCACAACAGCAGTACGCAGGGGCGGCTCGTGGCTGCTCGAGGAGTCGGCACCTGGCGACGTCTTCACGCCGGAAAAGCTGACCGAAGAGCATCGTCTGATCGCGCAGACGACCGAGGAGTTCGTCGCCCACGAGGTCCTGCCGATGCTCGAGCGGCTCGAAGCGAAGGACTGGGACGCGGCGCGATCGCTCCTGCGGCGCTGCGGCGAACTGGGCCTGCTCGGAATCAACGTGCCGGAGGAGTACGGCGGCCTCGCGCTCGACAAAGTGTCGTCGCTCATCGTGTCGGAGCGGATCGCACCGGCGGCATCGTTTGCGGCGATGTTCGGCGCGCAGGCGAACCTCTGCATCCTGCCGATTGCGCTGTTCGGTACCCCCGCCCAGAAGCAGCAGTACCTGCCGCGCCTGGTGACCGGTGAGCTGGTCGGCGCCTACGCGCTCAGCGAGGCGGGCTCCGGCTCCGACGCGCTGGCCGCGCGCACGCGCGCCACGCGCGACGCCGACGGCGACTGGCGGCTGACCGGCGAAAAGATGTGGATCACGAACGGCGGCTTCGCCGACGTGATGATCGTGTTCGCGAAGGTCGACGGGGAGCACTTCACCGCGTTCCTCGTCGAGAAGCGCTTTTCCGGCGTGAGCGCCGGCAAGGAAGAGCACAAGATGGGGCTGCACGGCTCGTCGACCACGCCCATCCTGCTGCAGGAGGCGCGCGTCCCCGCCGGCAACGTGCTCGGCGAGATCGGCAAAGGGCACAAGGTCGCGCTCAACACGCTCAACTTCGGGCGCTTCAAGCTGGGGGGCATGTGCGTCGGCGGCTGCCGCACGGCGATCGGCGACGCCGCGCGCTACGCGGCCGAGCGCCGGCAGTTCGGCGCGCCGATCGCCACCTTCGGGGCGATCAAACACAAGCTCGGCGAGATGACGGCGCGGACCTACGCGATGGAAAGCGTCGCGTACCGGACGGCGGGATTGATCGACGCGCATCTCGCCGCGACCGGCGCCGAAGGTCGGGTCGCTGCGCGACCCGACGGGCCAGCACTGGCTGGGCCGTCCGCGGACGCGGACGGCCTTGCCGTGGCGCAGGCGGTCGAGGAGTTCGCTATCGAGGCGTCGATCATCAAGGTCGGCGGCACCGAAGCGCTCGACTACGTGCTCGACGAGAACGTCCAGATCCACGGCGGCAACGGCTTCGTGAAGGACTACAGCGCCGAGCGCTTCTACCGCGACGCGCGCGTGAACCGGATCTTCGAGGGCACGAACGAAATCAACCGGCTGCTGATTCCCGGCATGCTGGTGCGCCGCGGCCTCAAAGGCGACCTGCCGCTCGTGGCCGCCGCCAAGGCGCTGCAGGAGGAGCTCCTCTCGGCGCCGGCCGCCGCCGCGCGCGGCGACGAGGGGGCCGTGCTCGAGGAGGAAGGGCGCACGGTTGCCGCGTTCAAGAAGGTGGCGCTCATCGTGCTCGGCACGGCGATGCAGACCTACGGCCAGAAGCTGACCGACGAGCAGGAGGTGCTGAGCTACACGGCCGACATCCTGATCGACACCTTCGCCGCCGAAAGCGCCGTGCTGCGCGCGCGGGCGGCCGCCGGACACGACCGCGCGGATCTGCACCGCGCCGCCGCCGCCGCGTTCGTCCACGACGCGGCGCTGCGGGTCGAGCAGGCGGCGCGCAGCGCGCTCGCCGCGATGGCCGAGGGCGACACGCTGCGGACGCTTCTCGCCGCGCTGCGCCGCGTGCTCAAGCCGTCGCCGGTCAACACGGTCGCGCTCCGGCGCCGCCTCGCCGACGCGGTCGTCGCGCAGGGGCGGTATATTCTTGGATGATGATGTTCTCACGGGCCGCAGAGACACGGCGACACAGAGGCGGGGGTTTGAAGTGTATTGGTCTCTGTGTCTCTGTGTCTCTGTGGCTCGTGGCGTGCACCTCGGGACCGTCGGCGCCGGACGACAGCGAGTACATCGGCGAGCTGACCGAGGCGCGTGACGACAAGGATCAGCAGTTCCATGAGGCGTCCGACTCGCCCGTCCCGAAGGAAAAGCGTGACGCGCTGCTGCCGCTGCGCTACTTCCCCATCGATCCGAACTACGCCGTCCCGGCCGTGCTGAAGCTGGCCGACGAGCGCCCGGCATTCGAGATGCCGACCTCCACCGGCACGCTGCGCCGCATGCAGCTCGTCGGCACGCTCGAGTTCACCCTCCAGGGTGACCCGCGCAGCCTCGGCGCGTTCGTCCCCGAGGGCACGCAGCGGATCACGAGCCTCTTTGTCCCGTTTGCCGACCTGACCACCGGCACCGAGACCTACACCGCCGGCCGGTACCTCGACATCCCTCCGACGAGCACCGGCTACTACACGATCGATTTCAACCGCGCCTACAACCCGTACTGCGCGTACAACGCGACGTACGAGTGCCCGTTTCCGCCCCCCTCGAACCGGCTGAACATCGCGATCCGCGCCGGCGAACAAGCGCCCGGCGCATGACGTCCGCGCTCCAGGCCATCGTCTTCGACTTCGACGGAGTGATTGCCGACAGCGAGCCGCTGCACCTGCGCGCCTTTCAGCGGACGCTCGACGCCGACGGCCTGCCGCTCGACGCCGAGGAGTACTACGCGCGGTATCTGGGCTACGACGACGTGGGGCTCGTCCGGGCGCTGGCGCGCGACCGGAACGTCGCGATGACCGACGCGCAGGTCGAGGCGCTCGTCGCGCGCAAGGCGGCCGTGCTCCAGGAGCTGCTGCATGGCGGCGATGTCATTTTTCCTGGCGCCGCGGCGTTCATTCGCGCCGCGGCGGCGGAGGTGCCGCTCGCCATCGCGTCCGGGGCGCTGCGGCACGAGATTCTGACGATGCTCGAGGCGGCGGATCTTGCGCGCTTCTTTTCCGTGATCGTCGCCGCGGGTGACACACCCGAGAACAAGCCGTCGCCAGCGCCCTATGTCCTCGCGTTCGAGCGCCTGTGCCGCCACGCGGGGCGCGGCCTCGAAGCGCGCCGCTCGGTCGCCATCGAAGACTCGCGCTGGGGGCTCGAATCGGCGCACGGTGCCGGGTTACGCTGTGTAGGGCTCACAACCAGCTATCCCGCCGGCGAGCTGCCGGGAGCGGAACTCGTGGTGGGCGGGCTGCAGGATCTCACGATCCAGGCGCTCAACCGGCTGGTCGGCTCGACGCGAGATGCATAAAGAGCTGGTCGACGAACTGCTCGCGGCCTCGAACGCGCCCGGCACGGCGCTCGCGCAGGCGGCGCTCGTCATCGCGCGAATCGAGTACCCGCGGCTCGAAGGAGCGGCCTACCTCGATCAGCTCGATGCCATGGGCGAGGCGGCGCGGCTCCGGATCGAACGGCATCTGGACGAGACCGGCGACCGCTCGCCGCGTGCGGCGATCACGGGCCTGAACCGGTATCTCTTCGAGGACGAGCGGTACGTCGGCAACCGCGACCGGTACGAAGATCCCCGCAACAGCTGCCTCAACGAAGTTCTGGATCGCCGCACCGGGATTCCGATTACACTGTCGCTCGTCTACATCGAGGTGGGGCGCCGGGCCGGCCTCCAGGTGGAGGGCGTGAACTTTCCGGGCCATTTCCTCGTGCGGCTGCCCGCGGACATGACCAAGATAGCCGGGTGCGTCATCGTCGACCCGTTTCACGCGGGCGCGCTGCTGTCGGAGCGCGACTGCCGGCGCCTGCTGCAGAAGCACGTCGGCGCGGAGGTCGCCTTCAGCACGTCGCTGCTCGCCCCCGCGACGCGCTCGCAGATCATCGTCCGCATGCTGCTCAATCTGAAACGGACGTACGTGCACATGCGGTCGTTTCCGCAGGCGCGCGACGCCACAGAGCTCCTGCTCGCGATGACGCCGTCGGCGCTGAGCGAGCTCCGCGACCGCGGCCTGCTGGCCTATCATCTCAACGACATGACGGGTGCCCTCCGGGACCTCCAGACCTATCTCAAGCTGACCGGCATGGGCGAGATGGACAAGGAGACGCGCCAGGAACACCAGCAGATCTGGGAACACGTCAAGACACTCCGCCGCCGGATCGCGGGGCTGAATTGACGCCCGTTCCCGTTCCGCTCATCCGTAGGCATCTCGGCCCTGTATTGGCTCCGCGAACACTGTGAGGAGGTCGACAATGTATCGAACTGTCCTGCTGGGCGCGATCGTGGTCGCGCTGGCGATGATCGGATCGACCGCCGCGCAGGTGCCGCAGCCTGATTTGGCCGGCGTCTACCGGTGCGACGGGAAGAATCCGGACGGCAGCGCGTACCAGGGGGTCGTCGAGATCTCCCAGGTCAAAGAGACCTTCCGCGTCCGCTGGACGATGGATGACGGCGCGATCATGGGCGTCGGCATCTACAGCGGCGGCGTCTTCGCCGTGAGCTATTTCGGCGGCGCGCCGGCCGTGGTCGTGTACAAGGTCGACGGCGAGAAACTCGTAGGACAGTGGACGATGGGCGGCGCCGAAGGGGCCATGTACATGGAGACCCTGACCAAGACGCCGGGCGCGCAGGTGCCGGCGCGGCCTCCGGCGGGTGGGCCGCCGCCTCGGCCTCGGCGGCCGAATCCAGGGAACGAGCCGGGCGTCCGCGGCATCCAGCTCTGATCTAGGTATTCGCGATCTCCTGATAGAGATACGCCGACGCGATGATGCCGTTGTGGAAGTTGCCGAGATCGAGCTTCTCGTTCGGCGCGTGGGCGTTTTCGTCGGGCAGCCCCACGCCGAACAGCACGCTCGGCAACCCCAGCTCTTCCTGAAACGTCGAGACGACCGGAATGGACCCGCCCTCGCGATTGAACACCGGCGCCTTTCCGAAACCCTGCTGAATGGCGCGGCCGGCGGCGCGCACGTACTTGTTGTCGAACTCGGTCATCCAGGGTTTCCCGCCGTGCATGCGCGTGACCTTGAGCTCCACGGTCGGCGGACACACCTTCCTGACGTACGCCTCGAAGAGCGTCGCGATCGTGTCGGGCAGCTGATCCGGCACCAGCCGCATGCTCGCCTTCGCCATCGCGACCGCCGGCAGCACGGTTTTCGCGCCTTCACCCGTGAAGCCTGAGAGCAGGCCGTTGACCTCGAACGTCGGCCGCGCCCAGACGCGCTCGAGCGTCGAATAGCCCTTCTCGCCGAACAGGCGCGGCGCGCCGAGCTCCTTGCGGTAGCGCGTCTCGCTGAACGGCAGCTTCCGCCATTCCGCCCGCTCCTCCTCGCCGAGCGGCCGCACCTCGTCGTAGAACCCGGGGATCTTCACCCGCCCGCCGCGGTCCTTCATTTGCGCGAGGATCTGCGCCAGCACGAACGCGGGGTTCGCGACCGCGCCGCCGAAGGATCCGGAGTGCAGGTCGCTTTTGGTGCCGCGGACGTCGAGCTGGAAGTACACGAGGCCGCGGAGGCCGTAGCAGATCGACGGGATGCCGCGGTCGAACATCGGCGAGTCGGAGATGACGACGACGTCGGCGGCGAGCTGCCCCTTGTGGGCGCGGATGAACTCGTCGAGGTGAACGCTGCCGACTTCCTCCTCGCCCTCGATGAAGAACTTCATGTTGAGCGGCAGCGCGCCGCCCTTCTTCATGTAGGCCTCGACCGCCTTGATGTGCATGAACACCTGGCCCTTGTCGTCGGCCGCGCCGCGCGCGTAGATCTCGCCGTCGCGGATCGTGGCCTCGAACGGCGGGGTCGTCCAGAGCTCGATGGGATCCACCGGCTGCACGTCGTAGTGCCCGTAGAAGAGCATCGTCGGCTTGCCGGGCGCGCCGAGCCACTCGCCGTAGACCACGGGATTCCCGGGCGTGTCGATGAGGCGCACGTCGGGGACGCCGGCCGCGCGCAGCGCATCGCCGGTCCACTCGGCGGCGCGCCGCACGTCGGCCGCGTGCTGCGGCAGCGCGCTGATGCTGGGAATGGCGAGGTACTGCTTCAGCTCTTCGACGTAGCGATCGCGATTGACGTTGATGAAATCGATGACCTGGTTCATGGGGCGAGTGTACCCCGTTCACACTTCCACGTTCTCACCGAGAGCCAGTGGTTCGGTAACGGGCCGCCAGATCAGTCCGCCCTTGGCGACCAGAGTAATCCTCCGGGGCCACCCCAACCGTGTGCGAACCAGCATTGGCGCCAGCGGTCCATCCAGGGAATCCCCGCTCTATGACGCCAGCACCAATTCACGGGTCGAGTACGCCGCCGTCCGTCCAACGCGCTGCACCAACTGAGTTTGACCGGGCGAACGATGCCAGTAGAATGGCCCCACGTGAAGGCATCGCAGGGTGGGCGCGGAAGCCCGAGTGCAAGCGGAAGCCGGGAAATGGCGCCGTCCACCGAAAGAACGTT
>CAZGLC010000256.1:0-3347 GCA_964526235.1 uncultured Bifidobacteriaceae bacterium
GCCATGGATTCACAAGGGCGGCTGTTCGTTGGCGACCGCGGCAACAGTCGCATTCAGATGTTCGATCAGGACGGGAGATTTCTGGAAGAGTGGAAACAGTTTGGCCGCCCGAGCGGCATCTTCATCGACGCCAACGACACGATCCTTGTCGCCGACTCTCAGTCGGACCAGAAGGTGAATCCTGGCTTCCGGAAGGGCATTCGGATCGGGAGCGCCCGAGACGGCAAGGTCACGATGCTCATCCCGGTTCCCGGGCCGCAGGATAAACCGACGGCGACGACCGAAGGCGTGGCCGCTGACGCACGTGGCAATGTCTACGGGGCGGAAGCGAATTCCAATAATCTCCGGAAATACACCAGGTAACTTTCTTTCTGTTCGAACTCACGAGGAGGTAGGCATGTCCACGCCGCGAATCGTGCTCTCGACGTTCGGCGCCTGCGGCGTCTTTCTTCTGACGGCTTCGATCGACTCGGGCAACAGCGCGAACACGGTATTGGCGCAGGGCGCCATGAAGATGGGGAATTCCATCACGGGCGAGGGGCTGCCGAACCCGGCACCGAAGGTGACCCGCAACTGGGGTCAGCTTCCGGCGGGCCGGACGTGGGGCACGTCGGCCGGTGTCGACATCGATCCGAAGGACGGACACATCTGGGCCTACGAGCGCTGTGGCGCGGGGGCGGCTGGCGGAGCCGGGGGCGGCGGCGTCACGTGCGAGACCAACCTCGTCGACCCGATCTTCAAGTTCGATCGCGCCACCGGCGCGGTGCTCGCGAACTTCGGCAAGGGCGTGATGGTGACGCCGCATGGCATCCACGTGGACGCGCAGGGCAACGTGTGGATTGCGGACTTCGCGGGCAACCAGGCCGGGACCAAGGGGCACCAAGTCCACAAGTTCAGTCCAAAGGGCGAGAAGCTTCTGAGCCTGGGCATCGCGGGCAAGCCGGGCAACGCCGATGGCCAGTTCAATCAGCCCAACGACGTTGTCGTCGGGCCGGACGGCAGCATCTACGTCTCCGACGGGCACGACGGCCAGGGGATGACCACCAACGCAGCCATCGCCGAGGGCATCAAACGCGGCGCCACGGCGCGGATCAGCAAGTTCTCACCCCAAGGGACCTTCATCAAGTCCTGGGGCGGGATCGGCGTGCGACACGGGGAATTCCGGACACCGCACGCGGTGGTGTTCGATGCGAAGGGCCGTCTCTGGGTGGCGGATCGCGGCAACCATCGGCTCGAGATTTTCGACCAGGAGGGCAAGTACCTCGAGTCGCGCTACATGTACGGGCGCATCAGCGGGATCTTCATCAAGGACAACATGGTCTACGCGATCGACTCGGAGTCAGGTCCGTTGAACCACGTGAACTGGCGCAACGGAGTGCGCATCGGTCCCCTCGACGAGGATCGAATCACCGCGTTCGTTCCGCCGTTCGAGCGCGAAGACCGCGTGTACCAGGGGGCGGCTGGCGAAGGCGTCGCCGTCGACGCGGACGGTAATGTCTACGCAGCGGAAGGGCCGAACTCGCTCAACCAGGCGGGAGGCGCGTTCACCAAATATTCCGTGAAGTGAACGGCGCGATCGCTCTGCAACATGTTCCGTGGCGTGCCGGCGATGCGAAGAAAAGGAGGGTCCTGTGCGTCCTCAACTGGCATTGGCATCGTTGATCCTGCTCACGCCATCGCTGGCCTCGGCGCAGACGGCACGATTCCAGATCGAAGAAGCGACGATCGAGGATATCCAAGAGGCGATCCTCGAACGCGAGCTGACATCGACTCGGGTGGTGCAGCTCTACCTCAGCCGCATCAAGGCGTACAACGGCACGTGCGTGAATCAGCCCGATGGCGTGCTCGGGGCAGGACCGATGACGCCCATCAAGAATGCGCGTCAGCTCAACGCGTTGATGACGTTGAATCTGCGACCGGCCAAGCGAGAGATGCTGGGGTTCGATCCGCGCAAAGCACGAAGCATGACCGATCGCGCGGATGCCGATCCGGCGATGCCCGATGCTCTCGACGTGGCCGCGCAGCAGGACGCCTACTTCGCAGCCACGGGCCAGCTCGTTGGCCCGCTCCATGGCGTGGTGCTCTCCATCAAGGATCAGTACGACACTTTCGACATGCGCACGACGTCGGGCATGGATGCTCCGTATGCGAACGATCGCCCGCCGCGCGACGCAACCTTCGTCAAGCGCCTGAGAGACGCGGGTGCGATCCTGATTGCCAAGGCGAACCTGGGCGAGATGGGAACGCCGAACTCGCGCAGCTCGTTTGGCGGGCCGTTCTGCAACCCGTACGATACGGAACGGAGTCCCGGCACCTCCAGCGGCGGCTCCGGCGCATCGGTGGCCGCAAACCTGGCGACGTGCTCCATCGGCGAGGAAACCGGCGGCTCCATCCATCACCCCGCCAAGAACAACAGCCTGGTCGGCCTCGCGCCGACGCAGGAACTGGTCAGCCGCGACGGCATGATCGGCGCGGCACTGAACACGCGGGTGGGACCGCTGTGCCGCACGGTGAAGGATGCCGCCCGCGTGCTCGAGGTGATCGCCGGCTACGATCCAAGGGACGAGCTGACCGCGTTCAGCATCGGCCGGCTGCCGTCCGAGCCCTATCGCAGCTTCACGAACGAGCGATCGCTGAACGGACTTCGAATCGGCGTGATCCGCGAGCACATGGACAGAGCGGTGTTCAACGCAGCCGATGGCGACGCCATCGACCTCACCGAGCGCGCCATCGGCGATCTGCGCCGGCTGGGCGCCACGATCGTCGACCCGGGACCGGGCGGCGCGCTGCTGCAGGCCTGCGTCGATAGGTATTTCCCGGTGTATCGCAACCGGGTGTTCATCGAGCGTTATCCGGACCGCTTTCCGGTGGACGCCAACGGGAAAGCGTCGGCCGACCACATCTCCACGTTGGTGGACATGTATTTCGATCCATCGCTCGTGCCGTCCGGGACCACGATCCGCCACGTCGGCCCGGCCGGCAATGCCGGGCTCACCAAGTACATGCTGGCCCGGTACTTGCGCGAGCGCGGCGATGGAAACATCACGTCCATCCGCGATCTGATCGACAAGTCGAAATACTATCGCGACATCCGTCCGGACGCGGGGTTCATCGATCGGAAAGCGGCGCTCGAGGAGATGAACAGCGCACTGACGCTCGATCTGGCGACCATCTTCCAGGACCGGTTCGCCACTCAGCAGGTCGTGCTGCAATGCATGGCCCAAGAGAATCTCGACGCGCTGGTGTCCCCGGCGGGGAACATTCCTGCGTATATCCTGGGTGCACCCATCGAACCACCCTTGGCCGGCCGGACCAACTCCGTGTGGGGCCTCTTGGGACAACACGGT
>CAZGLC010000256.1:3447-6747 GCA_964526235.1 uncultured Bifidobacteriaceae bacterium
ATGTGCGTGCGTCCGACCCCTTGCACGCACTCGCGCGCCGATGGGGGCAGGTCCATTCGTGGCGCAGTCGCCGCGCGGTAGACGAAACGGACGGCCGCGGTTCCGCCCGAGGAGGTCGGTGACGCGGGCCTCGCCTCGCCCCCGCACGCCGCCGCCGCGAGGCTGAGCGCGGCAGCGGCCACGAGTCGGCCCGCGCTCCTCATGGTCGTGGCGCCATCATGAGCCCCGACGTCTTCAGCGACGGCTGGCGATCTGCCTGCCGTGGTGCCGCGTATGGAGCTCCATGAAGCGGACGTAGTCCTCGACGGGAACAGCGCCGAAAATCGTGGTTCGCATGCGCTCGCCGCTCGAGGCGATCAGACGGCACGTGTCCTCGAGCTGCCTGTGCGCCGTCTCGAGACGCGCGCGTCCCTCGGCCGGTGTCGCGGGGCCGCTGGCAGGGTCCATGGCCTTGTTGGTCTTCGCCTTCGGAAAGGCTGCCTTCTTCAGCACTCGCTTGAAGAGGAGGGTGCGGACGATCAGGTGAAGGACCGGCGGCAACCTCGGGAACTTCGATGGCCGCCCCGTTGCCATGTTGGCCGACTCTTCGAGGGACCGGGCGACGTGCTCCACGATCTGACTGGGCGACCACTTGCCGGGCGCACGGGGTGCGGTCCACGCCACGCCTGTGCGTTCGCCCATCACGATGAGCTGATCAATCGCTTCCTTGCTCGCTGCGAGCGCCGCGTCGATGTCTGCCATGGCCTCTTCCCTTGCCCAAGCGCGCTGCGCGATATTACACGAGCTTTGCCCCCGTGGGCGGCTTTGGCTCGGCGACGTGCGTATAGAACCAGATCTCGTACCCGTTCGGATCGAGAACTTTGAACGTCCGGTCACCCCACCACTGCAGCCTCAGCGGATCACTGATCGCCACGCCCTTTCTCGTCAGTTGCTCATGCAGCGCGTCGACGTCCTCCACCTCGAGATAGATCTCCACCTGGCCATGGAGAAACTGGCCGCACTCGGCCTCGTGCAGGTCCAACCGACGCGCCCCAAGATGTTTGCCGCGCTGCCTCCAGAGCGTGTCGTCAGCCGGATCATCGAAATAGCGCGGGAACGAGCCGACCGATTTCAGGTCACGGGCGTTCGGTACTCCGGAGAGCTGGGCCATCCGTTCCACGTGGTGGACGACGAGACGGTCGTGCTGCCGCTGGATCACCCCTTCGTCAAGGAAAGCCGATTCGCATCATTGCTCGTGCGGGACCGCGAGCTCGCCGAGAATCTGGCGGAAGGCTTCCAGGAGCTCTGGAAAAAGGCGATGAGGAACGTGCGCGAGATTCAGGTCGATCCGCGCGTCCCGACAGCGTGAAAATCGGTCAGAGACCCCGGCGCCGCTCCCGCTGGGCGCGCGTGCACTCGGCCATCACGGTCAGAAAGCGCCGGTAGGCGTCGCGGCCGACGACGAAGGGATGCGGGTCGCCGGGCCGCCGCGCGCGCAGGCGCTGCAGCTTCTGCTCGAACCCGTCGTAGAGCGGGTGGTTCTGAATTTCGACGTCGATGCCCGCCCTGCGGGAGGCGGCGCCGAAGTGGTCGGACGTACTGCTGCAGTCCTTCGTCAGGGATCTTGGTCGGGATGAGGATGCTGCCGCCGAACAGGCCGGCCGTATGCGTTTGCGCGCCGTCCCGTACGGGCAAGATGTAGCCGAGCGAACCGGGCGTATGGCCGGGAATGGCCACCGGCGTGAACGACACGTCGCCGACGACGTCATGCACAGTCGTCGCTCGCGCTATACGCGGAAACGTGGGAAGAGCCGCTCGGCGTTGCCGCGCAGCAGCATCTGTTCGAACTGCGGCGTCAGGTTCAGCTCGGGCAGGTAGTCGACGGTCGATTCGATCGGCTCCGGCGAGAAATCGGTGCCGAACAGGATCTGCGACTCTGGCATGAACGCTTTCATCGCGGCAAACGGCCACGGGAAGCTCGCATGCGCGATATCGTAGTGCCACTTCCGCAGCTCGGTGTACAGGCCGTTGGGCAGGTATTTCTCCGCGCCCGGCGGGATGCGATCGTTCATGCGGCCCGCGAGCATCGGCACGGCGCCCCCGGAGTGCACCGTGACCCATCGGATATTCGGGTGGCGGAACATCACGCCGTTGACGACGATGCTGGCGACGGCACGGGTGACGTCGAAATCGAACTCGACCATCGATGCGGCGGGGCCGTACTGCAGAGAGCGGCAGCACAGCGGCGCCATCGGGTGCACGACCACGATCGCGTTGCGCCGGTTGAGCTCCTGCCACATCGGCTCGAAGTGCGGATCGCCGGGCCAGCGGCCCTGGTTGTCGTTCGTGTGGATGCTGATCGCGTCTACCGTCAGCGTGTCGTAGGCATACGCGATCTCCTTCAGCGACCCCTCGACGTCGGGGAGCGGCAGCGTGCCCATCATGCCAAACTTGCCCGGGTACTGCTGCACCAGCCTCGCTGCATATTCGTTGGCCCCGCGGACGGCCGCACGGCCCTTCTCCGTGGCGTCGTAGTACACGTTGCCGTTCTGCGAGGCCGACAGGATCGCGACGCCGATGCCGAACTTCTCCATCTCGGCGAGCCCGACCTCCGGCGTCCACCGGCGCAGGTTGCCGCCTCCCTGGACGTTCGGTGGCACGTAGTGATGGTGGACGTCGATGGCGCCGCCACGGACGTTCAGCCTAACGACCTTCTCCTGGGCCGACAGTGCCCGTGGCACCATAGCCGCCGCACCCGCAGCGGCGACCGTTTTCAGAAACGCGCGTCGGTTCTGCATGTGGACTCCCGGGTGAAATCCGAGCTATGACAGCCTGAACCGCGGGAAGAGCCGCTCGGCGTTGCCGCGCAGCAGCATCTGCTCGAACTGCGGCGTCAGGTTGCTCGCATGCGCGATGTCGTAGTACGACTTCTGCAGCTCCGCGTACAGCCCGTTCGGCAGAAACTTCTGCGCTCCCGCTGGAATCCGGTCGTTCATACGGCCGGCAAGCATCGGCACCGCGCCGCCGGAGTGCACGGTCACCCAGCGAATGTTGGGCTGGCGGAACATCACGCCGTTGACGACGATGCTCGCGACGGCACGGGTGACGTCGAAGTCGAACTCGACCATCGACGCGGCGGGACCGTACTGCAGCGCGCGGCAGCACGGCGGCGCCAGCGGGTGCATGCCCTCCTCGTCCGAGCCGGAATACGGTTGACGGAATCGTTTGCACCGCCGGCGGGGAGTCTACTGCGGGCGCCGCGCGCACGCAACCCCGCAGCGGGGCGCTATGATGACAGCGCCGTGCCCACCATCTTCGATG
>CAZGLC010000257.1:0-6723 GCA_964526235.1 uncultured Bifidobacteriaceae bacterium
AACCCCTACGACGACGAAAGTCCAGATTTACGCGGTTTCAGGTGAGCGCTGACAGGCGCCCTGCCAGAGACGGTCGCGGTAGACGAAACGCGTGCGCGACGGGTTTTTGACCGCGGTGTACGCGCTGCCAACGTGATAACCGGCCGCCTCGAGCGCCTCGAATACCTCCTGCACCCACCGGCGTTTCGTGGACCAGCCGGCGACCGGTTCGTTGAACCGGCCCGAACCCTTCAGCAAGTCGCCGCTGATGGCGGTATTGAACGGCAGCTCCATCTGGTAGATCGTCACGCTGTCGGGATCGAGCTCGATGGTCTGGCGGATGCACGCCTGCCAGTTCTCGTCGGTCTCACCGAGCATCCCGGCGATCAAGTCGATGTTGATCTGCGGGAAACCGAGCGCGCGCGCCTGTTCGTACGCACGGAAGATCTCGGGTGATTGGTGCGCGCGGCCGTTCCGCTGCAGGATGCGATCGTCGAAGTTTTCGACGCCGAGGCTGAGTCGCGTCACCCCCATCTGCCGGATCGCCGCCAATTTGCCTTCGGTCAGGGTGCCCGGCTCGCATTCGAACGTTACCTCCTCCGCATCGCGCCACGGCACGGCGGCATTCAGGCGCGTGACGAGGGTCTCGAGCTGGCGCGTCGACAAGAAGGACGGAGTGCCACCGCCGAAATAGACGAAGTTCAACGGCCGGCCGGCCACGGCGGGCAATCGCACGTACTGCTCCCATTCCAGCGCGAGCAGGTCGAGATAGTCGGCGATTTCCTGGGCGTTCTTGTCCGTATAGACGCGGAAATAGCAGAAGTGGCACCGCTTGCGGCAAAACGGGATGTGCAGATACATCCCGAGGGGGACCCCGGGAGCAGGAGCCGCGTTCAGCGCCGGCTTCGCATCGCGCTCAACGGCACCGCCGGTCCATATCGAGAACGGGGGATATGTTGCGACGAAGTAGCTGCCGACCTCGGTCTGATCCTCCTCCACGCGAAGAGGCACAACATCCGTCATGAGTCCGTCCACTGTAACCGCCGCCGGCGTCAAACCAACGCATCCTGAGCGTCTGTAGGAGACGCTCCGCATTATACTGGCTGCCCACGCGGCAGCCACTTCCACCGGCTCGCTGCATTTTCAACCGCACACATGACTACACAAACGAGGCGGAAACGCATGGGTTGGGTGATTTTTGTCGCGGGGGCGGTGTTGTCCTGGGGCGCATACGGCGCGCTCCTGCACCAGGGTCAGACGCGGCTTGGGAATCCACTGAAGGCACTGCTCTGCGTCGGAGTGGCGTACTTCCTGATCGGCGTGATCGTTCCCCTCGTCGGTCTGAGTGCACAGGGGATGCTGTCCGGTTTCGACACCTCCGGGATTGTGCTCGCCACGATTGCTGGGGCGCTCGGGGCTGCGGGCGCGGCCTGCATCATCTGGGCGTTTAGATTCGGCGGCCTGCCGGTGTACGTCATGCCGCTCGTCTTCGGCGGTGCGCCGGTCGTCAACGTGCTCGTGTCGATGACGATTCATCCACCGAAGACCGCCATCAATCCGCTCTTATTCGTCGGATGTGCGCTCGCCTCGGTTGGCGCCGCGCTCGTACTGTACTATCGGCCCGCCGCCTGACGGATCCGCCTCAATTCCGCAGGGGAGCGGACTGGAACGCGCGTGCGCGGAACAGGAACTCGACGATGTTCCCCTCGTGCGGCTGAAGCCAGTTGAGCTGCGTGGTCGGCACCGGTCCGAGATTCAGACGGTCGATGTGGACCGCGTCGAGCAGTTGCCGCCGGAATCGGTCGTTGCAGGTGATTCCGCTGCAGACGAGCGTGGACCCGATCGCGTCGAGCATCTGCGATTCCGGGCATTCCACTACCGTGACAAACGGGAACATGTACTCCTTCTTCGCGATTGCGGCGTCGGGCGATGCGCAGTGCACTACTGTCGGCAGGAGGTAATCGGCACGCCCTTGCGTGACGACGCGCTCGCCCGGCCGGTATTTCGCGGTCATATCCGTGACACCGGGCGCCTTTAGGTCGATGTCGATCGCCTGTGAAATCGCGTCCGCGGATCCAGGCATCGTGAAGGCGGCCAGTCCGGCCTCGGGGTGCTCGGGCGGCAGCGGCCGCACCTCGGCGAGACGGCGCGCGAGCGCATCCGCCACGTCGCGCGTATGGCGGCTCGCCCAGATTCCCGAGCAGTTGATGCAGCTCCTGCCGCTGTTGACGAAGACGCTTTCCACCATCACATCCAGGTAACGCTCCCAGTTGTCCACCTGGTCATCACCGAGCACGATCTTTGAGAACCCGGGCCCGTGCGCCTGGACGCGCGGGTTCCCACGGTACCGCTCCACCGTCGGTGTGCCGCCAAAGATCAGACTGCGCGCGCAGCTCTCGAGCACGGCGGCGCCGATATCGCCCGCGCCTGGATAGATGGAAATCGCTTCGCGCGGGATGCCCGCTTCGATGAAGGCGGCGGTCATGCGGTACGGCGTCCAGGGCTCCTGCGGTCCTGGCTTCAGCACGAGGCCCAGCTGCAGTGGAATGATCGGCAGCCAGAGGGTGTGTACGCCCGGTGAGTTCGACGGAAGAACCAGGCCCAGGACCGGGCTTTGCGCCTGTTAGCTGATCGGCACCTGCCGTTCTTCCCCGTGGCCCATCGTCAGCACGTCGAAGGCGAGGCCGCGCGTGAGCGACGTGAGGATGTTCCGCATCTCGGCGAGCACGAAGGCGTTCTTTTTCATGTTCGCGCGGCACATCCGCTCGGGCAGCCCCGTGCTCGCAGACTGGGCGCGGACGAACTCGTCGGCCGACTGCGTGCCGTCCCCCATCGGCAGCTTCGCCGACAGGTACAGTTCGCCAGCGCGGCCGACGCGCGCGATCAGCTCGTCGATCGGAATCTGCCACAGTGCGTCGCGCGCGCGCTGCGCCTTCCGCATGTCGCGCTGGATCAGGCCGCCATTGGCGCGGCTGACCCGCGCGACCGGCTCGCCCGTCACGAAGTGCGTCACCTCGTCAACATCAATGCTCGCGTATGGTTCGCCCCACCGTATGACTGGAAGATGAATCATCCTCAACTCCCAACCTCCAACTCCTCACTCCCACAACTCCCAACTCCCAACTCCCAACTCCGAGCTGCAGCTTGGGAGTTGATGATGAGGAGTAGGGAGTTGACGTTAATACACTCCCACGGTCGTTGTCGCCGCAACGCCGCGGAACGGCCGCACTCCGCTGACGCCGTCCCACGGGTAGCGCTCGAACGGTGCCTCCCGCTCCCCTTCGTCGCGCTCGAGGAAGCCCGGCACGAAAAACTCCCTCGTCAGCGTGGTCAGCCGCACGCGGCCGGTCTCACCGTACTCGACGATGCGTTCGGGATCGTCGAAATCGACCACTTGGATCAGGGCGCGGGGCTGAGGCGCATAGTACGCAATCTTGTAGTTGTTATGCGGGCCGCTCGGGGCGCTGGCGGCGAGGCCCATCAGCGTGTTGCCGTACGTGGGCGTCATGTACGCGCCATCGAGCAGCTCCTCGTGTGCGAAGCGATTCCACTGCGGCGTGAACTCCGTCCCGCCGGAGAAGATGCCGGTGATACCCGCCTTGCGGATTGTCGTGCCCATCGACTCGAGCCGAAGCGCCAAAGCCTCGAGCAGTTTGGGCGTTGTAAACATGCAGCGGATTTCGTGGTTGGCGCCGAGGATGGTCACTGCCTGGTCGATGACGTGATTCTTGTACGCCTCCAGGTGCTCACTCCATCCCTTCTGGATCAGCTTGATCACCCAGCGTGGATCGAGGTCGACGCAGAAACAGATGCCGCCGCGGTACTGTGCGAGATGCTCGACTGAGAGTCGGAGGCGGCGAGGGCCCGACGGCCCGAGCATGAGCCAGTTGGACCCCTTCGGGAAGCGCTCATCGGGCAACGTGGCGCTGAACAGCTCGTAGTCGGTCCGAAAATCGTCGCACGCGATGCGCGTTTTCGGAATCCCGGTCGTTCCGCCGGTTTCGAACACATAGACCGGCTTGCCGCGAAGACCGCGCGGAACCCAGCGCTCGACGGGCCCGCCCCTGAGCCACTCGTCTTCGAACGGACCGAACCGGCGCAGGTCCTCGAAGCGCCGCACTTCGCGTCGCGGATCCCATCCCAGCGTCTTCGCGCGTTCGAGCCAGAACGGGCAGCCGGTGGCCGGATCGAAGTGCCAGTCGACGATCTCGCAGACCCAGGCGTCGAGCGCATCGCGGGCGGTCTGCACCGCGGCAGGCGAGGCGGCGAATGACGAGGAGTCGGACATCTGCATGGCTGAGTCCGTGCAGTATAATCCCCCGCTCATCACATGCGACCCAGAGCGGCGGAGGACCCATGATCCCGGGAGCGACAACCACTGCGCGGACCCACGTAGCAGCAGGCCTGACATCCCTGCAGTGGCTCATTTGCATCATTGCGGCGTTGGGGTTCGCCTTCGATTCATACGAACTGCTGATGTTGCCGCTCATCGTGCGGCCGGCGCTGGCGGACCTGCTCGGCGTCGCTCCCAACAGCCTTGAGGTGAACGCGTGGGTCGGCACGATGCAGTACGTGCCTGCCGTCGCTGGCGGCATCTTCGGACTGCTCGGCGGATACCTGACCGACCTGTTCGGCCGGCGGCGGGTGCTCGTCTGGAGCATTCTGCTGTACGGATTCTCTGCGCTGGCCGCGGGCTTTTCCACATCGGTCGAATGGCTGCTCTTCTGGCGCTGTTGTACTTTCATCGGCGTCTGCGTGGAGTTCGTCGCCGCGGTGGCCTGGCTTGCCGAACTCTTCACCGATCCAAAGCAGCGCGAGCGGGTCATCGGCTACACGCAGGCGTTCGGATCGATCGACGGCCTGATGGTCACGGGTGCGTACTATCTGATTGTGACCAACGCCGACGCGCTGCCGCTCGTGCGTGGCGGCCACGAAGCGTGGCGGTATACGCTCATCTCGGGAGTCATTCCCGCGATTCCGCTGATGATCATCCGTCCGTTCCTCCCGGAGTCGCCGACGTGGCGGGAAAAGAAGCACGCCGGGACGCTGAAGCGCCCGAGCTTCGCCGCGCTCTTCACGCCGGAGTTCCGCCGGACGACGATTGTCACCACAGTGATGAGGGCCTGCGCGTATGCCGCGGCGTTTGGCGCCATCCAGCAGATGCCGCGCATCGTCCCGGGCCTCCAGGAGGTCCAGACTCTGGAGCGCACGGCGCAGGAGCAGACGATCAGCGGCGTACAAAGCTTTCAGGAATTCGGCGGTCTGGCGGGCCGGATCCTGCTCGCGTTTCTTGCCGCGGTGATCATCGCCCGGCGCCGCCTGCTGTACCTCTTCCAACTGCCGGGATTAGTTCTCGTGCCGCTGGTTTTTGTCCTCACGCCGGCGGTCGGGCTCGAGCTGGCGCAATGGGGTATCTTCCTCGTGGGAATGGCGACAATCGCGCAGTTCAGCTTCTGGGGGAACTACCTGCCGCGTGTCTATCCGACGCACCTGCGCGGCACCGGCGAGAGCTTCGCCGCCAACGTCGGCGGTCGGATGATCGGCACGTGTGCCGCCCTCGTCACGGTGCAGCTCGTGAACGTGATGCCGGGCGGCACTGTTCCCATCAGACTTGCGTATGCGTCGGCGCTGGTTGGAACCGCCGCCTATGTCATCGGTGTCGTGGCCAGCTTCTGGCTGCCGGAACCGACGCAGGCGGAGCTGCCGGACTGAGGCACCCGGCGCCGCGTCGCACAGATCCCTATGGCGATTTACCTCGACTGCGCCGCCTCCTGGCGAAGACGAGAGCCGGAGCGTTACCGGCGCCCTGAGAACTTACACGGGTCAACAGTTCATTCCGGCCCGGGCACATAGGTAACACTATTGGGCCGCCGAATGGATTGTCGATCGGTTCGAGGTCGAGCCTGCACATCTCAGCGCCGAAGTAGCCCAGGTCGTACTGCATGAAGGTGACGAGCCAGATGCGGTCGCCGACCTGGGTAACGCCCACATTCTGGCCCGCGCAGGCGTGACTGAGGTTCACTTTCCGTCCTTTGAAACAGATCCGCCCACAATGCATGACGGTAATCGTGGCGTCGTCGAAGGGGATAGGTGAGCTCGTCGAGGCCGCGATAGACCCGTGACGAGCGTGCGTAGAGATCCGCCGCCACTTTCATGGCAAGCGCCTGGTGCAGCCGCTCGTGATTGTACTGGTCGATGAAGCTATCGAAGCGAGCCTGTTGCTGGAGGACATGCGCGGCCGGCCGGTTTCGTCGCCGCGCGCTTCAGCGTCAAATGCATCCGCTCATGCCGGCCGTTCTGTTGCGGCTGGCCGGGCGCGATGCGCTCGAGATAAATGCCGAGGCGGAGCCACCACACGGACAACTTGCTGAGGCGATAGAGCGCGGTCGGGGCGGCGAAGGGGCAGCCATTGTCGGTCCGAATCGCGAGCGGCAGGCCAAACTCCTTGGGCCGAGGAGCACGCAGCGCCGCGCCTCGCCAGCAGTGGCGCCCTCATGCGGGTGCTCGAAGATGGTGTCCACCGTTCCGCGGGTACTTCCTTTACCCGAGCCGGCGGCAGCAACGCGTCGCGCTCGCGGCTGTCATTGAACCTAACTAACCTCACCGTTCGAACGGTCCGAACGATCCGAACGAGTGGAACGATCCGAACGTTCCGAACGTCCGAACGGGCCGAACGAATTACTTAGAGTTTGACCTTCGGCCGCCCCCGCGGCTTCCGCGGCGGCTTGTCGAGCGCCTTGAGCA
>CAZGLC010000258.1:0-6653 GCA_964526235.1 uncultured Bifidobacteriaceae bacterium
CGCGCGGCCTCACCGAGGGCGGCAGCGACCACGCCACGCTGATCGCCCCGTAATGGCGACGAAAGCACCACCTCCGGATCCCGGGTCCCGGATCCCGGATCCCGGCAAGCTGCCCTCCGTCTGGCTGCAGGAGCTGACGTGGGAGGAGGTGGCGGCCTACCTCCGTGAGCGCGACACGATCCTCGTGCCCTTCGGCACGACCGAGCAGCACGGCCCCGCGGGACCGCTCGGCCTCGACAGCTACGTGGCGATCGCGCTCGCCGAAGACGCCGCACGGAAGGCGGGCGTGCTGTCGGCGCCGCCGGTCTGGTACGGCGACTCGAGCCACCATCTCGGCTTCGCGGGCACGATCTCGCTCCGCACCGAGACGCTGATCGAGGTCGTCTACGACATCGTGCGATCGCTGGCGCGCCACGGCTTCACGCGCATCCTGCTCATCAACGGCCACAAGTGGACGAATCTCGCCGCGCTGACGAGCGCCGCGCGCAACATCCGCGAGTTCGAGCTGCCGGGCGTGCGGACCGCGGTGGCCGACCCGATGTATCTGGCGCGTGGCATCGCGGGCAGCCTCAAACACGCGCCCGAGCACCACGCGGGCGAGCTCGAGGTCTCGCAGGTGTTGTACAAGTTCCCGCAGACCATCAGGACGGAGAAATTCTCGGACGCGGCGTGCGATTTCGACGGACTGCTCGGTCCCTTTGGCACGAACGACCTGTTCGGCGGCGGCGGTCGCGATACCGTGGATCAGCCGTGGACCTCGGGTGAGCAGAAGCGCTACGCGCCAACCGGTCAGTTCTCCTCGAACCGCGCGGCGTCGGCTGAGACCGGCAAGCAGTACCACGACTACATGGTCGGCAGGCTCGTCGAGTTCCTGGCGTGGTGGCAGACGCAGTGACCCCAACGCATCTCTCGACCGACGTCCTCGTCGTCGGCGCGGGCGGCGCCGGCATGTATGCGGCCGTTGCCGCGGCGCGCGAGGGGCGCTCGGTGCTGCTCCTCGACAAGGGGCTGGTTGGCCGCGGCGGCGCCACGATCATGGCGCAGATGACGGTGGCCGCGGCGATCGGCCACGAGGAACCGGACGACTGGTCGCTGCACCTGGAGGACACGCTCGACGCCGGACGCGGCATCTGCAGCGAGCCGCTGTCGCGGATGTTGTGCGAGCGTGCGCCCGAGCGGATTCTCGAGATGGAGCGCTGGGGCACCCGCTGGGCGCGCGAGGCCGGCCACATCAAGCAGGTGACCGCGCCCGGCCACCGGCGCCGGCGCTGCTGCTATGTCGACTTCCTCAGCACGGGGCCGGCGGTCGCGGCAACGCTCCGCCATCAGGTGTCGACGACGGATCGCGTTCGACGCGTGAGCAACGTGGCGGCCCTCGAGGTGTGTGTGGGAGATGGGCGTGTGCGCGGCGTCGTGGCGCTGGATCTGTCAGCCGGATCGCTGGTGACGGTGGCCGCCCGCGCGGTGATTCTGGCCGCGGGCGGGCTGACGAAAATCTTCCGCCGCAACAGCGCGTCGACCAACATGGGCGGCGAGGCGTACTGGCTGGCGCTCGACGCGGGTGCGGAACTGGTCGACATGGAGTTCGTCCAGTTCTTTCCGATCGCGCACCTTGCGCCGCGGCTGGTCGGGATGGATCCGATCATGTGGGATCCGTTCCGCTACAAGCTGGGCGGCAAGCTCCTGAACGGCCAGTTCGAGGAGTTCATCCATCGCTACGGCGGCGAGGACGAGGGACGGTACACGGCGCCGCGCGACCTCGCGTCGTTCGCCATCCTCAAAGAGGTCGAGGCCGGGCGCGGATCCCCGCACGGCGGCGTCTATCTCGATTTCCGCCACCTGCCGGAGGCCACGCTGCGCGGGGCGTTCGGGCCGGTGATCGATCGGCTGCTCGTCAACGGGATCGATCTGACGCGCATGCCGGTGGAGGTGGCGCCGACCGCGCACTACCACATGGGCGGCATCGCGGTGGACGAGCGGCTCGAGACGCGCATTGCCGGGTTGTTCGCCGCGGGCGAGGCGGTTGGCGGCCCCGGCGGCGCGAATCGGCTGTCGGGCAACGCGATCAGCGAGGCGATGGTGTTTGGGGAGCGCGCCGGCCACGTTGCAGCCCAGGCGGCGGGCGACCCCGATCCCGGATGGTCGCCGGCGTATGCGGAACGCGCGCGCGCCGGGATCGCCGATCTGCGTGCGCGGAAGGGGCACGGCCGCACACCCGGGGTGGTGCAGGCCGAGCTGCAGGACGTCATGTGGGAGCACGCGGGGCCGTTCCGATCCGGCGAGGGGCTCGAGCGCGCGCTGGCAAGAATTCTCGCGCTCCGGCGCGAGTTGCCGGAGCTGACGATCGCCGACGGCGACGTCTTCAATCTCGACGTCCAGGACTGGTACGAGCTGAGGGCGATGCTCTGGACCGCCGAAGCGGTGGTGGTCTCGGCGCTCCAGCGCACCGAGAGCCGCGGCGCGCATCAGCGCCTCGACGCGCCGCAGATGGCGCCGGCATTCGAAAGGAATCAGCTCCTCTCGCTCCAGGGCGGCGCGATGACGAGCCGCTGGGCGCCGGTGGTTCACGAATCTGTTTCGTCGCGTAGGGCGGGCCTTTACGGCCCGCCTGGCGCGGCGTAAAGCCGCGTCCTACGAACCGGTATGACCACACAATTACGTGTCTGGCGGGGCGGGGCCGAGGACGGCCGCTTCGAGCGCTACGACGTGCCCTTCGAAGAGGGGATGTCGGTGCTCGACGCGCTGCGCTGGATCCGCGCGCACGTCGATTCGAGCCTCGCAATCCGCTACAGCTGCATCAACGCGAACGCCTGCCACACGTGCATGGCGCTCGTCGACGGCCGGGTCGAGTACATGTGCACGGCGCGGCTCACGCCGGCGGACGTGACCGTCGGGCCGCTGCCGAAGCGGCCGGTCATCAAGGATCTCGTGACCGACACGATGCCGGCCGAGGAGAAGCTGGCGTAGCCATGCCGAAAGATCTGCGATCGTTCATCCGCGACCTCATCGCGGCGCGTCCCGGCGAGGTGAAGCGCGTCTCCGGGCCGGTTGACCCGCGCTTCGGTGCGACGGCGATTGCGGAGCGCCTCGCTCGCGACAATCAGTACCCCGCGCTCTATTTCGACAACATCGGCGGCAGCTCGATTCCGCTCGTGCTGAACCTCACCGCCACCTACGAGCGCCTGGCCGTGGCGCTCGAGACGACGCTCCAGGAGATGGTGCCGGCGTTCGGCGAGCGGATGACGAAGCCCATTGCGGCGCGCGAGGTGCCGCGCGAGGCCGCGCCCGTGAAGGAACAGGTGTGGACCGGCGACCAGGTCGATCTTGGGAAGCTGCCGCTCCTCACGCACAACGAGCTCGACGGCGGGCCCTTCATCACGAGCGGCATCGGCATCATGCGCGACCCCGAGTCGGGGACGGTGAACGCCGGCCTGTACCGGCATCAGGTGTACAGCCGCAACGAGCTGGGGGTCTGGTTCATCGACGGGCATCACGGCAACTACATCTACCGGCGCTACGAGGAGCGCGGGCAGCCCGCGCCTATCGCGATTGCAATCGGCCACCATCCAGCGGTCGTCATGGGCGCGGTCAGTCGCCTGCCCGGCATCGGCGGCGAGTTCGACGCCGCCGGCGGGCTGCTGGGCGAGGCCGTGGAGGTGACGCGCGCCGAGACGTGCGACGTCCCGGTGCCTGCGCGCGCGGAAATCGTGATCGAAGGGGAAGTGATCCCGCATGAGCGCCGGCACGAAGGACCGTTCGGTGAATGGCCGGGCCACTACACGGCCGAGGGGCCGAAGCCCGTCATCCGCGTGAAGACGATCACCATGCGGCGGAAGCCAATCTACTACGACGTCTTCTCCGCGAACCGCGAGCACCTCGTGCTCGGAAGCGTCCCGCGGATGGGGAGCATCTACAGGAACGTGAAGGCGATCGTTCCGGGTCTGCGCGCGGTGAACGTGCCGGCGCACAGCCGGATGCACTGCTATCTGTCGATCACGAAGACGCGCGACGCCGAAGTGAAGAAGGCGGCTTTCGCCGCGCTCAACACCGAGCCCGAAAACCTCAAAATGATCGTCGTCGTCGATGACGACATCAACGTGTTCAACGACGGCGAGGTGATGTGGGCCATCGGGACGCGCTTCGACGCCGCGCGCGATCTGCTCGTCATCCCGCGCTGGTCAGGGCCGGGCGGCTTGCTGCCGGTCGGGTGGGAGTATCACCAGGACGGCACTCGCACGCCGCGGATGATCACGGCGACGGTCATCGACGCGACCAAGCCGCTGCCCCCGGCAGCCTACCCGCCGCGCGCCATTGTGCCCGCAGCCGCTGTGGATGCGGCGAGCCTCGCGGGGATTGCGGATCTCCAACGTTTACCGGAATAACGCGGCGGGGCCGCCCTTCCTTCGCTCCGCGGACCCGCCCTACGTACAGGCGTGGTCTGGGTGGCTTACTTGGCGAGCGGGTCCGGGCGCACCTGGAACTTCACCAGCTTGCTCGTCACCCCTTTGCCGCCCTCTGAGTGAAAGATGGCTCGGGTGGCGTAGGTGGACCAGACGCCCCGGCCCTTCCAGCCGGCATTCGGGTCGTCGATGCGGCCGTCGAGCAGCTTCGCGTAGAAGCCCTGCGGGTAGGGCACGCGGAGCGTCGTGAACTGCTTCGTCTCGGGCGACAGCGCGACGAGCGCCTCGGAGACCGGCGCCATCGGCACGTTCGCACCCAGGCCCAGCGTGTTGAACTGATCGACCCAGTTGTAATACCCGCTGTCGGCGCTTCCTGCGTCCGCGACGCCCTTGAACTGCGGGCCAGGGAGCGGATAGAACGTCCAGCCCTCCGGGCAGTGCTGTCCTGTTGCCGTTGGCCCGTTCAGGGGACCTGTGCACTTGCGTCGATCGAAGCTGGCCAGATGCCCGCTCGACACGCCCGTCCACACAACACCGTTTCTATCAATGTCGATCCCGCGCGGCGAGTACCCCTGCACCGGCGCCTTCGCGTTCCCATACGGCAGCTCGTAGATCTCCGCGAGCGCCGTCGCCGGGGGATTCGGCCCGGGGTTCAGCCGGACGATGGAACCAGGGAACCCGAGGACCGCCCCCCAGATCGACCCATCGACCGGACTCGGGATGACGGCGTAATAGGGGCTGATGATGCGCTTGTCCTTGGTGGGATCGACGGGCTGATCGGGCTCGACATACGCGTCGCGCCGGCCATTCCCGTTGGTGTCGAGGACGAATGCCGTCCACCCCTGGGCTTTCGCCTCGTCCTTGGTCTGGTCGAACAGCTTCGTGTTCAACCAGCCCACGACCTCGCCGCCGCCGCTGCAGAACCACAGGGTGTCGTTGGCGTCCTCGGCAAACTGCAGATGATGCGTGGCAAAGCACAGGTCGATGAGGGTGAATTTCTTCGTCCTGGGGTCGTAGACCGAGACCTGCCTGCCGCTCTCGTTGATGGGAAACGCGGCCGCCGACGGGTGGCTCGACCCCGCCTGACAAAACGCCGGAGTCCGGTTCGGCCGGATCTTCTGCGCGGTCCAGACGCGCCCTTGTCCATCCATCGCAAAGCTGTGCGCGCTGGTTCGGGCGATCCACTGCGGCTCGCTTTCGAAGTAGGGCGAGGGAGCCGCCATGAGCTCCGGCACCCTCGGGGTGTTCGGATCGCGAACCTCCAACGGAAGCCGACTGGCCGTGTGGCTCCGGGGATCGACGACGGGCAGATAGTCGTTCGATAGCTCGAGGGACCCGTATACGGGTCCGTTGGCATTCACGCGTGGATTCCGCTTGTCGGTCGCGATCTCATCGTGCAAGAAGGCCTTCGGGTCGGCCCAGTCCCACATGCTGACCACGACGCTCCGCTCGACACCCTGGGGCCGGGGCGGCGTCGGAGGCAGCTCGCCGGCGGCCACCCGATCCGTCCAGTCCGCCAGCATCGCCATCACCCGCGGCCGACCGAGATTGTTCACCTGGGTCATCATGCCGGCGCCCGCTTGTCCCGAGAGGATCCGCCGCTCCCACGCGGCCACCGAGGACGGGAACACCCCGAGGCTCGCGGGAATTTCGCGCGTGGCGCTGCCGCCCATCAGGTGACACCCGAGGCAGCCTTCAGTTCTCAGCCGCATCGTGAACTGGGCCTGGCTCTTGATGTTTTCCGAAATGCCATTCCCCTTGGGCCCCGTTCCCGGGAACTCGCTCGTGTCGGGTACCTTCAGCAGGGACCACCAGTAGTTGGCCGGGTAGTACTGCGCGGCGGCTCGCGGGCTTGGCGCCACGACGGCGGTGAGGTTCAACAGCCTGCCAGGCGCGGCCTGCACCTTCGGCGAATCCACGAGCCCGTACCCGCGCACCCAGACGCCGTAGCTCGCTTTCGGAAGATCGGGAAGGAGGTAACGCCCCCGATCGTCGGTGACCACGATCTTGACGAACTTGGTGGGGAGGTCAGTGGTCTCGGCGATCACCCACACGCCAGCCTCGGGGCCAGTCGCACTGGTGACGACCCCGGCGAGGTCGTCTGCGTCGAACGGGATCAAACCGTTCGCTGCCTGTCCGGCACTGAGCCGGGCCTGGGAGGCGGTCAGGAACATCGCCATGCCGACCGCAACGAATCCGGCGCACAAGATCTTCTTGGTCATAGCCCGCATAGCATACCAGCGGACCGTGCAA
>CAZGLC010000259.1:0-6539 GCA_964526235.1 uncultured Bifidobacteriaceae bacterium
CCGGCGGCAGCGCGTTGGTGCCGCCGCGCAGCGGCCGGCCGGCTTCGCGCGCAAGCAGCGTGTCGAGCTGCCGCTGGCGCACCCTGTCGTGAACGATCATCGACTCCTCGTGGAACACGACCTTGGCGCCCGTGATGCGGCCGTTGAGATCGACGCCGGCGATGACGTCGAACGGGGTCGTCGAATAACCGGTCGCCGCGATGATGTCGAGGGTCGAAAACACGTAGGCGACAATCTGGTCGCCGTTGAAGACCGCGATCGCCGGCGGCGAGCCCTCCTCCATTCCGAGGCGTTCGGCGCCGGGGTAAACCACCGCCATGACGTCGGGCGTCAGCCGTTCACGCAATTTCCCCGGCTCGGCAAGCGAAGAAGAGGCGAAGACAAGGGCTATCACGGCGATGCAGACGCTGCGCACCACCCCTGCTGATGAATCTGGGAAGGGCATCGTGGCGGACCCTGAAATCAGCCGCACGGTAGCACAGGTGGTTGAGTCGGAAGAGGGCGTGCACGGCGCGGAATTGCGTTGTCAGGGGAGGTATTTGGGTGTAGCCTACCCCGATAAGTGACCTGTTCGCGGGTGGGAGGGAGCGAGGAATGAGTCGAACCCGAGCCCTGGCGTCGATAAGCATGGTCCTTGCGGGCGCGATTTTCTTGTCCGCCGCAGCACTGTCCGCGCAAAATTCCGCCACGCCCACTCCCGCCGCCTCCGCGGCCGCCGCCGCCCACCGCGCGACATTAGATAAATATTGCGTCGGCTGTCATCGCGGTCCCACGCCCCTGGCAGGACTGACCCTGGAGAGCCTGGACACCGCCAATTTCGAGATCAACGGCGCCACGTGGGAGAAGCTGGCGCGCAAGCTGCGCAACCGCGAGATGCCGCCCGCGGGCATGCCGCGGCCCGATGCGGCCACATTGGACGCGCTCGTCAGCTATATCGTGACCGGGCGCGATCGCCTGGCCGAGGCCAAGCCCAATCCGGGACGCCGGACGCTCCATCGGCTCAACCGAACGGAATACGGGAACGCCGTTCGCGATTTGCTGGCGCTGGAGATCGACGTCGCGGAGTTGTTGCCGGCCGACGACATCGGCTACGGCTTCGACAACATCGCCGATGTGTTGCAGGTATCGCCCGTCCTGATGGAGCGGTACCTGTCGGCGGCACGTAAGATCAGCCGGACCGCGGTGGGCGATACCACGATCCCCGTGGCCTATCAGACCTATACCATTCATCATGGCCTGATTCAGGTCGATCGGCTTGGCGAAGCCGCGCCGGTCGGCTCGCGCGGCGGCACCATCGTGCGCCACGTGTTCCCGGTGGACGGCGACTACGAGATTTCGGTCACCTTGCAACGGAACACAGACGACGAATACCTGGGCCTCGAGCGGGAACGCAAGCTCAATCTCAGTCTCGACGATCGAAGGCTCCAGCTGTTCACCATTGCGGCCAGCCCCAAGAAGATCGTGCTCGGCGGCGGAACCCCTCCCGATGCGCATCTCAGGATCCGCGTGCCGGTGAAGGCCGGCGCCCGAGAGCTCGCCGCGACATTCCTGAAAGATACGCTGATCAAGGAAGGCATTATCGAACGGGTCCGGGAAGACGTGGTGCAGACGTACTTCGAAGGCGTGGGCAGCATTACGGTTGCCGGTCCGTTCAACGTGCAGGGGCCGGGTGAGACCGTCACCCGCGACAGGATTTTCGTCTGTCGTCCGTCCAGGCCCGCCGACGAGCAGGCGTGCGCGACAAAAATCCTGTCCAACCTCGCCCACCGCGCCTATCGGCGGCCGGTCGGCGCCGACGACATGACGCAACTGCTCGCGCTCTACAAGACGGGCGCACAGAACGGCGGCTTCGAGTCGGGCGTGCGGCTGGCGTTGCAGAAGATTCTCGTGTCGCCGGACTTCCTCTTCCGTGCGGAGGTCGATCCGCCCGGCGCGGCTCCGGGGACCATCTATACGATCAGCGATGTCGAGCTCGCCTCACGCCTGTCCTTCTTCCTGTGGAGCAGCATTCCCGACGATCAGCTGCTCGCCGTGGCCGAGAGCGGCCGCCTCTCCGACCCGTCGGTCCTGCAGGCCCAGGTCGAGCGGATGATGGCGGATCCACGCTCGGAGGCGCTGGTGAAGAACTTCGCCGGCCAATGGCTGTTCCTGCGCAACATCGCCAGGATCTCGCCGGACACGACGACCTTCCCGTATTTCGACGAGAACTTGCGCCACGCCCTTGCGAAGGAAACCGAGCTCCTGATCGAAAGCCAGCTGCGCGAGGATCGCAGCGTCGTCGACCTGCTGAGGACCGACTACACCTTCCTCAATCAGCGTCTGGCCGAGCATTATGGGATCAAGGGCATTTACGGCACTGAGTTCCGCCGCGTCACGCTCGAAGATCCGAATCGGCATGGCCTGCTCGGACAGGCCAGCATCTTGGCGGTGACCTCCTATCCAAACCGGACGGCGCCGACCATTCGGGGAAAGTGGGTGCTGGAGCAGCTCTTGGGTTCTCCTCCGCCCCCGCCGCCGCCCAATGTCCCATCGTTGAAAGACGATGCGACGGAACTGAAGCTGACCATGCGCCAGCGCATGGAACAGCACCGATCCAATCCCACGTGCGCCGTGTGCCACCGCATGATGGACCCACTCGGCTTCGCGCTCGAGAACTTCGATGGTCTGGGTGGCTGGCGTGTGTCCACCGGACCCGGGGCGGGACCGATCGACGCCTCGGGCGCCCTGCCCGACGGCACCAAGTTCACCGGGCCGGCCGGCTTGCGCGATGTCCTGTTGAAAAAACAGGACATGTTCGTTGAAAACTTCACCGAGCGGTTGTTGACCTATGCGCTGGGTCGTGGCGTGGAAGAGTACGACAACGCGGCCCTGCGCAAAATCGCGCGCGAGGCCGCCGCGGACAGTCAGAAGTGGTCCGCAATCATTCTTGGCATCGTCAAGAGCACACCATTTCGAATGAGGAGGGCGAGCGATGGTAGTCTTTAAGTACGCTATTCCCCGGCGCACGTTCCTGCGCGGCGTGGGTGCCACCCTTGCCCTGCCCATGCTCGACGCCATGACGCCGGCGCTGACCGCCGCCACGACACGGCCGACGCGCATGGCGTTCATGCAGGTCCCGAACGGGATCTTCAACTTGAACAGCGAATGGACGCCCAAGGCCGTGGGCGCCAACTGGGAGCTGACCCGGACGCTCGAGCCGCTCGCGGCCTTCAAGGACCGCATGGTGGTGATCTCCGGGCTCGACAACCAGGAAGCCGCCGGCCTCAACGGCGAAGTGGGCGGCGACCATCCGCGCGCGTGCACCGCCTGGCTGACAGGCACGCACGCGAAGATGACCTCCGGCGCAGACCTCCGCGCCGGGATATCCGTCGACCAGATCGCCGCGAGGGAGTTCGGCAAACACACCCAGCTCGCCTCGCTCGAGGTCGGTCTGGAGACGCCCGAAGTGGTGGGCGCCTGTGAGTCGGCCTACGGCTGTGCCTACTACAACACGATCTCCTGGCGCAATGAGACCACACCGCTGCCGATGGAGAACCGCCCCCGCGCCCTCTTCGAGCGTCTGTTTGGCGACGCGGGCGCCGATCCGAAGGCGCGGTTGGCCTTCAGGCAGGAGGATCGCAGCATCCTCGATGCGATCAACGCTGAAATCAAAGGGCTGCGCCTGAAGGTCGGTGGAACGGATCGCCACAAGATCGACCAGTATGTCGAGGCAATCCGCGACGTCGAGCGGCGCATGCAACTGGCCGAGAAGCAGGGCGAGCAGGATTTCTCCATCGGAAGCCCCGTCGGCATCCCGGAAGTCTTCTCGGACTACTACAAGTTGATGGCCGATCTGATGGTCCTGGCCTGGCAGACGGACATGACGCGCGTCATCACGTTCCAGATGGGCCATGAAATGAGCGGCCGCGCCTATCCGGAGCTGGGATTCGGCGATGCCCATCACCCCTGCACGCATCACCAGGGCGATGCCGAGAAGCAGGAGAAGACGACGAAGATCAACATCTTCCACACGAAGATGCTGTCGTACTACCTGGGCCAGCTGCGCGCCACCCCGGACGGCGACGGCTCGCTGCTCGATCACTCGATGATCCTCTACGGCGCCGGCCTGAGCGACGCCAATCTGCACCTCTACACCGATCTGTCGCTCCTGCTGGTCGCCGGTGGTGTGGCCGGGATCAAGGGCGGACAGCACGTCCGCTATCCCAACCGCACGCCGATGGCCAATCTGCTCCTCACCATGCTGGACAAGGCAGATGTCCCTGGCGTGGACAAGCTGGGTGACAGCACCGGAAGGTTGACCATCTAGCCGCGGGTATTCGTCGGGGGTCCCCGCCGAAGCGGGGACCCCTGCTTACTGAGTTTGCGCGGTCCAGGCAGGAGAATGGCGATGAAGACGAGAGCAACACTTCTGGCGGCACTGATCGGCTCGACACTGTGTGCGAGTGCCGCGCTGGCCGCGCGCGCGGACGATGCGTCTCTCGTGGCTGCCGCGAAGCAAGGGGACCGCGCAGCGGTGCAGTCCCTGTTGAACGGCCCTGCGAAGCAAGCTGTCGCCGGGGCCGAAGGCACGGCCGCGTTGATCTGGGCGGCCACCCGCAATGACCTGGCGATGGCCGACCTTCTGCTGCGCGCGGGCGCGAAGGTGAAGGCCGCCAACGAATTCGGCGCAACGGCGCTGTATGCGGCCGCGGCGCACGCGGATCCGGCGATGACCGCAGCGCTGCTGGCGGCAGGCGCCGATCCGAACACGCCTCTGATGTCGGGTGAGACGCCGTTGATGGAAGCGGCCCGCCGGGGCAACCTGGCGACGGTGCGTGCGCTGCTGGCGAACAAGGCCAACCCCAACGCCCGGGAATCGAACGGCGGACAGACCGCCTTGATGTGGGCGGTCTCGCAGCGTCAGTCCGTGGCTGTCCAGGCGCTGCTCGAGGGAGGCGCCGACGTCCACGCCGGTTCGAAGACCGGCTTCACGCCCCTGATGTTCGCCGCCCAGCAGGGCGACGCGGCCACCGCAGGCATCCTGCTGCGCGCCGGCGCGAAACCGAATGACGCCCAGCCGAAAACAGCGTTGACCCCCTTGATGATCGCCAGCGCGATGGCTCACGCCGAGGTGGTCGACGTGCTGCTCGACAACGGCGCCAAACCCGACCTCGTGGATGCGAGCGGGTACAGCTCGTTGCACCGCGTGGTGCGGGATTCGGATTACGGAATCAACCCGGCCACAGAGGACGCCATCCTGACCATCGTCAAGTCGCTCCTCGAGCACGGCGCGAATCCGAATATTCGTCTCAGCCAGGACAAGGAAAAGGCCGCCGAGGAAATCAGAAACGGCAACGTCCAACAGGCCGAGAGGCGCACCGCCGTCACCGTGAATGAGATTGTCCTGCAAGGTGCGACGCCGCTCTTCCTGGCTGCGGAAGTCAACAACCTCGACGTGATCAAGGCCCTGGTGGAAGCGGGCGCGGATCCGCTCCTTGCCACCGAGCGAGGGACGACGCCGCTGATCATGGCGGCCGGCGGCGGGACGGACGTGCAACGGGAACGATCGCTCGAGGAGCGCACCACGGCGGTCGAGACGGCAAAGTTCCTGGTGGAGCTCGGCGCCGACGTGAATACCGCGGGGCAGTACGGCTGGACCCCACTTCACGCGGCCGCCTATCAGGGAATCAACGACCTCATCGAATACCTGGTCAGCAATGGCGCAAAGATCGATCAGAAGGACGAGTTCGGGCAGACGGCCTTGAGCATTTCCCTTTCCGTCCTCACCAAGGAGATTGGGGCCCGCCGCCTGCAGATCCCGCGCAGATACCGGGAGGAAACAGCCCAGCTTCTGCTCAAATTGGGCGCCGGCACGCTCGACAAGACCGGGGTCGCGGTGGTCCTCCAGCGCAGCGGGGATCTGGAGCTCGGCAATCGCGCTCGGCCGTAGAACCGCGTCTTGGCGGGTCTCCGTGGTAGGCCGGTGAAGTCCTTGACAGCGACCGTCCTCAGGCCTACCTTGTCCTGCGGAGATCTATGCCTGGGATAAGACACACGGCGCCCAAAGGCTTCCCGAGCAGGAGAGTGGTGACTCTCGGGGTGGCTGGGTTGGCGTTAATCGTGTCCGGGGGCTTCCAGGCACGGCCGTCTGCACAACAAACGACTCCGCAACTGCCCGCGCCATCATCGTCGCCGGCCAGTACCGCGCCATCCGTGTCGAGCCACCGTCGGACGATTGATCGCTACTGCGTCACCTGCCACAACCAACGACTCGTCACAGGTGGATTGAAGTTAGACGACGCCGACGTCGCCAATCCGGGCCAAGGCGCCGAGATCTGGGAGAAGGTCGTACGGAAACTTCGTACGGGCATGATGCCGCCTCCTCACATGCCGCAGCCCTCGAGCGAAGACCGCCGAGCGCTGCTGTCGTGGCTGGAAACGTCGCTCGACACCGCCGCCGCTGCGAAGCCGAATCCGGGCCGCACGGAGACCTTGCGGCGTCTCAATCGTACCGAGTATCAACACGCGATCAGAGATCTGCTGTCCGTCGACATCGATGC
>CAZGLC010000260.1:0-6526 GCA_964526235.1 uncultured Bifidobacteriaceae bacterium
CGTTCTTTCCCGGCCCGCTGCCGTTTCCGCTGCTGCACATCGACACGACCTGGAAGTTCCGGGAGATGATTCAGTTCCGCGACGAGGTGGCGCGGCGCGAGGGGCTCGACCTCATCGTGCACATAAACCGCGCGGGCGTCGACGAACGCATCAATCCGTTCGACCACGGGTCCGCCCTGTACACCGAGATCATGAAGACGCAGGCGCTCAAGCAGGCGCTCGAGGCGCACGGCTTCGACGCGGCGTTCGGCGGCGCGCGTCGCGACGAAGAGAAGTCGCGCGCGAAGGAGCGCGTCGTGTCGGTGCGTTCACCGCAGCACCGCTGGGACCCGCGGCGTCAGCGGCCCGAGCTCTGGCAGCTGTACAACGCGCGCACCGCCGCCGGCGAGACGGTTCGCGTGTTTCCTCTCTCGAACTGGACCGAGCTCGACGTCTGGCTGTACATCTATCTCGAGGGTATTCCCGTCGTGCCGCTCTATTTCGCGAGGCGCCGGCCGGTCGTGCGCCGCGCCGGCGGGTGGATTCTCGCCGACGACGAACGCATGCCGCTCGGCCCCGGTGAGACGCTCGAGCACAGGAGCGTGCGATTCCGGACGCTCGGCTGCTATCCGCTTTCTGCGGGCATCGAGAGTAACGCGGACACGGTGGCGGCGCTCATTCGCGAGATGCTGACGACCCGAACCTCGGAGCGGCAGGGGAGGCTCATCGATCACGATCAACCGGCGTCGATGGAACAGAAGAAGAAAGACGGGTACTTCTGATGGGCGAGCGCGCCGACGCCCGCGCCTCGGACGTCGACCGCTTCGTGCGCACCTATGCCGACAGGCCGCTCGTCCGGCTGGTGATCTGCGGCAGCGTCGATGACGGCAAGTCGACGCTGATCGGGCGGCTGCTCCATGAGTCGAAGGCGCTCTTCGACGACCAGCTGGCGGCGCTCGAAGCCGACTCGCGCGCGCTCGGGACGCGCGGGGGCGATCTCGATTTCGCGCTCGTGACGGACGGCCTGACGGCCGAGCGCGAGCAGGGCATCACCATCGACGTGGCGTACCGTCACTTCTCGACGGCGTCGCGCACCTTCATCTTCGCGGATACCCCCGGACACGAGCAGTACACGCGCAACATGTTCACCGGCGCATCGACCGCGCACGTCGCGCTGGTGCTGGTGGACGCCCGCAAGGGCGTGCTGACGCAGACGCGGCGGCACACGTACCTGCTGTCGCTCCTCGGCGTGCGGCACATCGTCCTGGCGGTGAACAAGATGGATCTCGCCGGGTACGCGAAGGAGGCGTTCGAGCGGATCGGGCGCGACTATCGCGAGTTCTGCGCGCGCCTCGACATCACCGGCGTGACGTGTATTCCCATTGCGGCCGTGCACGGCGAGAACGTCGTCGCGTCACGCAGCGCCATGCCGTGGTACTCGGGGCCGACGGTGATGGAATGTCTCGATACGCTGCCTGCCGGCGACGACCTCCGTCAGGGGCCGTTCCGGCTGCCCGTCCAGCGGATCGTCAGGCCCAACCAGGACTTCCGCGGGATCGCCGGGGCGATCGCGAGCGGGGCGGTGTGGGTGGGCGACGAGGTCGCGGTGCTCCCCTCGGGCCGGCGAAGCCATGTGTCCGGTGTGTTCATCGGCGATCGCGCCGTCGAAGGCGCCGGCGCCGGCCAGTCCGTGACGCTGACGCTGGCCGACGACCTCGACGTCGGCCGCGGCGATGCACTCGCCGATCCGGCGTCGCCGCCCTCGATTGCCGATCAGTTTCAGGCCAGCATCGTCTGGCTCCACGATCAGCCGCTGTTCCCCGGCCGCTCCTATCTGTTGAAGCTCGCGACGCAGTCGGTGACGGCGACGGTGGCGCCGCTGAAATACAAGATCAACGTCAACACGCTCGAGCATGTGGCCGCGCGCCGGCTCGATATGAACGAGGTCGGAGTCTGCGACCTCGAGCTGAGCCGGCCCATTGTCTTCGAGCCCTACGCCGTCAGCCGGGAGCTGGGCGGCTTCATCCTGATCGATCGGTTGACGAGCGATACCGTGGGCGCGGGACTGCTTCATTACGCGCTGCGGCGATCGCAGAACGTCCGCTGGCAGCCGTTCGACGTCGGGAAGCACGCGCGGGCGGCGCTCAAGGGGCAGAAGCCCTGCGTGCTGTGGTTCACGGGCCTGTCCGGCGCGGGCAAGTCGACCATCGCCAACCTGGTGGAATCGCGCCTGCACGCGCTCGGGTGTCACACGTATGTGCTCGACGGCGACAACGTGCGGCACGGGTTGAACAAGGATCTCGGATTCACCGACGCGGACCGGGTGGAGAACATCCGCCGCGTGGCCGAGCTGTCTCGACTGCTGGTCGACGCCGGGCTGATCGTGCTCG
This sequence comes from uncultured Bifidobacteriaceae bacterium, assembly GCA_964526235.1. Lineage (GTDB taxonomy): Bacteria > Acidobacteriota > Vicinamibacteria > Vicinamibacterales > UBA2999 > MELF01. Next base: position 2,370 of record CAZGLC010000260.1, read on the forward strand.
TGGCGTTCATCTCGCCGTTCCGCGCCGAGCGGCGGATGGCGCGGGAGCTGGTGGACGCGGGGGAGTTTTTCGAGGTGTTCGTCGACGCTCCGCTGGCGGTCGCGGAAGCGCGCGATCCGAAAGGGCTCTACAAGAAAGCGCGGGCCGGCGAGCTGAAGAACTTCACCGGCATCGACTCGCCCTACGAGCCGCCGGAGCGCACAGAATTCCACATCGACACGACGACAATCACACCCGAACGGGCGGCGGAGATGATCCTGGACCGGCTGCGGAGCGAGGGGCTGATTCCCGCGAGCTGAAGAGCTGGCCTGGCGACACGATCTCTGCCCAGAACACCAGGAACAGCAGGACGTTCACCGCCGCGAGGATCACCGAGATGTCGACGCCCACCACGGCCGGGAACCCGAGCGGCGCGCCCGTGAGGCCATAGAACCTGATCAGATTGAGCGTGCTCATTGTCACGATCAGCATCGCGCGCATCGTCTTGTCGGGCGCGAGCGCGGCGGCCGCCACGGCGAGGAGCGTTCCCGGAAACAGATGGTTCTCGTGCACGCCGACGCTCAGCGTGAAGTACGAGAGATAGCCCGCCAGGCTGCATTCAACGGCGCTCGTAAACGACGACCGGCTTCTGATCAACCGGTACAGCGCCGCCAGATAGAGCAGCAGAAACGCCGGCATGATCAGGCCGACCCACGTCACCGCGGGATCGATCTGATCGACTTCGACGATTCGCGGCAGCCCGTTCGTGAGGGGCCCGTATCGCACAGGGTCCGCGACATTCAGATAGTAGGTCAGTATCCAGTTCAGGTTCTGCGCCGTGCCGCTCAGGTAATTCCGGTTCGACCCCTGGTTGAACGATGCGCGGATCGGCTCGAGGCCGAACACCGCCACCATGATGAGAATGACGACCAGGGCGGGCGCCGCGACCGCAGTCCAGCACCGGACCATCGGCATCCAGCCGCGCGACGAATCGGACGGGAGCGAGACCGCGTGCAGCAGCAAGAATGGGAGGATGACCAGCGGCTGCCACTTGATGAGGATGGTGACGGCAAACAGCGCGCTGAAGAGCGCGACGTTCCGTCGCTGCAGCGCCCAGAGCGACAGGATGAATGTCGGGGCAATGAGCGTGTCGAGGTACCCGAGGGCGACGCCATTGAGGAGGAACGAACCGGCCGCCAGGCTGGTGAGGACGATGCTCGACGTCCATCGCCAGACGCAGAACGTGCCGATGAGCAGCGCGGCGGCAAGGGCCAGCTTCAGACTCACAAACGCGCTCACCGACAGCCGCGCGCCCAGCTCGCCGGCGATCCAGAGAATGACTGCCGCAAGCGGCGGATAGTTCGAGTCAATCAGGCGATAGCCCTCGACCAGACCCTCGGTCACGAACGTGCTGATCCAGCCGATGAAAAACGACGAGACGTCTCCCGTCCCGGGTGCCCGCAGCAGCAGCAGCGCGAAGAGCAGCTCCACGAACAGGAGCACCGCAATCGGTCTCCATGCGGCCGGATTGACGTGGCGCCACACGGGTGTCCAATCGACGGCCCGCGGCCGCGGACGGGCCTTGGCCTCCATGAGGCCGATCAGCACGCCCAGCGTCACGATCCCCCTGGTGCCCATCGCGGTGGCCGGAAGGGCTCCAGCCAGCGCCATCACCAGCGCGGCGACGAGGGCGCCGCGTACGGCGGCGACGATGCGGTCGGCTGCGCCGTCGCGGAGGCCGCGGCCGACGATGGCCTGACACCAGAGCGCCAGGAGACAGATCGCCGCGAGCACACCGATCTGGCTCGCGAGCGCGGCGAAGGCGAGGCGGGGCGCGTCTGAGGAGGCCAGGAGTACCGTGCCGATCATCGCGCCGGCGCCGCCGGCGCCCGATGCCGTCGCGGCTGCGATCGGCCAGCGGTTCGTGGCGCCCGCAAGGACCAGCATGATGACCGCGACGACGCCCCAGAACAGGGGGTCGGTCACGGCGTTCGCGGAGCGGCTGCCGCCGGCGGCGATTCGCACGAGCGCAGTCGCCACGAGCGCCCAGACACCCCAGCGATGCAGCCACTCCCGCTGCGCCATCCGGGCGACGACGAGCGCGGTGATTGGCAGGAGCAGGCCGCGGAACAGATCGACGCGGCCGCCGGCGTCTGGTGTCCAGACGAACCGCAGGATAACCGCCGCGCTATAGGCCAGATACAACCAGTCTCGTCGATGCCACATCAGTCGCGGGACCACAGTGATACGCGCCGGCCGCACGTGCCCTCGCGCATCTCGGGGCCGGAGATCTTCGTTGCAGCGGTCACAGGAGCCGCTCCATTCTATATACATGCCCGTCACGCCCACGGCGGCGACCCATCGCCGCGTGCTCGTACTCGTCGGCGTTGTGACTGCCATCGTCCTCGTGCTCGCGGCGCAAAGCCAGATCTACGACACGAACTTCTACCTGCTCTGGGAAGCCACGGCGCTGCTCCTCGGCGATCACCCGTACCGGGATTTCTTCGAATGGGGCGCGCCGCTCGGCGCCTATGCCTCGGCCGCGATGCAGCTGCTCTTCGGGTATCGGCTGCTCGGCGAGTTCCTGATGCAGTGGCTGTTCATCACGGCGGGCGTGGTCATCGCGTTCCACCTCGGACTGCGTCGATCTCCGCCGACCGCGGCACTCCTGCTGATGTTCGCCATCGTGCTGCCGATCGTCGCCTATGCCCCGACGTACCACTATTCGAAGCTGTTCTTCTTTCCGCTGACGATCTGGCTCGCGTGGCGCTACATGGAGCGCCCGACTCCGCCGCGCGCCGCCCTGTTCGGTGTCACGACGGCCGCCGCGTTTCTCTTCAGACACGACTACGGCGTGTACATCGGAGTCGCGTCGGTCGCCGCCTTCGCGCTGGCGCGGGGCGTCGTCGTCGAGTCCAGACGAGTCGCATGGATGCTCCGGGACGTGGCCGCGTACGCCGCGGGACTGGTGCTCCTGCTGCTGCCCTGGGCGATCGTGGTGCAGACGCACGAAGGGCTCGTCGAATACGCGCGCTCGCGCGCCATGCTCTACGAGCAGCCGTCGACCACGTTCGTCTATCCGACGCTGCTGAGGTGGAACCCGATCGAAGTCGTCGGCTCGTGGTTCCGTGCGCCCAGATCCGCGGTGGCGATGGCCAATGGCGCCCTCTGGCTGAAGCAGATCGGGTTGCTCCTCCCGCTCGTCTTTCTCGGCAGCGCCGGCGTCGAATGGTGGCGCAGCCGTCGCCGCGGCGATGCCGTTCCACTCGATGCCTGGCGGATGATCCTGGCGGGGGCGTTCCTGGCCGTCGTTGCGGCCGCCCTCTTTCGGGAGGCGCCCTACGTTGTGGTCACGGCCCCGGTGACCGCGGCGCTGAGCGCGCGGTTGGTCAGCGGCACAGGCGCGCTCCAGCGAACGGCCGCAGGAATGCTCGTGCTGCTGACGGCAATCGCGGCGGCGATATGGACGCAGGAATCACCGATGTATCGACCGTCGCAGCTGCCGCGGGACGTCTCTCGTGCGTTCGCGCGCCTGCTCGCCTCGCCCCCGGTGCCGGCCGGCTCGAGCGGGGAGCCGTCGCTGCTGCTTCAGTACGTGCGCGACTGCTCGAGGCCGGGCGATCGCCTGATCGTGACCGGTTCGACGCCGTTTCAGGTGCTCTATTTCGCGCGCCGGGGGCCTGCCGGCGGCCAGATCTTCTGGCGACAGAGCTGGCGCCGGGATCCAACCCGTGAGCAGCAGGCGCTCGAGATGCTCACGCAGCAGTCGGTGCCGTTCGCCTTTTCCACAAACGATCCCGTGCTGGAGGATTTCAAGACGTATCCGCGAATACGAGCCTACCTGCTCGACAACTACGTCGAGGTCGAGGGGACGAAAGGCAATGTGCTCGTCGACCGCCGTCGTCAGCCTACCGGCACGTTCGGCCCCGAGGGCTTTCCCTGCTTCCGGTAATCGCGCAGGCGCCGGAGCGCCTGCCATGCGCGCAGAACGTCCGGGGCCAGTCCGCCCACCGCCAGAATGAACAGCGCGCCAAGCGCCGCGGTCCTCAGCGATCCATCCCTCAACACGGGCGTCCGATGGACCACCCACATCCACTCGCCGCCATAGTCGACATCGAAGGGAACGACGAAGGTGTGTCGTTCGATGTCGTTGGTGTCGAGGATGGCCGGGTCCGCCA
>CAZGLC010000261.1:0-1077 GCA_964526235.1 uncultured Bifidobacteriaceae bacterium
AGCTCGATGATCGCGCAGGCGCTGAACGTGCAGCGCCAGGTCGAAGAGGAGCGGCGCCGCCTGCTCGACGAGAACACCCATCTGCGGCAGGAGCTCCGCGAGCGCTACGACTTCTCCAACATCATCGGGACGAGCGGACCGACGCGCCTGATGTACGAGCAGGTGGCGCAGGTCGCCAAGACGAACACGACCGTGCTGATCCGCGGCGAGTCGGGCACGGGCAAGGAGCTCATCGCGCACGCCATCCACTACAACTCCCTGCGCGCGAAGAAGCCGTTCGTGAAGGTGAGCTGCGCCGCGCTGCCCGACACGCTTATCGAGTCGGAGCTCTTCGGCTACGAGAAGGGCGCCTTCACCGGCGCCGCCGCCCGCAAGAAGGGGCGGTTCGAGATGGCGGAAGCCGGCACGCTCTTCCTCGACGAGATCGGCGACATCAACCTGAGCACGCAGGTGAAGCTGCTGCGGGTGATCCAGGAGCGGGAGTTCGAGCGGGTCGGCGGCACCGACACCGTGCGGGTGAACGTGCGCCTCATCGCGGCAACCAACAAGGACATGGAGAAGGCGCTCGCGGAAGGGACGTTCCGCGAGGATCTCTATTACCGTCTCAACGTCTTTACGATCTTCGTGCCGTCGCTGCGCGAGCGGAAGGCCGACCTGCTCCTGCTCGCCGATCACTTCCTGGAGAAGTTCTCGCGCGAGCACGGCAAGGTCATCAAGCGTATCTCCACGCCCGCGATCGACATGCTGATGGCCTATCACTGGCCGGGCAACGTCCGCGAGCTGGAGAACGTGCTGGAGCGCGCCATCCTGGTGTGCGACGGCGCGGTGATCCACGGCCACCATCTGCCGCCGTCGCTCCAGACGGCCGACGCGTCCGGCACCGTCACGCGCGTCGTGCTCAAGGACGCGGTCGCCGGCTACGAGCGCGATCTCATCCAGGACGCGCTCAAGACCACCCGCGGCAACCGGGCGAAGGCCGCGCGCCTGCTCGATACCACGGAGCGGATCCTCAACTACAAGGTCCGCTGCTACGGCATCGATGCGCGCCGCTTCAAGTCGCCCGAAATCGGCAAGCGC
>CAZGLC010000261.1:1177-6384 GCA_964526235.1 uncultured Bifidobacteriaceae bacterium
CCGCTGCTACGGCATCGATGCGCGCCGCTTCAAGTCGCCCGAAATCGGCAAGCGCGTCGCGCTGTCCTCCGAGGACCGATGACGGTCAGGGCCTGGGTCCTGCTGGCGGTCGCGCTGGCAGCCGCCGCATGCGGGAAGAAAGGCGCGCCGATCCCGCCACCGGTCCGGATCCCCGCGGCCGTCGAGACGATCAGCGCGCTGCGCCTGGGCAACGACGTCTTCGTGACGCTGACCGTGCCCCCCACCAACATCGACATGTCGATCCCTGTCGACGTCGGCCGCGTCGAGGTCTACGGCTACACCGGCCGCATCCCGCCGCCGCGGCTGCGGTGGGCCGAGCTGGGCACGCGCCTCGCCACGATCGAGGTTCCGCCCGTCCCGCTCGACTACCGCGCGCCCACGCCGCAGGCGGCAGCGGCGCTCGCGCCGAGTGCCATGCCGGGCACGCCGATCACGGTGCGCGACACGCTGACGCCGGACGAGTTCGAGCAGGGGCCGGTCTACGTCGATCCGCGCCGGCCGGACGTGGCCGTGCCGCTTCCGGTGGTGGCGCTGCCGACCGTGATGCGCCGTTTTTATCTCGCGATCCCGTTCAGCCGCCGCGGCCGTCCCGGGCCGCCGGGCGCGCAGGCGGAGATGGTGCTCACCTCGCTCCCGGATCCGCCGACCGAGCTGCGCGCGACCTACGCCGGCGCCACGCTGTTGCTGACGTGGCAGCCGTCGGGCGGGTTGTTCGGATTCCTGCTCGATCGCGGCCTCGCGCCCGAGCCCACGCCGTTCGTGCCGCCGCCGCTGCCGGCGGCGCTCGTCGCGCCAGGGGCCGCGGCCGTCGTGGTGCCCGACACGGCCGTGCCGCCGGGTCCGACGACCTACAACATCTACCGCCGGATGTCGCCCGATCCGTTCGAGCTGCCGGCGCGCACCACAGCACCGGCCGGCACCACGCTCGTCCCGCAGCCGCTCAACCCGGCGCCGGTCGCGGCGACGACGATGACCGATCAGATCGTGTTCGAGCGCGAGCAGTGCTACGCCGTGCGGGCGCAGCGCGGCACCGTCCTCAGCGAGCCGTCGCCGGCGGCGTGCGTCGCGGCGGTCGACCTCGTGCCGCCCGCCGCGCCGGCAGGCCTCGCGGCCGTGCCGTCGGAAGGCGGCATCAGTCTCATCTGGGAGCCGAACGGCGATCTCGATCTCGCCGGCTACCTGGTCTTGCGCCACGAGCCGGGCGATGCGACACTGCGTCAGCTCACGGACACCCCGATCGCCGTGGCGCGGTATCGCGATGCGGACGTCCGGCCGGGCGCGCGCTACATCTATTCGGTCGTGGCCGTCGACAACCGGCTGCCGCTGCCGAACGTGAGCGCGGCGTCGGCGCCAGTCGAGGAAACGGCGAGGTAGCAATGAAACTGTTCGTCGATACGGGCAACCTGAAGGACGTCGAAGCGCTCGCCGAGCTCGGCATTCTCGACGGGGTCACCACGAACCCCTCGCTCCTCGCCAAGGAAGGCGGCGATTACCGGCAGATCCTGAAGCAGATCTGCCAGACGGTCGGCGGTCCCGTCAGCGCCGAAGTCGTGGCGACCGATACCGCCGGCATGGTGCGCGAAGGACGCGACCTTGCCGGGATCGACGAGCACATCGTCGTCAAGGTGCCGTTCACCAAGGAGGGCGTCAAGGCGTGCAGGACGCTCTCGTCGGAAGGCCATCGCGTGAATGTCACGCTGATCTTCTCGCCGACACAGGCATGGCTGGCCGCGAAAGTGGGCGCCGCGTACGTCAGCCCCTTCGTCGGCCGCCTCGACGATGTCGGCACCAACGGGATGCATCTGGTGAGGGAGATCGTCGACATCTTCGACAACGCCGACTTTCCGACCGAGGTGCTCGTCGCCAGCGTGCGCAGCCCGATCCACGTCGTGGAGGCGGCGCGGATGGGGGCCGGCGTGGTCACGGCGCCCGCGGCCGTCATCGAGCAGTGCTTCAGGCATCCGCTCACCGACATCGGGCTCGAGCGGTTCCTGAAGGATTGGGAAAAAGCGCAGGCCGCGCGGGTGTGAACCCCAAGGACTTTCTCGCGGACCTGGAGCGGCGCGCCGAGCTGGGGGGCGGCGAGGACCGCCTCCGGCGCCAGCGGGAGGCCGGCAAGCTCACGGCCCGCGAACGGATCGACCTCCTCTTCGATCCGGGCACCTTCGAGGAAGTCGACAGGTTCGTCACGCACCGGTGCCGCGACTTCGGCATGGCCGATCAGGTGGTCCCCGGCGACGGGGTCGTCTGCGGCCACGGGCGGATCAACGGCCGGCTCGCCTACGCGTTCGCGCAGGACTTCACCGTCTTCGGCGGCTCGCTCTCGGAGACCAACGCCGCCAAGATCGTCAAGATCATGGACCTGGCCATGAAGATGGGCGCTCCGGTCATCGGCCTGAATGATTCCGGCGGCGCACGCATCCAGGAAGGCGTGCTGTCGCTCGCCGGCTACGCCGACATCTTCCTCCGCAACACGCTCGCCTCCGGGGTGGTGCCGCAGATCTCCGCCATCATGGGCCCGTGCGCCGGCGGCGCCGTCTACTCGCCGGCCATCACCGACTTCACCGTCATGGTGAAGCAGACGAGCTACATGTTCGTCACCGGACCCGACGTCATCCGCACCGTCACGCACGAAGAGGTGTCGAAGGAGGAGCTCGGCGGCGCGATGACGCACAACGAGCGGAGCGGGGTGGCGCACTTCGCGGTCGAGAACGACCAGGAGTGCGTGCTGCTCATCCGCGAGCTGCTGTCGTTCCTGCCGAACAACAACGTGGACGATCCCCCGCGGGTCGACTGCACCGATCCCGTGGACCGGGCCGACGCCGCGCTCGATACGCTCGTGCCGGAGAACTCGCAGCAGGCCTACGACATGAGCGACGTGATCCGCGCGGTCGTGGACGAGGGGTACTTGCTCGAGGTGCACGAGCATTTCGCCAGAAACATCCTGGTGGGCTTCGCGCGGCTCGGCGGCCGGCCCGTCGGGGTCGTCGCCAACCAGCCGGCGCACCTCGCGGGCACGCTCGACATCGACGCCTCGGTGAAGGGCGCGCGGTTCGTGCGCTTCTGCGATGCCTTCAACATGCCGCTCGTTACCTTCGAGGACGTGCCCGGCTTCCTGCCCGGCACGGTGCAGGAATACGGCGGCATCATCCGCCACGGCGCGAAGCTCCTCTTCGCCTTTGCGGAGGCGACGGTGCCGAAGCTGACCGTGATCACGCGGAAGGCGTACGGCGGCGCGTACTGCGTGATGTCGAGCAAGCACATTCGCACCGACTTCAACTACGCGTGGCCGACGGCGGAGATCGCGGTGATGGGCGCCGACGGCGCCGTGAACATCCTCTACAAGCGCGAGCTCGAGGCCGCGGCCGATCCGGCCGCCGCGCGCGCGGCCAGGGTGACCGAGTACCGGGAAAAGTTCGCCAATCCGTACGTCGCGGCGCAGCGCGGCTTCATCGACGAGGTGATTCAGCCGCGGCAGACGCGGGCGAAGCTGATTGGCGCGCTCGCCTCGCTCGACACCAAGCGCGACCGCAACCCGCCGAAGAAGCACGGCAACATCCCGCTCTGATGTGGGCCGCGCTCCTGATCTCGGCGGGGATCACGGCGCTGCTCTTCCGGAACCTGCTGCCGGACATGGCGACGCACCTCTACTCCGACCTCGGCGATCCGCTGCTGAACGCGGCCATCCTCGCGTGGAATGCGCGGGAGTGGCCGCTGACCGAGGCGTGGTGGAACTTTCCGTCGTACGCGCCGCTGACGGGGGTCACGGCGTTCACCGAGCACCTGCTGCTCACGTATCCAGTCGCCACGCCCATCATCTGGCTGACCGGCAATCCCGTACTCGCTCATAACGTCATGTTTCTGGCGGCGATGCCGCTCAACGCGGTGGCCGCGTTCGCGCTCGCGCGCGAGCTGCTGTCGACCGCCGGTATCGAGGCGCGGACGGTGCACGCGGCGGCACTCGTCGCAGGGCTGGCCTACGCGTTCGCTCCGTATCAGCAGGTCCACCTCTCACACCTGCAGCACATGACGTCGTTCGGCATGCCGCTCGCGCTTCTCGGGCTGCACCGGTACCTCCGCACGGGCCGGCGCACCGCGCTCGTCGGCTTCGGCGCCGGCTGGTGTGTCGCGGCGCTCGCCAACTCGGCGCTGCTCGTCTTCGTGCCCCTGCTGGTGGGGCTCTGGTGCGTATGGTTCGTCAGGCCGCGTGAGTGGCGGCGGCTCGTGGCGCCGGCGATCGCGGCCCTCGTCGCCACGCTTCCGCTCGTCCCGCTGCTCGTCGGCTACCGCGTGCGGCAGGCGGCGTACGGGTTCATACGGCAGTACAGCGAAATCCAGAGCTTCAGCGCCGACATGGTCGGACTGCTCGGCATGTATCACCGGGCGCTGCCGTGGCAGGGCCTCCTCCCGCACGACTTCGAGGAAGGCGCGCTCTTCCCGGGATTCACGACGTTCGCGCTCGGCCTCGTCGCCGTGATCGGAGTAGTACGGCGTCATTCCGGATCCCGGATCCCGGATCCCGGATCCCGGATCCCGGATCCCGCATCCCGGTGGTCACGCCGTCTCCTGTGGGCGTTCCTCGTCCTCACGCTCATCGTGCTGGCGCGCGTCTGGACCGGCCCGTGGAGCTGGCACATCGGTCCGCTGCCGCTGCCGCCGTTCAGGCCGTATCGTCTGTTCACGGTCGCCGCGCTCGCACTTGTCGCCGCAACGCTGCTCAGCGCCGCATTCCGCCGCGCCTGGGCCGGGCGCCACGTCGTCATCGGCCTGGCGGCGCTCGTCGTGTTCTTCTGGCTGACAGCGCTCGGCCCCGAACCGGAGTGGTCGACGCCGTGGCGCGCGCTGATGTACGGGCCGTACCGCCTGTTCATCGAGTTACCGGGCGTGACGAGCGTTCGCGTGCCTGCGCGTGCGTGGTTTCCGGCACTGCTCTGTCTCGCGATCCTTGCCGGGTTCGGCGCAGCCTCGATCCTCGCGCGCGCGCCGCGCCGCGCGCGCGCGATCGCCGTGGCGCTGGCGGCCGCCCTCGTCGCCGAAGGGTCATTTATTGACGGGACGATGGAGGCGCCGCGTCCGACGCGTCAGGGGGCGATTCCCGAAGGCGCCACGGTGCTCGACCTGCCCTGGGATGAGGGATATCAGAACGCGGTGCCGCAGTTTCGCGCGGTCATGGGCGCCTACCGCAC
>CAZGLC010000262.1:0-4125 GCA_964526235.1 uncultured Bifidobacteriaceae bacterium
AGGCCGCGGGTGCCGAGCTCGGTGCGGGCCTCCGCGTTGGCCCGCTCCTGATCCTGCCGCTGCAGCCGGACGGCGCGCGCTGCGTGCCGCTCGATGAGCGCCTGCAGATCCTGCGGCAGCCGCCGGAACGCGGCGCCGTTCGCAATCAGGTTGAACCCCGACCACATGTGATTGGTCATGCTGATGTACTTCATGACTTCGTAATGCTTGAACGAATGCATGTACGCCAGCGGGTTCTCCTGCGCGTCGACCGTGCCGCTCCGGAGCGCGTCGTAGATCCCGCTGCTGTTGACGGTCACCGGCTCGGCGCCGAGCGCGCGGAACGTATCGTCGAACATCCGGCCATCGGGCACGCGCATGCGCAGCCCCGCGAGGTCGGCCGGCGTCCGGATGGGCCGCGTACGCCCGCCAATCTGCCTGATTCCGTTGTCGAAGGCGCCGACCGGGAACCCGACGATCCCCTTGGCCGCCAATTCTTCGCGCAGGTAGGCGCCGAGCGGCCCATCCATCGCCGTGTGCGCCGCCGCCGCCGTGCGGAAGGCGAACGGCACCTGCTGCACGTTGAGCGGCGGCACCACGTTGCCGAGGATGCCGCCCATCAGCGTGAAGAACTGGATCTCGCCCGACACGAGCATCTGCAGCACCGCCGGGTCGCTGCCGGGATGCGTGTTGTTCTCGGCGAAGACCTGCGTCTCGATGCGTCCGCCACTCTCGTTGCGGACGGCCGTCCACATCTCGACGAGCCGGCGGTGCAGCGGGCTGTCGGCGGTCTGGTTGTGGTACTGGGTGAACGCGAAGGTCGGCCGGCTTCGCTGCGCGCGGAGGGCGATGGCCGGCAACGGCCCCGCTGCCGCAGCCGACAGAAATGCCCGGCGGCTGAACGTACCCTGCGTCATGACGGCTCCTCACCCGGATCCCGGATCCCGGATCCCGGATCCCGGATCCCGGATCCCGGATCCCGCTCCCTATGGTATAAGCGCATGACGATTTTTCGGACTTCCAGTGGTATGTCCTTCCCAAATCGGGACTGGCCGCTCCGTTGTCGCGGCCAGCAGAATCGCGGTCGAAGGCTGTCGTAGGTGGTGGTGCATCAGTTGATACACGCCACTAGTGAGGAGTGTTCTATGAAACGTTGGCATCTTGCAGTGGCGGCGATGATGGTGGCGCTGGCCGCCGGCGTGTCGGCGCAGAACCGGGCGGAGTCGCGCGACATGGGGCTGCTCGCCCACAGCGATCTACAGGCGCGCAGCGCCTACATGCCGCAGATTCACCGGCAGGGCGATCGCTACATCGCCTACGTGGGCCATCACGGCGGCCAGCAGATGAACCCGCTCACGGCCCGGATGGAGCAGAACGGGACGTCGATCGTCGACGTCACCAACCCGCGTGGTCCGCGCTACCTGGCTCACATTCCGGGCGATGCCGGCGAGGGCGAAGGCGGCGGGGCCCAGATGGTGGCCCTCTGCAACGGCAGCACACTGCCGCGCGCCGACCGCACGAAAGTCTATCTGCTGCGCTCGTTCGGCGGCCGCGGGCACGAGATGTGGGACGTCACCGTGCCGGAAAAGCCGTCGCGGATCGCGATGGTCGTCGATGGTCTGCGCGACACGCATAAGAGCTTCTGGGAATGCGATACCGGCATCGCGTATCTCGTCGGGGGCGACCCGGCGTGGCGCGCGCGGCGCATGACGAAGATTTACGACCTGAGCAACCCGGCCAGCCCGGTCTTCATCCGCGACTACGGAATCGCCGGCCAGCAGCCTGGTTCGACCGGTCCGGTGCCGACCGACCTGCACGGGCCGATCTCGCTCGGGCCGTCCGGCAACCGCGTCTACTTCTCGCATGGCACCGGCCGCGCCGGCATCGTGCAGATCGTCGATCGCGAGAAGCTGCTGAAGGGCCCGAAGGAGCCGACGCCCGAGAATCTCCGCTACCCGGTCATCGCGCAGATCGATCTGCCGCCCGACGTCGGCGCGCATACGGCGCTGCCGCTGCTCGGCATGCACCTTCCGGAGCTCGCCAAGCAGCGGCCGCCGGCCAACGCGCCGCAGCCGGGCGCCGGCCACGAGCACGGCAACACGATTCCTCGCCTCACCCCGAGCGGTCCGCATCGCGACTTCCTCGCGGTCGTGAGCGAGACCACCGGCAACGAGTGCCTCGAGCCGCGGCAGCTCGTCCGCATGGTGGAGATCACCTACGAGACGAACCCGGTGGGGGCGTCCACCTTCAACGTGCCCGAGGCGAGCGGGAACTTCTGCGAGCGCGGCGGCCGGTTCGGCGCGCACGCGTCGCACGAGAACCCGACGCCGATCTACTACGGGCGCGTGCTGATCACCACCTGGTTCAACGCCGGCATCCGCGCGCACGACATCCGCGATCCGTACAACCCGCGCGAGATCGCGTTTTACATCCCGGCGACGACCGACAAGACCGATCAGCGATGCGTCGGCCAGGATGCGCAGCGGCGGTGCAAGGTCGCGATCCAGAGCAACAACGTGGAGGTCGATGACCGCGGCTACATCTACATCGCCGACCGCGCCAACACCGGCATGCACATCGTGGAGCTGACCGGCGCCGCGCGGCGCGTGGCGAACTTCCCGGGGCAGAGCACGGCTCAGAGATAATCCGCGTCGAGACCGGTCAATCTAACCGGAACACCGAGGCACCGAGGCACCGAGATCAAAATAGTCTCGGTGTTTCGGAGCCTCGGTGGTACGTGATCCAGACTTTCTAATTCGACGAAAAGTCCCGCGTCCAGCCCGCGCGCAGCCGCGCGCGGTCCACTTCCTGTCCGCGCAGATACACGCGGGCGATCCGCCGCGTGTTCGTGATGTCGTCCAGCGGATTGGCGTCGAGGACGACGAAGTCGGCGCTCTTGCCGCCGGCCACGGTGCCGAGATCGGGGAGGCCGAGAATCCCGGCGGAGGTGCGCGTCGCGGCGACGATGACCTGCGCCGGCGTCATGCCGGCCGCCACCATGTTTTCCATCTCGGTGTGCATGGTCCAGCCGACGAACTGATCGCCCGTCTGGCCGCCGCCGTCGGTGCCGACGCCGATCGTCACGCCCGCGGCGGCGAGCCGTCTGACGCCGCGCGCCAGCCGATCCCACGCGTCGCGCGCCTCGGCGGCCGCCTCGGGCGTCTGCGCGGCAAGCCGGCGCTGCAGCCGGGCAATCTGCCGCGGCGACACCGTCTCCACGATGCGCGGGTGCGGCGGATCGATCCAGGGCGCCGACACGACCCGCCGCGGTGCGTTCAGCGCGAGCAGAATCGCGGTGTTCGGCCGCTGCGTGAAGAGCGCCATGAGCTCCTCGTCGACGTCGCCGATCATGTGGCCGAACACGTCGATGCCGGCCCGCAGCAGATCCTTCGCCTCCGCCAGGCCGGTCGCGTGGACGACGACGCGGAGCCCGTGGGCGTGCGCTTCGTCGATGATGGCGCGGTAGAGCTCCGGCGCGAGCGGTGTGACAGCCCCGCCGCGGCTGTCCACCCACGTCTTGACGAACCGCACCTTCAGCCGCGCCAGCTCGCGGACGTTCGCCCGCGCCCCTTCGACGGTCGTCACGACGTAGGCGGCGTGGCGCATGTTGGCGGCGCTGATCTCCTCGAGCGGCGCGAGACCGCGGCCCGCGGTGAGGAACCGGGCGGCATCGGGGTGCTTCGCGCCAGCCAGTTCGTCGCGCATCACGAACGGCAGCTCGCCGAAGTCGCTTCCCATCGCCTGGCTCGCGGCGACGCCGAAATAGGCGAATCGCCGCATGTGATCGAGGATGTTCTCCCGCGTGTAGTTCTGCGGTCCGCTCGTCAGGTCCTTCATGTAGCCGATGTGCGAGTGCGCGTCGATGAGGGCGGGCATCACGGTCGTGCCTGTCAGATCGACGCGCGCGGCGCCGGACGGCGCCTGCACCTCGCCCTGGCGGCCGACACGGGTGAACCGGCCGTTCTCCACCAGGAACGCGGCGCGCTCGATCGGCGGCCCGGCGTCGCCGGTGATGAGGCGCGCGCCCTCGTACAGCACGGCGGACGACTGCGCGCGCGACCCAGGCGGCACCGCCGCGGACGCGAGCAGGAGGGCGGCAACCGCGTAGATCCGCATGGGCAAAGACGATAACATGGCGCGCATGAC
>CAZGLC010000262.1:4225-6310 GCA_964526235.1 uncultured Bifidobacteriaceae bacterium
TGACACGCACGGCATCGGCGGCGATCGTCGCGGTCGCGGCGGCGGCGGCCTCGACCATCGTGGACGCGCAGCAGAATCCGGCCGATCTCATCCTGTCGAACGGCAAGATCATCACCGTCGACGATCGGTTCCAGGTTGCGCAGGCCGTCGCCGTGCGCGGCGATCGCATCGTCGCCGTCGGCGTCACGCAGGACATCAACCGCCTCGCCGGGCCGAACACCCGCCGGATCGACCTGCGCGGGCGCGCCGTCACCCCGGGACTCATCGACAACCACGCGCACTACATGGAGGAGGGCGCCTACTGGACGCTCGAGAACCGTCTCGACGGCATCGAGTCGCGCCGGCAGGCGCTCGAGAAGATCCGCGCCCAGGCGAAGGCGAAGGGGCCCGGCGAATGGATTTACTCGCTCGGCGGCTGGTCACCCGACCAATTTTCAGACGACTCGCGGCCGTTCACGCGCGAGGACCTCGACAAGGCGGCGCCCGAGAATCCCGTCTTCCTGCAGTTCACGCGCGAAGTGACCTACGTCAACAGCCGGGCGATCGAACTCACCGGGATGGACACGATCCAGGAGCCGTGGGTGGTGCGTGACGCCGGCGGCCGGCCGACCGGCGTGATCGACGGCGACGCCGGAACGGCGCGGATCCGGAACGCGGCCGGCTTTCTCAAGAACCTGCCGAAGGACATCTTCGAGTCGAGCAGCATGGCGATGCTGCGAGATTTGAACAGCGCGGGCCTCACGGCGTCGGGCGGTGCCTGTCAGTACGAGGACATCTACCGTCAGTGGCAGCGCCAGGGGCGGATGGGGATGCGATTCTTCTGCCTCCGGACCGTCGGGAGCAGCGGCGCGGGCGGCGGCGGGGGCGGCGGCGCGCAGAATATCGACGCGATCATCGCGCAGATCCCGAACGTCCGGTACTTCGACGGCGACGAATGGATCGACCACAACAACTGGGGCGAGCGGCTGGTCAACACGCCCGACAACGTCACCGATACGAAGCCGACGGCGCCGCCCGAGCTGTGGGTGAACTGGGGCCGGATGGCGCGCGCCGTCGCGAAGGCAGGCATTCAGATCTTCATCCACACGACGATGGAGTGGACGATCGAGGAGCAGTTGAAGCAGGTCGAGGCGATCGCGAAGGAGATGCCGATCCGCCACCTCAGGTGGACGTTCATGCACATGGAAGGCGTGACGCCGAACCAGCTCGAGCGGATGCGGAGTCTCGGCATGTACGTCGGCGTGCACCCGCGCGGCGTGATTTCCGGCGCGGCGTTCGTCCGCCGGCACGGCGAGAAGGGCTATGCGATGCCCAACCTGAAGGCGATTCAGGACAGCGGCATCATGTGGGGTTTCGGGACCGACGCCTTCGAGGTCAACCAGTACCGCCCGATGCAGACGCTCGGCTGGGCCGTCACCGGAAAGATGGTGGGCGGCAAGGTGACGATGAAATATCCCATCAGCCGTGAGGATGCGCTCATCGCGCACACGCGGCGCAACGCGTACTTCTTCTTCCGCGAGAACGACCTCGGGTCCATCCAGGCGGGCAGGCTGGCGGACCTGGTCGTGCTCGATCGCGACTATCTGACGATTCCTGCCGATGACATCAAGAACATCAGGCCGATCATGACTATTGTGGGCGGACGGGTCGTCTACGACGCGGCCACCGAGGCGTCGACGCGGTAGCCGGGGTTCTAGCGGCTTTCGCGCTGACCGCAGCCTGTCACGCCGGACCGGACACCGGCGCCCGCACTCGGACCGACGACATGCTGGCGCGCGCCATCCGCGAGGGAATTCGCCACGACGGCCGGGCGCTCGTCCTGTGATGCCGTACCACCAGTGCCGCTAGATGGCCGACGAGGATCTTGCCTCCGTCGGGACATCCGAGCAATCCGATCCCTCAGCAGGATGGGGTCTGAATCCGGCCACAACCTGCGGCGTTCGGCCTGTGCCGCGTACCGCGACGACAGAGCGGGCCTGAGCGTGTCAGGGGCGCGCCGACCGCTCGTCTGCCGCAGGCGACCGAATAAACGACCCGGCACAGGTGTTAATGACAGTAGATAGGATGCTCGGACTGGAGGTTTGG
>CAZGLC010000263.1:0-4653 GCA_964526235.1 uncultured Bifidobacteriaceae bacterium
ACCCCCCGGCCGGGCCGACGCTGCCCGGCGCGGCACGCAGGGTGACGGTGCTCACGCCGGCGGCACCGATCGAGATCTGCACGAGGTTGGTCGCCGTCGTCCCGGTGGTCGTCGCGCCGGTTCCACCGGACGTGGCGCGAACCTGGGCGACACCCGGCGTATCTCCCGCCGTGAATCGGGTCACCGCCCGGCCGTTGCGCGTCTCCGCTTCGACGGGATTGACCGTTCCAAACGACGCGGTGAAGCGCACCGTGGTGCCGTCCAGGACGGGTGTGCCCCCCGACTCCGTCACGGACGCGGTAAGGTCGGTGCTTCCGCCGGTCGGCAGCGTCATGGCCGCGGAGGTGAGGACGATCGTCGCGGTCGTCGGCGCAAAGAGCGGGCGCTCACACCCGGCCGCGCCGAGGGCCGCCATCGCGATCAACAGTTGCCGACAGGCCTTGATCATCGTCCCAGTCTGTTTCATCGGATCAGTGGGAATTTTCCTTACGCAGACGGCTGAAGGGCAGGGCGCTCGGCGGGATCAGGGCGCGGGCCATCCGAAGCTGCCCCGGCGCGGCTGGCGCATTCGTAATGATGAGCTCGTCGACGGCCCCGCGGAGCGCCGCCCTGGAGTTGATCGCGCGCCGGGCGGGCACACGGCGCACCAGGAGCCCCGCCCGCCTGGCGGTCTGTCCGGTGTAGGCGCGCAGCACCTCAGGCGCCGTCGAGTTCGACATCAGCACGATCGCGCCGCGGCCGGCGGCGGCGATGACGGCGGTCCGGAGCCCGAGGTGATCGAGCGGCCCGAACCCCTGCGCGGTGTACTGCGCGAAGCTGGCGGTTCGGCTGAGCGGGGCATAGGGCGGGTCGCAGTACACGAAGTCGCCCGCCCGCGCGGCCTTGAGCGTCTGGCCGAACGGCGCCCACTCGAGAGAGACGCCGGGCGCGCCGAGCGCGCGGGCCACGGATCGAATGTGCTCGGCGTCGCAGACTCGCGGATTCGCGTACCGGCCCGCCGGAACGTTGAACGCGCCCTCCTGGTTGAGACGGAACAGTCCGTTGTACCCGGTGCGGTTGAGGTACATGAACATCGCGGCGAGCGCCGGCGTATAGGCCGAGGCGGGGTCGGCGCCGAGCGCTGCGCGCGCCGGGTTGAACCGGCGATCGCGCACGTCGTAGTAGCACGCGGCGCCGCGCTCGCGATGCTCGTCCGCCAGCATGGCGAGCGCCGCGATCACGCCCTCCGGATCGTCCCTCACGACGCGGTAACATCCAATCAGATCGGCATTGACGTCGGCCAGCCGCACGCCGCGGCCGTCGAGACGGCCTGCCGCGTGCAGATCGAAGAACACCGCTCCGCTGCCGACGAACGGCTCGACGTAGCGGTCGAAGTCGGCCGGGTAGTAGCGGCGCAGCACCGGCAGGAGCTGGCGCTTGCCTCCGGCCCATTTCAGCAGCGGGCGTCTCACGCCTTCATTATCGGCGCCTGCGGGCCGGACCGCATAGCAGGCGTGCGCTTCGTCGTAGACTCACTATCCCATGGCGATTCCAGGCTGGGACTATCGTGCCGAGTACGAGGCGGAGCGGGACGACGTGCTCGCGGCCGTCGATCAGGTGCTGCGGTCGGGGCGGCTGATCCTCGGCCCCAGCGTCGCCGCCTTCGAGCGGGAGTTTTCGGCGTATTGCGGTGCGCACCACGGCGTGGGCGTCAACAGTGGCACCGACGCGCTGACGCTCGCCCTCCGCGCCCTCGATCTCCGGCCTGGTGACGAGGTGATCACGACCTCGAATACCGCGATTCCGACCGTGTCGGCCATCGTCTCGGCCGGCGGCACGCCGCGGTTCGTCGATATCGACCCCGACACGTATCTGATGGATGTCTCGGTGCTCGACGCGGCGATCACGGCGCGGACGCGCTGCATCATTCCAGTGCACCTGTTCGGTCAATGCGTCGATATGGATGTCGTCACGGCGGTGGCGGCGCGCCACGGGATCACCGTTCTGGAGGACTGCGCCCAGAGCGCAGGGGCCGATTGCCAGGGGCGTCGTGCAGGATCGCTGTCGCCGGTCGCGGCCTTCTCGTTCTATCCGACGAAGATCCTCGGCGCGTTCGGCGACGCCGGGATGATCGTCACCTCGGACGACGCGCTCGCGGCGCGGCTGCGTCGGTTGCGGATGTACGGGACGGACGGGCGCTACTACGCCGAAGAGCACGGCTACAACTCGCGGCTCGACGAGCTGCACGCGGAGATTCTTCGCCGCAAGCTGCGCCGGATCGACGCGTACCTCGAGCGCCGCCGCGCGTTGGCCCGACGGTACGACGCCGCGCTGCACGCGTCCGGCCTCCGGCTGCCTCGCACGCGGCCCGGCAATCGCCACGCCTACCACCTCTACGTCGTACGGCACCCGGCGCGCGACCGGATCGTGACGGCGCTCGCCGAACACGGCATGACGGTCGGGATTCACTACCCCTGGCCGATTCACCTGATGCGCGCCTACGCGTCGCTCGGATACCCGGCAGGCTCATTGCCCGTCACCGAGCAGGCCGCGCGAGAGATTTTCTCCCTGCCGCTCTATCCGTCGCTCACGACTGCGGAGCAGGACCGCGTCTGCGAGGCGCTCGACGGCGCGCTGGCCGCGGTCCGAAGCATCTCCTAATCGGCGATGGGCGAGTCGCAGAGCGATTTCATCACCATGTGGCCGAACACCAGGTGCCACTCTTCGCAGAGCTGCATGTCGAACGAGGGGATCCAGACGGCGTGCGTGGCGGCGTGTTTCAGGCGACCGCCGTCGTAGCCGACCACCGCCAGCGTCTCCGCGCCATGCTCATTCGCGTACTCGACCGCCCTCACGACGTTGGCGGAGTTGCCGCTGCCGCTGATCGCGATGACGAGATCGCCGGGCTCGAGGATCGCCTTGAGCTGCCCCGTGAAGATCTCGTCGAAGGCGACATCGTTGGCAAATGCCGTGACCAGCCCGATGTTGTCGCAGAGCGAGACCCCGCGGAACTTCCGGCGCGTCGCGAGATTCACCATCTTGTTCCAGTCGGTGATGTAGTGGGACGCGGCGTAGGCGCTTCCCCCGTTGCCGCAGGTGACGATCTGCTGTCCCGCCTCGAACGTCTCCCGGATCAGGGCGATCGCGGCTGCCACCGCGCGCCGATCGAGCCGGGCCGACACACTGGCGTGGGCGGCCAGATAGCGATCGATCGAGAACTCGCTGCTCATGCGGTCTCGTCAGGCATAGACGCGGCGCCGCTCGGCGGGGGTAATCATCTGGTCGTACATCCAGCGATACGTCCGCTCCAGGCCGTCGCGCAGCCGCGTCGACGGTGCCCATCCGAGCTGCCGCCTGATCAGCGTGTTGTCGCTGCTGCGACCGCGCACACCCAGCGGCGCGTCCAGCCTGTACCGCCGCGTCAGCGTCACGCCGGCGATCCCCTCGACGATATCGATCAGCTGGTCGATGGTGACGAGCTCGTCGCTGCCGAGATTGATGGGATCGCGAATCTCGCTCTCCATGATGGCGCACGTGCCGTAGAGGCAATCATCGATGTACATGAAGCTGCGCGTCTGCTGGCCGTCGCCCCAGACCTCGATCTCGCTGGCGCCCTGGAGCTTGGCGGCAATCACCTTGCGGCAGATCGCGGCCGGCGCCTTCTCGCGTCCGCCGTCGTACGTGCCGTGCGGCCCGTAGACGTTGTGGTACCGCGCCACCCGCGTCTCCAGTCCGAAGTCTTCGCGGAAGTGCCGGCACATCCGCTCGCTGAACAGCTTCTCCCACCCGTACCCGTCCTCCGGCATGGCCGGGTAGGCATCCTCTTCCTTCAGCGGCGTCACCGCGGTCGTCGTCTGCTTGTCGGCGGCGTAGACGCATGCGGACGAGGAGTAGAAGTACCGCTGCACGCCGGCGTCGCGCGCCGCGATCAGCATGTGGGTGTTGATCAGCACCGAGAGCATGCAGTCGGCCTTGTGCGTCTCGATGAACCCCATGCCGCCCATGTCCGAGGCAAGGTTGTACACAGCGCGCGCCCCGGCCACGGCCTCGCGGCAGGCCTCCAGCCCCCGGAGGTCGAGCCGCCGATTGTCCGCCTCCGGCAGCGGCTGGAACCATTCGTCGAACGGCTTCACGTCGACGGCGCGGATGCGCCGATGGCCGCGCCGTCGCAATTCACCGATCAGGTGTCCGCCGATGAAACCGCCGGCGCCGGTGACGACGACGAGGAGGTCGTCGAGGGCGCTCCCGTGGACGTTCTCCGTCATCGGACCTCGAGCAACTCCACCTCGAAAACCAGCGTCGCATTGGGCGGAATCACGCCGCCGGCACCCCGTGCGCCGTAGCCAAGGGCTGGAGGGATCGTGAGCGTCCGCTGACCGCCCACGCGCATGGCCGCCACCCCCTCGTCCCAGCCCCGGATGACCTCACCGGCGCCGAGACTGAACGAAAACGGCTCGTTGCGGTCGCGGGAGCTGTCGAACTTCGCGCCCTTGCTGTCGGGCCGCGACGGGTCGTACAGCCATCCGGTGTAATGCACGGTGACCACGCGCCCCGACTGCGCTTCGGCGCCGCTGCCGGTGCGGACGTCCTGTCTGATGAGCTCTGTCACGGTGGGTGTCTCCGTGCTGCCGCCGCAGCCGGCCGCGAGGATCGTCACGACGAGCGGCCCTATCG
>CAZGLC010000263.1:4753-6287 GCA_964526235.1 uncultured Bifidobacteriaceae bacterium
GAGAGCCTGCGCAAGGCCAGACGCGATCCGCGGATCGCCGCGGTACTGCTGCGTCCCACGGCGCTCGACACGCCGTTCTGGGGGAAGCTCCAGGAGCTGCGCGAGGCGATTCTCGAGTTCCGGCAGTCGGGCAAGCCGGTCGTCGCCTACCTGGAGTACGGCGGCGACCGCGAGTACTACCTGGCCAGCGCCGCCGATCGCGTATTCCTGCTGCCCACGAGCCCCCTCGATCTCACAGGCCTCGCGTCGTACGAGGTGTTTCTGCGCGGGACGCTCGATCGCGTCGGCGCGCATCCCGACTTCGTTCGCATCGGCGCGTATAAAACGGCGCCGAATCAGCTCACCGAACGCGGATTCACGCCGGCGCATCGCGAGATGGCCGAGTCGCTCAATCGCGATCTCTACGATCAGCTCGTCGGTGGCATCGCCGAGGGGAGAGGGAAGGCCGCGGAAGAGGTGCGCCGGCTGCTCGACGAAGGGCCATTCTCACCGGAGGCAGCGCGCCGCGCCGGGCTGGTCGACGACCTCGCATACCTCGATCAGCTCGACGACCGCGTCGACGCGCTCAAGGATGGTGCCGGCGGACGCGAACTGCTCGAGGAATCGGCGTACCAGCGCGTCAATCCCGCGTCGGTCGGCATCCGGCCGCAGTCGCGCATGGCCGTCCTCTACCTGTCCGGCCTCATCGTCTCGGGCCGGAGCACCTACGACGTCGTCAACGGTCCGACCGCCGGATCCGACAGCGTGGTCGAGCAGCTGCAGCGCATTCGTGATGACGAGTCCATCCGCGCGATCGTGGTGCGTGTCGACAGCCCCGGCGGGTCGTCGGTCGCCTCCGACGTCATCTGGCGCGAGCTGATGATCACGCGCGACGCGAACCCCTCGCGGCCGCTCGTCGTGTCGATGTCGGATCTGGCGGCGTCGGGCGGCTATTACGTCTCGATGCCGGCGCACGTCATCGTCGCCGAGCCCGGGACGCTGACCGGGTCGATCGGGATCTACGGCGGGAAGTTCGCGCTCGCCGGCACGATGGAGAAGCTGGGGATCACCACCGAGACCGTCACGTCGGGGCGCAACGCCGGCATCCAGTCGCCGTTCGCGCCGTTCACGCCGGCGCAGCGCGCCAAGGTGATGGACTACATGGACGACTTCTACCAGGGCTTCGTGCAGAAGGCGGCCGCCTCGCGGCGGATGCGCCCGGAGGCGATCGATGCCGTGGCGCAGGGGCGCGTCTGGACGGGGCGTCAGGCGCGGGAGCAGGGCCTGGTCGATGCGCTCGGCGGCCTCGATCGGGCGGTCGCGATGGCCAAGGAGCGGGCGGGCATTGCCGCCGACGAGGATGTGGAACTCGTGACGTATCCGCCGCGGCGGACGCTGTACGAGGCGCTCGCCGAACGCTTCCAATCGTCGAGTGCGCTGATATGGGGGCAGCTGGTCAGCCGGGCGGACCTGCGAGCGCTGGCCGCGGTCACCGCGCCCGTGCGTCTCTTCCGGCGCGGCGAGCCGCTGGCGCTGATGCCGGTGACGTTCGTCC
>CAZGLC010000264.1:0-6278 GCA_964526235.1 uncultured Bifidobacteriaceae bacterium
TCGCGAGCGCCGTTCAGCCGTCATCCGGATCCGAGGCGCGCATGCGGTACACCGACGACGCGCTGGCCGAGCACTACGAAGACGGCGACGCGCTGTGCGGCGCGCTCGAGGAATTAGAGAGAGCCTTGTCTGCGGAAGCGCCAGGCGCGAAGGCGGAGCAGGCGAAGACGCCAGGCGAGGGCGACGTGAGCGAGGCGCTGGCAGCCGTGCAGCGCCGCGCCGGCGAGCTCGGCCGCGACCTGCGGTTCCTCCTTCGCGCGGCCGATCCCGACTTCGTCTACTTCGTCGAGACCCGCGGTCGGGGACGGTCCGCGCCAGCGGACCGTCCAGACAGCACTGACTCGTCGGGTCGCTACGCGACCCGACTGTTCCTGCGCGCATCCCCGATCGACGTCTCGCGCATCGTCCGCGAAGCCCTGTTCGATCGGATGCGGGCGACGGTGCTGACGTCGGCCACGCTGGCCGTCGACGGCTCGTTCGCGTACGTGAAGGGACGGCTCGGCATCCGCGAAGCGGAGGAGCTGCGGGTCGCGTCGGAATTCGACTACGCGCGGCAGGCGCTGCTCTATCTTCCGCGCCGCGTCCCGTCTCCGCGGGCGCCGTCGTTTGCCGAGGCCGCCGCCCGTGAGGTGATCGAGATCGTCCGGCGCTCGCGCGGCCGGGCGTTCGTCCTGTTTACGAGCTACAGCGTGCTGCGGACCGTTCAGCAGCTCGTCCAGATGGCGCTTCCCTATCCGATCCTCGTGCAGGGCACCGCGCCGCGGACCGAGCTCATCGAGCGCTTCCGGACGACGCCGCACGCGGTGCTGCTGGCGACATCGAGCTTCTGGCAGGGCGTCGACGTCGTCGGCGAGGCGCTGAGCTGTGTGATCATCGACAAGCTGCCGTTTGCGTCGCCGTCCGATCCCGTGACCGCGGCGCGCATCGACGCGATCACCGCGCGAGGCGGCGACGCCTTCGCCGACTATCAGGTGCCGCTCGCGATTCTGGCGCTCCAGCAGGGTCTCGGCCGGCTGATCCGGCATCGCACCGACCGCGGCGTGCTGGCCGTCCTCGATCCGCGGATCCGGACGATGGGCTATGGGCGGCGCTTTCTCGCGTCGCTGCCGCCGGCGCCGGTGACACACGAGCTCTCGGCGGTCGAGCGGTTCTTCGGTGTACACTGAGGAGGTCAGACCCCAGTGATGGGGTCAGACCCCCGTATTTGTTCATTTTTCGGAGGTTTTTGATGCGGACCCATTTGATCCGCGGAGTCTTGGCGGCCGCGGTCCTCGTCGTGATGGCGGGACCCGCCGCCGCGCAGAGCGTCATCCGAGGCCGCGTGGTGGACCAGGGCGGCAAACCCGTCGAGGGAGCCGTCGTCGCGATCGAGGCGACCGAGTCGAGCCGCCGCGCCCAGGTGAAGACGAACCGCAACGGCGAGTTCATGCAGATCGGCCTGCCGTCGGGCCGCTACAACGTGACGGCGTCCAAGGACAACCTGAAGGCGGTGCAGCAGGCCACCATCAGCCAGGGAAACCCGACCGAGCTGAACTTTCAGCTGTCGCCCCAGAGCGGACTGACGGCTGAGCAGGTCAAGCAGAATCAGGAGACGCAGACGCTGGCGCAGAGCGCCATCGATGCCATGCGCGCGGGACGCGACGAGGAGGCCATCAAGCTCTTCAACGACCTCGTCGTCAAGGTCCCGACCTGCAGCGACTGCTATTACAACCTCGGCGTGGCGTACTCGAAGCGGCAGCAGTATGCGGAAGCCGAGGCGTCGTTCATCAAGGCGACGGAGATGGCCCCGAACTCGGCTGACGCGTATACCGGTCTCGCGAACGTCTACAACGCGCAGAAGAAGTTCGACCTCGCGCAGCAGGCGAGCGCCAAGGCGGCGGAGCTGTCCGGCGCGGCCGGCGGCGGTGGAAGCGCGGAAGCGCTGTACAACCAGGGCGTCATTCTGTGGAACGCCGGCAAGTTCGTCGAAGCGAAAGTGCAGTTCGAGGCCGCCATCAAGACCGACCCGAAGATGGCGATGGCGCATTACCAGCTCGGCATGGCGAACCTGAACCTCGGGCAGATTCCCGAGGCGCGCCAGGCGTTCGAGGGGTACCTCGCCGCGGAGCCGAACGGCGCCAAGGCCGCCGAAGTACAGACCTTCCTGAAACAGCTGCCGCAGTAACGTGATCGCCGATCGGCTGACCGAGGTCCTCGCGCGCATCGCCGCCGCGGCCCGGTCGGCCGGACGCGACCCTTCCTCCGTCCTCCTCGTCGCGATCTCCAAAACGTTTCCGATCGATCTCGTTCGGGAGGCCTGCGCGGCCGGCCAGCGGGATTTCGGCGAGAACCGCGTGCAGGAGGCGCTCGACAAGATCGATGCGTCGCGCGACCTGCCGGCGCGGTGGCACCTCGTCGGACATCTCCAGTCGAACAAGGCGCGGCGGGCGGCGCAGGCGTTCGCGATGATTCAGTCGATCGATGGCCTCGAGCCGCTGCGGAAAGTCGACACCGCGGCGGCCGACGCGGGCGCGGCACCGGAACTGCTGATTCAGGTCGATCTCGCAGGCGAGTCGACGAAATTCGGCGTGCCGCCGGCGGATGCGCAGGCGCTCTTCGAGGCCGCATCCGCCCTTCGTGCAGCGCAGGTGGTCGGAGTGATGACGCTCCCGCCCTATCCGAAGACGCCGGAGGACTCGCGCCCCTGGTTCAGGCAGCTCCGCGAGCTGCGCGAGGCGTGGCTCGCCGCCGGCGTGCCGGCGCCGATGCTCCGTGAGCTGTCGATGGGCATGAGCGGCGACTTCGAGGTCGCCATTCAGGAAGGCGCGACGATCGTGCGCGTCGGCACCGCGATCTTCGGCCGACGCGCGCCTGCTGCTACACCGTGACCGTATCGAGCTGCGTTTCGACGTAGGGCGCTTCGTTGACCTTCGGCGCCTTGCGGTTCGCGGCCACCATCCACCATTCGCGCGCCGACGCGGCAATCACGACCACGACGACGGCCATGAAGAAGAGCGCGAGCGTGGCGTTGACGTAGTCGTTGACGATCATCCGCCCCGCGTCCGGGTTCGTCGAGTTCGCCAGCGAGCGCGCGTGCGACAGGAAGCCGAGCACCGGCAGCGGCGAGAAGACCTTCTGCCAGCCGGCGGTGAGCGTTGCCGAGGCGAGCCACGCGAGCGGCAGGAGCGTCACCCACGAGTGCTTCAGCTTGCCCATCTTCACCAGGATCGTGGTGACGACGCACAGCGCCACCGCCGCCAGCAGCTGATTGGCGATCCCGAAGAGCGGCCAGAGTGAGTTGATGCCGCCCAGCGGATCGACTACGCCCTGATACAGGAAGTAGCCCCACGCCGCCACGACCAGCGCCGACGAGATGAAGATGCTCGGGTACCACGAGTAGCGGCCGAGCGGCGCCCAGACGTGCTTGAGCAGCTCCTGCAGCATGAAGCGGCCCACGCGCGTGCCGGCGTCGACGGTCGTCAGGATGAAGACCGCCTCGAACAGGATGGCGAAGTGGTACCAGAGCGCGAGTCCCGCGCCCGTGAAGACGCCGCCCAGAATGCCGGCCATGCCGACCGCGAGGCTGGGCGCGCCGCCGGTGCGCGACAGGAGCGACGCCTCGCCCATCTGCGCCGCCAGCTCGTTCATCTGCTCGGGCCGCAGCATGAAGCCCCACTGCGCGATGGCCTGCGCGGCGCTTTCGGGGGTCGTGCCCAGAATCGCCGGTCCGACGTTCATCGCGAAGTAGACGGCCGGGTCGAGCGTGGCGGCGGCGATAATCGCCATCAGGCCGACGAACGATTCCATCAGCATCGATCCGTAGCCGATCAGGCGGACGTCGCTCTCGCGCGTGATCATCTTCGGCGTCGTGCCGCTCGAAATCAGCGCGTGGAAGCCGGAGATCGCGCCGCAGGCGATCGTGATGAAGGCAAACGGAAACAGCTTGCCGGCGAACACGGGACCCGTCCCGTCGATGAACTGCGTGACCGCCGGCATCTGCAGCGGCGGCATCAGCACGACAATCGCGACCCCGAGGATCGAGATCGTGCCGATCTTGAGGAACGCCGACAGATAGTCGCGTGGCGCCAGCAGCAGCCAGACCGGCAGCACCGAGGCAACGAACCCGTACACAATGACCGCCCACGTGAGGTCGGTGCCGGACCATGTGAACGCGGCGCTCCAGGCCGGATGCTCGGCCACCCACTGGCCGCCGAGGAGCGCGGCCAGCAGCAGGAGCACGCCGATCGTCGTCGCCTCGGCCACCTTGCCGGGGCGGATGTTGTTCATCCATAGCCCCATCAGGAGCGCGATGGGAATGGTGGCGGCGATGGTGAACAGGCCCCACGGGCTGTCGCGCAGCGCGTTCACGACGACGAGCGCGAGGACGGCGAGGAGAATGATCATGATCGCGAAGACAGCGATCATGGCCGCCATGCCGGCGACGGGGTTCACTTCGTCCTTCGCCATCTGGCCGAGCGACTTGCCGTCGCGGCGGACCGAGGCGCAGAGGACGATCATGTCCTGCACCGCCCCGCCGAGCACGACGCCGGCGATCAGCCAGATCGTACCGGGGAGGAAGCCGAACTGTGCGGCGAGCGTCGGGCCGACGAGCGGGCCGGCGCCCGAAATGGCCGAGAAGTGATGGCCCGCCGCCACCCACTTGTTCGTGGGACAGAAATCACGGCCGTTGTTGAGCCGCTCGGCCGGCGTGGCGCGGCGATCGTCGAGGCCGAAGACGGTGTAGGCCAGGTACCGCGAATAGAAGCGGTACGCGACGAGGTAGGTGCACACGCCCGCCACGACGAGCCAGCCGGCGCTGATCGTCTCGCCGCGCGACAGCGCCAGCACGCCGAAGCCGACGGCGCCCAGCACCGCAATGCCGACCCACATCACGATGGATAGAGGCTTATTCATGGGTACGCGCCAGTCTCGTAGATGCGGAGCCCTCGCGTCAAGGTGACCGCGGCGGCTACTTCACCGGGAACCGCGTTTCAACGTAGGTGACTGACCCGTCGATCTGGCTGAACCAGTGCGGCGTGCCCGGAGGCAGCACCACGAAATCGCCGACCTGGACTTTCTGCGCCACGCCGCCCTTGATGCCGGCAGTGCGGTCCTTCGGGTCGGGCATCGTCCCGCCGGTGATGAACGTTCCGCTGCCCGCGACGAACTGATAGACCTCGGTCAGCTCCTCGTGCACGCTGGCGTTGTTCGGTCCGGCCATACGCCGCCGGACGATGATCTGGCCTCCGCCCGCCTGCACGACCTGCGTGTTCTGTCCGGCGACGATCCCGAGCTCGGGTTTGGAGGTGTCGAGCTCGGCGCGAATCTGCGCGCCGCTCTTGTACGTGCCCGGCTTTCGCATCCCGGGCTGGCCGGCGGACGCCGTTGACCGTGACGGCGCGGGGGGCGGGAGTCCCAGAAGCCGCGCGGGGTTGTCCTTGAGCATGGCGTCGAGCTGCCGATCGGTGATGCCGTGCGCTCTCAGCGCCCGGGCCGCCAACACGATGCAGTCCGGGGGAAGCGGATTGTTCAGCTGTCCGCAGTCGGTCCCCATGACGATCGACTCGGCGCCGAGCCGCGTGATCTGCTTCACGGCGAACTCGATTTTCTCCTCGGGGCTCTCGCCCTCCTGGTAGAAATCGGCGTTCACCTCGACGAACGCGCCGAGCTTCTTCACTTCCTGGTACTGCGCGTCGGTGACGTTGTCGCCTGGATGTGTCAGGAGAACCGGCACGCCAAGCCGCCGCGCCTCCCGCGCGAGGAGCACGTGCTCCTCGGGGGTCGCGTGGCCCGTGGCGAGCACGACGCGCCCCTCGCTCCCGGTCGTCTCGAGCTTGGCCAGGAGCGCGATGATGGCCTTCGCCTCCGGCACGAGCTCGCCGTTGCGCACCGTGGCGACGTGCCGCGGCATGTTTGGAAACAGCGGCGCCCACGGCGTGACCCAGGGCCGGTTGTCGTTCTGCGGCAGGCGGACGTCGCGCGTCGGCATCTCGATGATGCGGCCCCAGCCGCCTTTCATCGACGTGAACTGCATGACGGCCGCCGGGTTGAGTCCGCCGGACGTCAGGTTGAGCGCGAAGCGCCCGAAGACGTCGATGCCGGGCACCGCGTTGCGGGCGAAGTGGGCCGACGCCGCCGAGCTGACGTCCATGTGGGTCTTGTGCACGAACCCGCGCATGCCGCGCGCCCTGGCCATCTGCGCCATGTCGATGGCGTCCATGGCGCGAGGCACCTGGCCGCCGCCGCTAATGTCGGGGTCGAGGTGCGCGTGCAGGTCGAGCGCCCCGATGAGCGCCGGG
>CAZGLC010000265.1:0-6259 GCA_964526235.1 uncultured Bifidobacteriaceae bacterium
TCTTCGGCATCGATCCCGGCTCCGTGCGGACCGGCTACGGCTGCGTGGAGACGGACGGCCGCGTCACCCGCCTGGTCCTCTGCGGCGCTATCTCGGTGCCGCCCGCCGATGCATTCCCTCAGCGGCTGGCGTATATCCATCGCGAGCTGATACGACTGCTCGCCGGCTGCGCGCCCGACTGCGTGGCGATTGAATCGCTCTTTCACGCCGCCAACGTCCGCAGCGCCCTCAAGCTCGGGCACGCCCGCGGCGTGGCCGTGCTCGCCGCGGTGGAAGCCGGCTGTCCCGTGGTCGAGTACTCGCCGGCCGAGGTGAAGCGCGCGGTGGTCGGCTACGGCCGCGCCGAGAAGCACCAGGTGCAGCAGATGATCAAGCTGCTGCTCGGGATGACGAAGGTTCCATCGCCGCACGACGCGGCCGACGCACTCGCGGTGGCCATCTGCCACCTGCATTCATCCTCGCCCACGGGTGTACGGATGGCGTCCGGGTCCCCCATCCCGGATCCCGGATCCCGGATCCCTGCCTCCGGATCCCGGATCCCGCGTACCTGGCGTCAGTACCGGCCGCCGACCGCCGGATGATCGCGTTTCTTCGCGGCCGCATCCTCGACAAGCAGCCTAACCGGATCGTCGTCGACGTGCAGGGGGTCGGATACGAAGTGCACGTCCCGCTGTCGACGTACTATGACGTCGGCGACGCCGGGAGCGATGTCTCGCTGCGCATCCATACGCACGTGCGCGAGGATGCGCTGCTGCTGTACGGGTTTCTCACGGCGCTCGAGCAGCAGCTCTTCGAGCGGCTGATTGCCACGAGCGGTATCGGCCCGAAGCTCGCCGTGGCGGTGCTGTCGGGGATTGAACCGAACGAGCTCGTCACCGCCGTGCAGCGCGCCGACGTCGCGCGGCTGACGGCGATCCCCGGCATCGGGCGGAAGACCGCCGAGCGGATCGTGCTCGAGCTGAAGGATCGGCTCGCGCACCTCGTCGTGCCGGCGGATCTCGCGCCCGCGGGCGCGCCCGAGGGCGCGCGGCTGCGAGACGACCTGCTCTCGGCGCTGCTGAACCTGGGCTATCATCGGCCCATCGCCGAAAAAGCCGTCGACGCCACACTGAGGACCAACGGCGCGCCGACGTTCGAGCAGGCGCTCAAGGCCGCGCTGCGGGAGCTGATGCGGTGAACACGCGCACGGTGGCCGGCAGCCGCGTCGACGACGAGGCGCAGTACGAAGTCGGGCTCCGTCCCCGCTCGCTGAGCGAGTACATCGGCCAGGATCGCATCCGCGACAACCTCGAGGTGTCGATTGCCGCGGCGCGCGGCCGCGGGGAGGCGCTCGATCACGTCCTGCTGTACGGCCCGCCCGGCCTCGGCAAGACGACGCTCGCGTACGTGATCGGCCATGAGATGGGCGTGGCGGTGCGGGCGACGGCGGGGCCGGTGATCGAGAAGGCGGGCGATCTTGCGGCGATGCTGACGAACCTGCAGCCGCACGAGATTCTCTTCGTCGACGAAATCCACCGCCTGGCGCCGAACATCGAGGAAATCCTCTATCCGGCGATGGAGGACTACGAGCTCGACATCGTGATCGGCCAGGGGCCGAGCGCGCGCTCGGTGAAGGTGCCGCTGCCGAAGTTCACGCTCATCGGCGCCACGACGCGCGCCGGGCTCCTTACCGGTCCGCTGCGCGCGCGCTTCGGCATCGTCCATCGGCTCGATTTCTATGAAGAGCGCGACATCGAGGAGATCGTCCGCCGATCGGCGCGCATACTCGGCGTGCCGATCGAGGACCCGGCGGGGCGCGAGATCGCGCGCCGGTCGCGAGGGACGCCGCGTATCGCCAACCGCCTGCTCCGGCGCGTGCGCGACTACGCGCAGGTGCGGGCCGACGGCCGCGTCACCGTGGAGGTGGCGAAGGCAGCGCTGGAGCTCCTCGAGGTCGACGACCAGGGGTTCGACGAGGTGGACCGGAAGCTCCTGCGGACGATCATCGAGAAGTTCGGCGGCGGCCCCGTCGGCGTCAACAGTCTGGCCGCGGCCATTTCCGAGGAACGCGACGCGATCGAGGACATCTACGAGCCTTTTCTGATTCAGGCCGGGTTTCTCGATCGGACGCCTCGCGGCCGCGTGGCCACGGCCCGCGCCTATCAGTACTTCGGGCTGACAGCCCCGGGGAAGGACTCTCGTCTGTGGTGAAACCGTCTGGCCGCTGCCGCGCGCGCATCGCGAGCCTGGCGACGTATGTGCCGCCGCGCGTGCTCACGAACGCCGATCTCGAGAAGCTGGTCGACACGAGTGACGACTGGATCATGCAGCGCGTCGGCATCCGCGAGCGCCACATCGTCGAGCCCGGCATTGCGACCTCCGACCTCGCGAAGGAAGCGGCCGTCAAGGCGCTCGATCGCGCCGGCGTGACGGCGGCCGACATCGACCTGATCCTCGTAGCGACGACGACGCCGGACATGCTCTTTCCGAGCACGGCGTGCCTGCTGCAGTCGAAAATCGGCGCGCCCCGCGCGTGGGGATACGACATGAGCGCCGCGTGCTCGGGGTTCACCTATGCGCTGACGACCGGTGCGGCCATGATCGCCTCGGGCACGAGCCGGCGGGTGCTCGTCGTCGGCGCCGACGTGATGTCGAGCATCATCGACTACACCGACCGCGCCACCTGCGTACTGTTCGGCGACGGCGCCGGCGCCGTCGTGCTCGAGCCGAGCCCACACGACGAGGTCGGCATCATCGACTTCGAGCACTACATCGACGGCAGCGGCGGCCCGGCGCTCTGCATGCCGGCGGGCGGGAGCCTCCTGCCGGCGTCGAAGGACACGGTGGAAAAGCGGCTGCACTTCGTCAAGCAGGAAGGGCAGGCGGTGTTCAAGTACGCCGTCCGGAATTTCGAGGAGGCGTGCCGCACCCTCCTCGACCGCAACGGCCTGAAGCCGTGCCAGATCGACCTCTTCGTTCCGCACCAGGCCAACAGCCGGATCATCCTGTCGGCGACGGAGAAGCTCGGCCTGCCGCGCGACAAGGTGATGATCAACATCGAGCGGTTCGGCAACACTACCGCCGCGACGATTCCCCTGGCGCTCAACGACGCCGTCGAGCAGGGACGCGTCAAGGACGGCGACCTCGTCCTGCTTGCCGCGGTCGGCGCCGGCTTCACGGTCGGCGCCGTGCTCCTGCGGTGGGGATAATGGAGGGGTGGTCCCTCCAGCCCAGGAGCGCGTGGCGGCGCTGCGGAAGATCGCCGAGCTCCTCGACACAGCCTTCGTCGTGCCGGGCACGTCGTACCGCATCGGCCTCGATCCGATTCTCGGCCTGATTCCCGGCCTCGGCGATCTCGTCTCGCCGCTCTTCACCATCGCCATCCTCTGGCAGGCACGCGACCTGCGCGTGCCGCGCGTCGTGCAGCTTCGGATGATGGTCAATGTGGCGATCGATGCGCTGCTCGGCGCCGTGCCGGTCGCCGGCGATCTCTTCGACGTCGCGTGGAAGGCCAATGTCCGCAATCTGGCGCTCCTCGAGCGGCACGCCGCGGGCGCGCGCCGGGCGGCGACCGGCGACTGGCTGTTCGTGGCGGTGCTGACGCTCGCCCTCGCGGCGATCGCGCTCGTGCCGTTTCTGCTGCTTGGATGGCTGGCTGCCGTGGTCGGCCGGCGGCTCCTCTGACGTGGCCCGCCGCCGTTCGCCGCCGCCGCGCGTGTTTCTGCTGTCGCCGGCGAACTGCTCGGGACGACGCGCGCAGCTGCTGCTCTCGCCAACGGCCGGTTTCGAGCTCGCGCGGCGGCTGCAGAGCCGGCGGGGTGCGCCGCTCGGCGAGGTGTTCAGCTTCGTGAGCGGCCTCTATTTCCGCGGGAAACTCGCGTACGCCCGCAGATTCGCGCGCCCGCCCGATCCGTCCGACGAGGTGACGGCGGGCGGTGTGCTCGTGATTACGCCGAACGCGGGGCTGCGCGCCGCCGACACCCGCGTGACCCTGGCGTCGTTGCGTGCGTTCGCCGCGGCGGAGATCGACGTCGCGAATCCGGCGTACCGCCGGCCGCTCGAGCGCGGCGCGCGGGCGCTCCGCGCGGCCATCGGCGACGAGTGCGAGGTGGTGCTCCTCGGGAGCATCGCCTCCGGCAAGTACGTCGAGCTGCTCGTGCCGATTTTCGGCAGCCGGTTGATGTTTCCCCCGCACTTTGTCGGGCGCGGCGACATGAGCCGCGGCGGGCTGATGCTGCGGTGCGTCACCGCCGGCCTCGAACTGGAGTACACGCCGATCGCCGGCGCCGTGCGCCACGGGCCGAGACCGCCGAAACTCGAGCCGCTCCGCAGGTAGGGCGCATGCCGGGCCGGACACACGTACGGATTCCAACAGACGTCGACAACGCCACCGTGGCCGTCGAAGGCTGCGAGGTGCGGCTGACGAACCTGCGCAAGCCGTTCTGGCCCGAGCTCGGCATCGCGAAGGGCATGCTCATCCAGTACTACGCGGACGTGGCGTCCGTGCTGCTGCCGCACATCCGCGATCGCGCGATGGTCATGAAGCGCTATCCAAACGGGGCCGCCGGGCCGTTCTTCTTCATGAAGCGGGCGCCGACGCCCAGGCCCCCGTGGATCCGCACGTGCACCATCGATCACGGCAACGGGAACATCATCGACTTTCCGGTGATCGACGACGTGGCCTCGCTCCTGTGGGTGATCAACCTCGGGTGCATCGACCTGAACCAGTGGTACGCCAGGTGCGACGACATCGACCGTCCCGACTACGTGCATTTCGACCTCGATCCCGGCAAGGGCGCGACCTTCGACCAGGTCCGCGAGAGCGCCCTCATCGTTCGCGACGCCCTCGAGTTGCTCGGGATGAAGCCGCTCGCCAAGACCAGCGGGTCCAAGGGGATGCACGTGTATGTGCCGATCGTGCGCGGTCCGGTGCAGAAGGCCGTCTGGACGTTCGCCAAAGCGCTCGCGGTGGAACTCGTCTCCCGTCATCCGACTCTGATGACCTCGGCCTACAAGGTCGCGAACCGGCCCGCCGGGCGCGTGCTCGTCGATTACAACCAGAACCGGTGGGGGAGCACGCTGGCGAGTGTGTATTCGGTGCGGCCGACTCCCCTGGCCACCGTCTCGACCCCGCTCACGTGGGCCGAGGTGACCAGGGGCGCCCGCACGGAGGACTTCCGGCTCGACAACGTGCCCGCGCGGATCGCGGGGCGCGGCGACCTGTGGAAGGCGCTGCTCGCCGCGCGGGCCCGCACCAGACTCGAGAAGTTCTTGGACGGCTGATGGTTAATTGATCCTCAGGCTGACGAGCGCCGTCCCGCTCGTGCCGTCCAGCGCCGAGAGCCGCACTCGAATCGACAGCGGACCGCCCGCTCCCCACACGCCCGCCGCGGGTGTAAGCGAGCACTCCAGCAGCGTGTCGCCGTTGCTGAACGCACAGGCGGGCGTAAAGGCGGGCGAGAAGCCGGCTGGAGCGAGCTCGAACGACGAGAGCTCGAGCGGCGCGGTGTCGAACGGCGACTGTGTGCTCGCGCCGCGCGTCAGAGACGCCGAAAGGTACACCGGCGTGCCGTTCGCAGCGGCTGGAAACGCGCCCGTGCCGGCGTTCATGTTGGCCAGAACACTCCCGGCGCCGGCGCCGCCGGTGGACAGGTTCATCAGCTGGACGTCGCTGTGTCCGTCGACGGCGGTCAATCGCACACGCACGAACATCGGGTTGCCGTTCTCCCACCCATTCGGGACCCGGATCTGGGAGGAGCGTGCAGTCGAGCATGGTGGATCCGTTGGTCAGCGCGCACGTCTCCGAATACGACGGCGACATCTGCGCCTTCACCAGCTCGAAGCTGGCCACCCTGACTGCCGCCACTTCGAACGGCGGTTGCAGCTGCAGATTGCGGTTGAGCTCCGCAGTGAAACGGACGCCGGGACCCGCTCCTTGCGACGACGAGGCGACCGTGACGGTTGGCGCCATCACCGCGATGAAATTGGGGAAGTTGCCGTTGCCGCGCTGGGCAGACACGTCGGTGGTGCCGCCGTTCCAGACGTACGCCGCCGCCAGAATGACCGCCGCTACTGGGAGAGAGGGTAGAGGAGTCTTCGGGACACGGTGTGACCTCCAAGGCGTCACACCCTAGGAGTCTTGACTCCTAGAAGTATGAGTCTTTGAGTCAAGTGTTTCAGGCCGCAAGTTTCACCTCCTGCAGGAATTGGGCGAGCGCGGCGTCGAGCCGATCGAAGGCGCGCTGCGCACGGACCGACGCGATGGGCTGCAGGGAACACG
>CAZGLC010000266.1:0-6235 GCA_964526235.1 uncultured Bifidobacteriaceae bacterium
CTCGGCGCGCGCGACACGCTGCGGCTCGAAGCCGGCATGCGCCTCTACGGCCACGACATCGACGAATCGACGACCGCGCTCGAGGCCGGGCTCGGGTGGATGATCGGGTGGACCAACGAGCGCTTCATCGGCCGCGACCGGCTCCTGCAGCAGAAGGAGCAGGGGGTCACGCGCCGGCTTGTCGGCTTTGAGATGATCGATGCAGGCATTGCGCGGCACGGCTATCGCGTCGTGCAGGACGGCCGGCCCGTGGGCGTCGTGACGAGCGGCACGCAGACGCCGTACCTCAAGAAGGCGATCGGCATGGCGTACGTGCCGATCGAGCTCGCGCGCACAGGGAGCGAGATCGCCGTGGACATCCGCGGTCGAACCGCCCGCGCGCGCGTGGTGCCGATGCCGTTCTATAAACGTCGTACGTAGGGCGGGGCTCGCCGAGGTACCGAAGAGCGCGAGGCAGCCCCGCCGGAGAAGCCGATGCCGTATCCGGATGACCGCAAGTACACGAAAGACCACGAATGGATCCGCATCTCCGGCGATACGGCGGACATCGGCATCACCGACTTCGCCCAGCAGCAGCTCGGCGACGTCGTCTATGTGGAGCTCCCCGACGTCGGGGCGCAGACTGCCGCCGGGCAGCCGTTCGGATCGATCGAGTCGGTCAAGGCGGTCTCGGAGCTGTTCGCGCCCGTGAGCGGTCAGGTGATCGAGGTGAACGGCGATTTGAAGCAGCACCCGGAGATCGTCAACAGCGATCCGCACGGCACGTGGATGATCAAGGTCCGCCTGTCGAACGCCGGCGATGCCGCCGGACTCCTCGACAGCAGCCAGTACCAGAAGCTCCTTGGCTGATCATCCCCTCGACGCCCACGACTGGTTCGCACCGCGGCACATCGGGCCGTCCGCCGGCGAGCGCGAGGCGATGCTCGCCGCCATCGGCGCCTCGTCGCTCGATGCCCTCATCGACGAAGCGATTCCCGCGCCGATTCGCCTGCCGCGGCCGCTCCAGCTGCCGCCGGCGGAGAGCGAGCATCAGTACCTGCGCCGGCTGACGCGTCTCGCGCGCCGCAACAAGACATTCCGCGCCTATATCGGGCTCGGCTACCACGACACCATCACGCCGAGCGTCATCCTGCGCATGGTGATGGAGAACCCCGGCTGGTACACGCCGTACACGCCGTATCAGGCCGAGATCGCCCAGGGCCGCCTCGAGTCGCTCCTCAATTTCCAGACGATGGTCGCCGACCTGACGGGGATGGAGGTGGCCAACGCGTCGCTGCTCGACGAGGCGACCGCGGCGGCCGAGGCGATGACGTTGCTGCACCGCGTGGGCGCGAGCGGCCGGAACCTGTTTCTGGTCAGCGATCGCTGCCTGCCGCAGACGATCGAGGTCGTGCTGGCGCGGGCGGAGCCGCTCGGCCTCGACGTGCGCGTCGCACCGGTGGACGCGGCGACGCTCGCCGGCGTCGCCCCCTTCGGCGTGCTGTTGCAGTGCCCCGACGACACCGGCCTGATTTACGATCTCGGGCCCACGATCCGCCAGGCGCACGACGCGGGCGCCCTGGTCGCCGTCGGCGCCGATCTGCTCGCGCTCGCGCTCATCACGCCTCCCGGCGAGATGGGCGCCGACGTTGTCTTCGGCAATTCGCAGCGCTTTGGTGTGCCGCTCGGGTATGGCGGGCCGCATGCCGCGTTCTTCGCGACGCGCGCGAGTTACGTCCGGCAGATGCCAGGCCGCCTCATCGGCGTGTCCGTCGACGCGCATGGCCGGAAGGCGTACCGCATGGCGCTGGCCACGCGCGAGCAGCACATTCGCCGCGAGAAGGCGACCTCGAATATCTGCACCGCGCAGGCGCTGCTCGCCAACATGGCCGCGATGTATGCCGTCTATCATGGTCCCGACGGACTGCGGGCCATCGCTCGACGGGTCCACGCGCTGGCGAGCCTCCTGGACGCCACCGTTCGCGCGCTGGGTCTCCGGCAGCTCAACGCGCATTTCTTCGACACGCTCCAGGTCGAAGTGCCCGGCGCGGCGGCCGTGCGCGAGCGGGCGCGCGAGGCCGGCATCAACTTCCGCTACATCGACGACCGGCGCGTCGGTGTGGCGCTCAACGAGACCGTCGACGCGTCAGATCTTCGCGACATCGGCGGCGTGTTCGCGGCGGCACTCGGAAAGCCGGCGCCGGCGATCGACATGGCGTCGGTGACCGGGCACGACGGCCTTCCGGCGCCGCTACGGCGGACGACCGCGTTCATGACCCATCCGGTGTTCAACACCCATCACTCCGAGACCGGGATGATGCGCTACGTCCGCGGCCTCGAGCGCAAGGACATCGGCCTGGATACGTCGATGATTCCGCTCGGCTCCTGCACGATGAAGCTGAACGCCGCCAGCGAGATGCTGCCGTTGACGTGGGAGCACTTCAGCCGGGTGCATCCGTTCGCGCCGGTGGATCAGGCCCAGGGCTACGCCGAGATCTTCCGCGACCTGGAGGCCGCGCTCTGCGAGATCACGGGGCTTGCCGCCGTGTCGCTCCAGCCGAACTCGGGCGCGCAGGGCGAGTTCGCCGGCCTGATGGTGATTCGCGCGTATCACCGGTCCCGCGGGGAGGGGCACCGCGACGTGGTGCTCATTCCGGCCTCCGCCCACGGCACCAATCCGGCCAGCGCCGCGATGGCCGGTATGCGGGTGGTCGTGGTGGCGTCGGCTGCCCAAGGAGACATCGACGTCGAGGACCTCAGGGCCAAGGCGGCGGAGCACCGCGATCGGCTGGCCTGCCTCATGGTGACGTACCCGTCCACGCACGGCGTCTTCGAGGACGAGATTCGGACGATCTGCGAACACGTCCACGTGCACGGCGGGCAGGTCTATATGGACGGCGCCAACATGAACGCGCAGGTGGGCGTGACGAGTCCAGCGCTCATCGGCGCCGACGTCTGCCACCTGAACCTGCACAAGACGTTCGCCATCCCGCACGGCGGGGGAGGCCCCGGCATGGGGCCGATCGGCGTGGCGGCGCACCTGGCGCCGTTCCTGCCGCGACATCCGCTCGTCGAGACGGGCGGCAGCGGCGGCATTCATGCCGTCTCCGGCGCGCCGTGGGGGAGCGCCAGCATTCTGCTGATCTCGTACGGCTACATCCGGATGCTCGGTGCCGAGGGCCTGACGAGCGCCACCCGGCATGCGATTCTGAACGCCAACTACATCAAAGCGAGGCTCGAACCACACTATCCGGTGCTCTATGCGCGCGCCACCGGCCGCGTGGCGCACGAGCTGATCTTCGATCTGCGACAGTTCAAGACGTCAGGGATCGAGGAGATGGACGTCGCGAAGCGGCTCATGGATTACGGGTTTCATGCGCCCACCGTCTCGTTTCCCGTGGCAGGCACGCTGATGGTCGAGCCGACCGAAAGCGAGGACAAGGCGGAGCTCGATCGCTTCTGCGACGCGATGATTCAGATTCGGCGCGAGATCGATCGGGTTGTCAGCGGCCGCTGGAGCCGCGACGACAATCCGTTGAAGAACGCCCCGCATACGGCCGAAGCGGTGGCGGCGGACGTCTGGACGCATCCGTATTCCCGGGAGGAAGCGGCGTTTCCGCTCCCGTTCGTCCGGACGAAGAAATTCTGGCCGCCGGTCGGTCGGATCGATAATCCGTACGGCGACCGGAACCTGTTCTGCTCCTGTCCCGCTGTCGAGACGTTCGCATAAGCGATGCGCATTCTCAACGCCGCCCAGATGCGCGAGGCGGACCGCTACACGATCGACGAGATCGGCATTCCGTCGCTCGTGCTGATGGAGAACGCCGGCCGCCAGGTCGTCGCAGCGATGGAGGCGGCGTACGAGGCGCGGCTCGAAGGGCGCGTCGCCGTCCTCTGCGGCCCCGGCAACAACGGCGGCGACGGCTTCGTCGTGGCGCGCACCCTCATTCAGCGCAGCATCGACGCCGCCGTTTTCGTCATCGGCTCAGTGGCCGACGTCCGCGGCGACGCGCGCACCAACCTCGACATCCTCGGCCGGCTCGGCGTCACCGTCGTCGAGATCGGGGACGAACAGACCTGGGAGCTCCACTTCTCGGAGATCTCGCAGTGCACGCTGATCGTCGACGCGATCTTCGGCACCGGGCTCACGTCGCCCCTCGGCGGCATGATGGAGACCGTCGTCGCCGACGTCAACGCGGCGGGCATTCCCATCGTCGCGATCGACCTGCCGAGCGGCCTGTCGGCCGACACGCCGCATCTCATCGGCGACTGCATCGACGCCTCGATGACCGTGACGCTCGCGGCGCCCAAGCTGCCGCTGGTGCTGCCCCCCGGCGAAGCGCAGGCCGGCGACGTCGTCATCGCGGATATCGGCATCCCCTCCGACGTGATCGAGGGGCTCGAAGGGCCGCGCATCGAGCTCCTGACGCCGGAGCAGCTCCGGCCGCTCGTCGGGCCGCGGGCGTCCGACTCGCACAAGGGCGACTACGGCCGGGTGACGGTGATTGCCGGGTCGCGCGGCAAGACCGGCGCCGCCCATCTCGCGGCGATGGGTGCGCTCCGCTCGGGCGCGGGGCTCGTCACCGTCGCGACACCCGGCTGCTGTCTGCCGATCGTCGCGGCGATGGCGCCGGAGTACATGACGGAAGCCCTGCCCGACGGCAAGGGCGGGTCGCTCTTGGCAGGTGCGGTCGACACGGTCCTGGCGCTGCAGCACGACGTCATCGCGTGCGGTCCCGGGCTGGGCCGCGACGCCGGCGTCGCCGCGTTCGTCCGCGGCCTCGTGGACCGGGCGACGGTGCCGCTCGTCCTCGACGCCGATGCGCTCACGGTGCTCGCGGACGATCCCGGCATTCTCACGGGCCGCGAGGAGCGCGAGATCATCATCACTCCGCATCCCGGCGAAATGGCCCGGCTGATCGGGTCGTCGGTCGAGGAAGTGCAGGGCAACCGGATCGAGGTGGCGGGCAACTTCGCCGCCACGCACCGCGTGTACGTCGTCCTGAAAGGGCACCGCACGATCATCGCGACGCCGGACGGCCACATCTTCATCAATCCCACCGGCAATGCGGGCCTCGCCACGGGTGGGACGGGCGATGTGCTGACCGGGATGATCGCCGCGTGGCTCGCACAACTGCTCGATGCGGAAGGGGCCTGCCGGCTCGCGGTTTTCGTGCACGGCGCGGCCGGCGATCTCGCGGAGGGGAGCGTCGGGCAGGTCGCCATGACCGCGACCGACGTCGTCGCGCGGCTCGGCCAGGCGCTCAACCGGCTGACCGGCGCCGAGAAAGACGCGTGACGCGGCTGACGCAGTCCGAGGAGGACACGCACGCCGTCGCACGCGAGCTTGCCTCGACACTCGAGGCGGGCGACGTCGTGCTGCTCTCAGGAAATCTCGGGGCGGGGAAGACGGCGTTCGTCCGCGGCCTGGCGGCTGGGCTCGGCATCGATCCCGACGAGGTGTTCAGCCCCACATTCACGCTCGTCCACGAGTATCGCGGCGGCCGGCTCACGCTGTATCACGCCGATCTCTACCGCCTCGAGAAGGCCGCGACCGACGATCTTGGACTGGAGGAGATGGGCGCGACCGACGGCGTGCTGGCCATCGAGTGGCCCGACCGGTTGACGCACGGCCTGCCCGGCGCCATTCCGGTACATATCGAGATTACCGGGGAGCACACCCGGTCCATTGTCTATTCCATCCGGTAATTGGGCGCTTCCTTCGTGATGGTCACGTCGTGGACGTGGCTCTCGCGGGCGCCGGCGGGCGTGATGCGAATCAGCTTCGCCTTCTGCTGCAGTTCCGGAATCGTCGCCGCGCCGCAGTACCCCATGCCTGCGCGCAGGCCGCCGGCGAGCTGATAGATCATCGCGGCGACGCTGCCTTTGTGGGCGACGCGTCCCTCGATGCCTTCGGGCACGAGCTTGTCGGCGGCCCGGCCGCCTTCGAGATCGAACTCGTCCTGGAAGTAGCGGTCGCGGCTGCCGCGGCGCATCGCGCCAATCGATCCCATGCCGCGGTACTCCTTGTAGCTCCGCCCCTGGAAGAGGATCAGTTCGCCGGGGCTCTCGTCGGTGCCGGCGAAGAGGTTCCCGATCATCGTGCAGCTCGCGCCGACGGCGAGCGCCTTGGCGATGTCGCCGGAGTAGCGGATACCGCCGTCGGCGACGATCGGCACGCCGCGGGCCGAGGCCGCCCGGGCGCACTCCATGACTGACGTGATCATCGGCATGCCGATGCCGGCGACAACCCGCG
>CAZGLC010000267.1:0-6191 GCA_964526235.1 uncultured Bifidobacteriaceae bacterium
AGGATCAGGAGCGGGCCAACGCGGAGGCCCGCACCGAGCTCGGCACCCGCGGCCTCGCGTTCAACGAGGTGGACGAGGCGCCGTTCCGCGCGAAGCTGGCGGGCGTCTACGCGGCGTGGAAGCCGATCCTCGGCACGAAGTGCTGGAGTCTGCTCGAGGCGGAAGTGGGCCGGCTCGGCTGATCACGGCGCGGGCGCGAGGATCGCGAGCACCAGCAATCGGCCGCCGCCGCTGTTCCGCACGCCGTGCGGGACGCCGGCCGGCGCCACGAGCAGATCGCCCGCCCGCATCGACAGCTCCCGTCCTTCCAGAAGGAAGAGTCCTTCTCCCTCGATCACCTGGTACACCTTGTCCATCCCCGCATGCGCGTGCAGCGCGTGCGCCTGCCCCGGCTCGAAGGCGTTGAGGCCGACCAGGAGCCGCTCCGACGCGTAAATCGTGCTCTTCCCCATCTTGTCGGCCCGCCACTCGGCATGGTCCGCAGGATGGATGACGGACGGATGGTCCATGGCCATTTGAGCGCCGTTATTGTCCACCCTTTTCCCACTGTCCGACCTCTGCAGGCCGGTATACGCACAGATTCCGGGGCACATCGCGGGTACATGGTTTGAACCTCCGTCCAGGTCCGGGCCGCGACATGTCGGCGCCGGAGGCCATGGGTGGGCCGGCTGATGCGGATGCGGAAAGCGGTACAGACCGAGGCAGAACTGGGCCCCGACAGCCGGTCCGAGCTGCACCGATGGGTGCACGACCGGCTGCGGCTCTCCGCGCCCGACGAACAGGCGCTGCTCGGCGCCATCGACGGGGTGTTCCTGCACCATGAGCGCCTCTGGCAGCAGTCGAAGCAGGACGCGATTCAGGCGGTCTCGGCCGGCTTCACGGAGCGGCTGAAGCGGATGCGCGACGAGCTCACGGCGCGCGACGCCACCGTCAGCAGCTCGAAGCCTTCCTGGCGCTCGAGCAGCGCGGCCGCTGGTGCGCCGTCGGGCTCGTCGATATCACGTCCTTCAAGACCTTCAACGACACGTTCGGGCATCCGCTCGGCGACAAGATCATCGACCGCGTCGCCCGCGACGAGTTCTGCTTCCTGATCCCGGATCTCGACGAGTTCAGCGCCGCGTGGGTCATTGCCGAGCGGTTCCGCGAGGCCGTCCAGCGCTATGACTGAGGAACCCCTTCCACGTTGGTCGCACTGGCATACTCCCATTATCGGTCGCCGACCCCGCTCCAGAAGGCGTGGGGCGTGTTCCACAACGCAGGTCCGCACAAGTGCCGATGGATCAGTGGGTTGCTCTGGCGGTCTCGTGGCCGTACGGCGGTGTCTGCATCTTGCCGGCCCTCCGGATCCAGTTGTACACTCCGGACCGCCCCCTTCCGGGAAAAGCGGCATCTGTGAGGAGACTCATCGCACGGTTGAGCGTGCTCGCATTCGCGCTGATGCTCGTGCCTCCGGCGGGGGCCCAGCCTGGCGGTCCCCAGGGCCAAGCTCAGGGCCGGACGCCACGGGGGGCGCCGCAGCCCGACCAATCGGACAATCGCGAGCGGTACCGCGTGGAGCCCCAGCGAGTCGACCAGGGACCGCTGGTCGACGGGGTGCTCGATGAGGCCGTCTGGCAGCGCGCCGCGGTCATCGACACGTTCGTGCAGCAGGAGCCGGCCGAAGGAGAGCCCGCGACGGAGCGCACCGAAGTGCTCCTCCTGTACGACGCGACGCACCTGTATATCGGTGTTCGCGCGCATGACTCGATCCCGAACGGAATCGTCGCCACCGAGATGCGCCGCGACTCGGCGCGTCTGCTGGAGGAGGACAACTTCCAGGTCATCCTCGACACCTTCAACGATTCCCGCAGCGGCTACATGTTCGTGACCAACCCGCTCGGTGCCAAGCTGGAGCAGCAGGTGTTCGAGGAAGGCGAGGGGAGCGGTCGTCCTGGCGCTCCCTCGAACATCAACCGTGACTGGGACGGAGTCTGGGATGTCAAGACTCAACGGACGGCCGAGGGCTGGACGGCCGAGATGGCCATTCCGATGGTGACGATCCGGTTTCCCCGGGTCGGTCAGCAGGTCTGGGGCGCGAATTTCACGCGCAACATTCGC
Source organism: uncultured Bifidobacteriaceae bacterium (assembly GCA_964526235.1). Lineage (GTDB taxonomy): Bacteria > Acidobacteriota > Vicinamibacteria > Vicinamibacterales > UBA2999 > MELF01. Next base: position 2,098 of record CAZGLC010000267.1, read on the forward strand.
CGGAAGAACGAGCAGGTCTTCTGGGCTCCCATTCCCAGGGTCTACGGGCTCACACGCGTCAGCCTGTCCGGGTCGATGACCGGGATGACCACGCTCAGTCGTGGGCTCGATTTGCGGATCAAACCGTTCGTCGTCGGCGGAGGACGCCGGGACCGGACCGGCAGCCGCATCACCCAATCCAGATTGAACGACGTGGGAGTAGACGTGAAGTATGGCGTCGGCTCGGGGCTCAACCTCGACGTGACGCTGAATACGGACTTCGCGCAGGCGGAGGTCGACGAACAGCAGATAAACCTGACGCGCTTTCCGCTGTTCTTCCCGGAGAAGCGCGACTTCTTCCTCGAAAACGCCGGCCTGTTCGCCGTGCGCAACGCCGGGAGCGAACGCCTGGCGGATCTCTTCTTCACCCGGCGGATCGGGCTGTCGGAGGACGGGCACCCGATTCCGATCACGGGCGGCGCGCGTCTGACGGGAAAAGTGAACCGGCACAATCTCGCGATCCTGAACGCTCGAACGGGGGAGGCGTTCGGCCGATCCGGCGAGAACGTCCTCGTCGCCCGCTACAGCCGCGACGTGCTCGGGCGGTCAAAGGTCGGCGGACTCATCGTCAACAAGGAGGCCGGCAGCGATGCATCCTTCAACCGAACGTTCGCCATGGACACGACCCTGGCCTTGACGCGAAGCTTCGCGATCAATTCGTTTGTGGCCAAGACGTCGACGCCTGGTCTCGCAGGAGACGACATGGCCCTCTATGGGCGCGCGGGGTGGCTGGACTCGCGGTGGGATGTCTACGCGGAATATGCCGACCTTCAGGACAACTTCAACCCGGAAGTGGGATTCGTCCCGCGCCGGGGCATTCGGATGACCACGGTGCATCTGGGACGCACGCCGAGACCCCGCAAGTACAACATCCGCGTGATGAATCCGATGTTCAATCTCGAGTACACGACCGACCAGCACAATCGGCTCGTGACGCGGCGCCTCCACTACATGGTTGGAACCAGTTTCGAAGACGGCACCTTCGTCAACGTGGTCTATAACCGGCATTTCGAATGGCTCGACGTGCCATTCCGCGTCCAGCGGACCGTCACGATCCCTGTAGGCACCTACCGTTTCGGCGAGTTGAATCTGACGTACAACAGCAATCCCGCCCGGCGCCTCTATCACCGGATCACGTACTCGCCCCAGACGTTCTTCGGCGGTACGCGGACCGACATGAGTGGTGCGCTCGGTGTGCGCGCCACGAACCGGCTCGCGGCCGAGCTGCGGTACCAACGCAATGATGTCGACCTGCCGTGGGCGGCGTTCGACGTGAACCTGAGCATCCTCCGTCTGGATCTGGCGCTGTCGCCGCGGATGACGTTTCGCACGCTGTCGCAGTACAACTCATCGACTCGACAGCTCAGCAACAGTGTGCGGTTCAACTTCATCCACCGGCCCGGAAGCGACTTCTACATCACCTACGACGAGCTCACGAGCGACTTCCCGGGCCTGCCGGAGATCCGAAATCGACAATTGCTGGTCAAGCTGACGTTTCTGCTCGTGCGGTAAGCTCCGAGTGCGAACGCCGCACGCCTGACCCCGTGACAGGCGGCGATTGTCGGTTGACGGCTGACCGACTCAGACCGCGTCGCGGTCGTCGCGGGAGCCCAGGTCCAGGCCCGACCCCCGATATGGATGTCCTGCGCCTGGACCTGGTCGCGCAGCACCCGACGGGCCTGGCCATACAGGTGCCCAGGCACCTGCAGCCGCTGCGCGATGCTCTTGAAGTGCGAGATCAGGACGAGCGTGATCGCGTCGTCCTCGCGCCACGAGACGGCCGAAACCTGCCCCCACCGCATGAAGCCGCTGTCGGACCAGACGCCGTCGCGGTAGAAGCCGCGCGCGATCGTCGTGCTGAGCGGCACGGCGTACCCGCAGTACAGGATAGATAGTAGCAGCCGTTCCACAGCTTGCGGTCACGCAGTGCGCGAGCTTCTCGCAGTCGCAGTTTGGCAAGAAATTGGAACGCAGCGCGGTTCATGTTGTAGGTAGGGGTAGCTTAACCGTAGCTTACGCAGTAAGACTCGGTAGTGCCTCGTGGGTAGCGGTAGCGCAAAGTCCTTAGGGGAACTCGCCAATTCGCCTTTGTGGGGTAAGTGCAAAGTGAAACCGAACCTACTTTCTACTTTGCACTTTCTACTTTTTGCTTATCTGGGGTGGGTGACGGGTTTCGAACCCGCGACCTCCTGAGCCACAGTCAGGCGCTCTACCCCTGAGCTACACCCACCGTCGGGTCGGACAACACTCAAGTGTAGCACGCGCTCCCGCGCAGAACCCTCGCACCACGCACCCTCGCACGTCGCACCGTCGCACCGTGTGATCGCTTCGGTTTCGTCAGCGTCGTGGCCACCGGTTCAATCCCAACAAAATGGTCGTCGATCCGTACGCGAAAGCGATCGGCCGCCCGGTCCGCTGGCACGACTCGGTGTTCGGGTACACGGTCGGCAGCCCCGAGGCCGACCTGTCGTTCGACGAGCGCAACAACGCGGCCTGCGCGCCGCTCGCCGCCGTCATCGACCCCGCCTTCACGTGGGGCGACGATCGTCCGCCGCGGACGCCGTGGCACAGAACGGCGATCTACGAGATGCACGTCAAGGGATTCACCAAGCTGCATCCGCCGCCAGCATCAACTTCATCACCGCGCACGACGGCTTCACGCTGCACGACCTGGTCAGCTACAACGACGAGCACAACCATGAAAACGGCGAGAACAACGCCGATGGCGAGAACAACAACCTGAGCTGGAACTGCGGCGCCGAAGGGCCGACCACCGACCCGGCCATCCTCCAGCTCCGCGAGCAGCACAAGCGCAGCCTGATGGCGTCGCTCGTGCTTTCACTCGGTGTTCCGATGATCAGCGGCGGCGACGAGATGGGACGGACGCAGCAGGGGAACAACAACGCCTACGGCCAGGACAACGAGCTGAGCTGGACGCACTGGGACCTGACGCTCGCTGAGCAGCAGTTCCTCGCCTTCACGCGCCGGCTCGTCCGGTTCCGGCGGTCGCAGCCGGTGCTCATGCGGCGCCGGTTCTTTCAGGGGCGCGCCATTCGCGGCGTAACCCGCCTAAGAAGTACCAGGACATCTACCCGTTCGATTTCGAGACGGCCGACTGGCGCTCGCTCTGGCGCGCGCTGCTCGACGTGTTCCTCTTCTGGATCGGGCACGGCGTGACGATCTTCCGCGTCGACAATCCGCACACGAAGCCGTATCTCACCTGGCGCAACAGCGCCCGCGAGCTGCGCGAGAACGTCCCCGCCCGGCCGGGATCGGAGGAGTACCTCGGCTCGGAGAAGTACGAGATTCGCGTGCGCGACTGGAACCAGCCGGGCAACCTGAACGAGCTGATCGCACGCGGTTCAACCAGATCCGGCGCGAGCGCGCGGCGCACATCCTGGTTGTCAGAGGATAAATGCCGGATCCCTCCTGGTACAAGGACGCGATCATCTACGAGGTGCACGTCCGCGGGCTCTACGACAGCGACGCGGACGGCATCGGCAACTTCCCGGGGCTCACCGAGAAGCTGCCGTACCTGCACGACCCCGGCGTCACCTGCCTGTGGCTGCTGCCCTTCTACCCCTCGCCGTTGCGGGACGACGGGTACGACATCGCGGATTACACGTCGATCAACCCGATCTACGGGACGCTCGACGACTTCCGGCGCTTCGTCGACGCCGCGCACGCGCTGCAGATTCGCGTGCTCACCGAGCTCGTCATCAATCACACCTCCGACCAGCACCCGTGGTTCCAGCGGGCGCGGCAGGCGCCGAAAGGCTCGCCCGAGCGGGCGTACTACGTGTGGAGCGACACCGACACCAGGTACGCCGGCACGCGCATCATCTTCACCGACACCGAGCGCTCCAACTGGGCGTACGACCCGGTCGCCGGCCAGTACTCCTGGCACCGCCTCTTCTCGCACCAGCCCGATTTGAACCTCGACAACCCCGAGGTGCTCAACGCCCTCCTCGACGTCATGCGCTTCTGGCTCGACCTCGGCGTCGACGCGCTGCGGCTCGACGCGACTCCGTACCTCATCGAGCGCGAAGGCACTC
>CAZGLC010000268.1:0-6173 GCA_964526235.1 uncultured Bifidobacteriaceae bacterium
TGCCTTTGAAATCAGGCATGTCTTAAAGGTGGGTACTATGCCGACACGCTCCGCATGACGTGCGGACTGAGACGCTTCGTGGTCCCAGCCAGCCGTGCCGCTTCGGCTACCGCCTTCTGCACCACGGACTTGTGCAGATGATATCGCGACGGCGATCCGTAGCGTGGATCGCGGCAGATCCGTCCGGCCGGAAACACGAACTGCCATCGCCACTCGGTCGGCGCATTGGGGAACTTGCGATCCAAGGCGAACGGCAACACCACCCGCCCGAACCCGCGCGCCAGATCCGCCTCATGAAGCCGGCGCACGTCTGCCACATGCGCGGTCAACGTCTCCCTCACCGCAGCAGGCAGCATCGTCACTCGATCCTTGCGACCCTTCCCCTGTCGCACCACGATCTGCTGGCGATCGAAATCGAGGTCCTTGACTCGAAGCTCGAGACACTCCTCCAGCCTGACCCCCGACCCGTACAGCAGCATGACGATCAGCCGCTCTGTGCCGGTGAGCTGTTTCAGGAAGGCGACGATCTCGTCCCGGCTGAGCACGACGGGCAACCGGTCAGGTGTGCGGGCCCGCACAACCGGTGGGACACTCCCGACCTCGACGTGCAACACGTCCTTGTAGAGAAACAACAGACTGGCGAGGGCCTGATTTTGCGTGGAGGCACTCACGTGTCGCTCGACGGCCAGCCAGGTCAGAAACGTCGAGATGTCGGCGGCGCCCATCTCGGACGGATGCGTCTTCTTGTGGAAGACGATGTACCGACGAATCCAGTGGACATACGCTTCCTCGGTTCGGCGGCTGTAATGCCGCGCCCGTATGAGGTGCCGCACCTGGTCGAGGAGCTTGAGCTTGGGGCCCGATCCAGCGTCTGGAAGCGGGACGACGCGCCGTGGCTGTTGAGCAGCGGCTGGCTGTGACATGCCGAGGCTCGCAAGCGAAGAGTGTGCCATTCGATCACGACGCACGAGTCGAGGGCATCCTGAGCCACCGGTGTCCTGCGTTGCAGTTTCTGCCAACAAGCGGTGGTGCGTCGGGTGCAGAATCTTCACTCTCGTTCGCTGAAGTGTCGACGTGTGGAGGCGTGAGCAGGGTATAGGATCGACATTCGCTGGCAACGTCAGGAGGGTCCGGAGCACATGCCGCTGTTTCTGTGTCGCTGGCCGAACGGCGATTGCTCGGTCGTGTTGGCTCGAACCAAGGGAGACGCGATGATCGAGCTCGACCAGGTGGGGAACGCCGAAGGCTGCCCGATGACACAGGTGCGAACGTTTCAGATTCACTTCGCCCTGACCGATCGGGGCGATGTGGCGCTGGAGCGGTTCGGCGAAGGCACCAAAGAAGACGTGATCGCGTTCGCCTACCCGCTGCTCGAGCGCGCGCTCGACGCTGCGTACCGCGGCGGCGGTTACGAGACTTACGAGGACCTGCCCCCGAACCGACGTGCGGCGATCGCACGCGCGGTCGAGCAGGAACGGAGCCGACTCGACATCGAGGAGACGGCGGCGACCGAGCCACAGACCGAGCTCGGCCGCGATGTCAAGAGTCGAACCGACATGCCGACGATCCTCATCGACCGGCTGGTTCGTGAACGCGCGACGAAAGCGTTGAAAACATCCAAAGACCGCGGCAAGCCGAGTTGAGTGGGTTTCAATTGTCGGCAGCGGGCGTGTCAGCTCCCTGCAGCCAGGGTCGAAAGCCAGAGTGATTGTCATGCCGGTTTCGCGGGCCGCAGGCCCAAGGTGGACCGTTCTTGACGACGCGTCGACGAGGTTGCGGCGGAGGCAGCGCTCGAAGCCGTACGGGTGGCGGTGGAGCTCCGCGCCGACATCAACGCCGCGAACAAAGATGGCCAGACAGCCATGCACATGGCCGCCTTCACGGGCGCAGACGGTGTCGTGCAGCTGCTGGCGGATCGCGGCGCCGCTGTGGACGTGCAGGACACGCGCGGCGAGACGCCGTGGAGCATGGCCGCCGGGCTGAGCACGGTGCTGCGCTACCGCGGCCAGTACGGGACGCACGAGAGCACGGCGGCGCTGCTGCGGACGCTCGGCGCGACGCCGATCACGCAGCAGGAGCTTGAGGCCCGCGCCGCCGCCGCCGCGGCGCGGTAGCGCCTACGAGCGGCGTGGCGGTGGCCATCATGTTGCCGATGTCCACGGACGGCTACCCGAGGACTTCAAGGACTTCAGCTAGCGCCTTCACGGTCCCCTCGTCATCCGCGGTCAGTTCAATGGTCTGGAAAGCCGGATTATTCGGCTTCAAGGTGATCTTTACGTGTCGCCATGAGTCGTCGGTCGAGGCTGCTTTCTCACTGAAGTACTTCTTGACGGTGAACCGCTCACCAAGCTCCGGATCCGATCGATCGTGAAGCTGCACGAGCACGGTTTTCCCCTGGCGCGATCCCTCGACCGGGGCCACGAACAGGCAGTAGGCCCCGTCAGGAATTTGCGGCTCCATCGACTTGCCGACGACGCGGGCCACGAACATCCCCGGTCGCAGACGATGGCGAGTCTCAAGCGCCACCCAATCCCAGTCGGCCGGCTCTCCCGCGTTCTGGGGATCGCTGAACCAGCCGGCCGCGGCTCTCAGGGGCACCAGCGGCACACAGGCCCGGTAGCGGTCCGCAGGCGCCGGGCGCACGATTCGTGGCACGAACGGAATTGGTGCCACGGCGCTTTCCAAGCGGCCGAACCAGGAGGTGTCGGCCTGGACCCGAGCCCGAAGCTTGTCCGCACGCAGATATCCTGCGAGCCTTCGGAAGTGGCGCTGCATCGCCCCCTCATCGAACAAATCGCTGGCAGCGATTTCGATGACGTCCCACCCGTTGTTGCGAAGCCACGTCCGAATGGCGCGATCCCGGTCCGCTGTGGCCGCGTGGCCGTGGAGATGGCCACTTAATCCGTCCAGATAGATGCATACTCCCTCGTCTGACCCATGGTGGGATGCGCGGTGGATAACGTCGGGCGTCGTGGTGCCAATAGCGGGGTCGAGGCGAATCTGCTCTCCGCGGGTGCCCTCCTCGAACCCAGCCGCCTTCAGCAGGTGCCGCAGCCGCCGCTCGGCCTCGTTGACAGGATGTGTTCCTGTTGACGGTTCCTGTGAGGGCTGTTTGGCCGGAATCTCGTGAGTCAGCGTCAGGCGCGGGCCCCACGCCGTCAGCCGATCGAGGGCAACCTTCCGTTCGAGCAGCTTGTGGTAGTGCGCATTTCTGAAGGTCTGGAGACAATCGATGCACGACGTCTCGCAGACGCTGGGGCACGTTTCGACCACCCGCCGCGCCACCGCGGCGATCTCTTCGAATCGTTCGCAGATCTGATCGAGCAGGCCCGAGCCACCCGGCATCGGATCCCACAGGAGACCATCGACCTCCTCCCGATCGACGTGCCCGACGACAAGGATCTGAAGGTCCTCTACGTGCATGTCGAGAACCTGCGCCGCAGCGATCCGCAGCGCTTCGAGCACGCTGTAGGCGGTCTTCGAATCGACGCACGCCGGCAGTGACAGTGCGTCCGCCACGACATCTGCGTAGAAGCCGACCGGCGCAGGCTTCCGGCCGCAGCGTTGGAGGTGGTCTTCCTCGAAGTGTTCCCGCTGCCGGTCGGACGAGAGTGGCGACACGCTTTGTCCGCACACGGTACACACGGGATAGCCAAAGTCCGTCCCGCGTTGAATCGCCGCGGTGGCTCCGACGTTGACGAGCCGCAAGCGCACGCCTCGGCGGTGATGAACGGCCTGCTCGCCCCATCGGTAGGCCTTGCCGCCGTTGTGCTGCTCGCGCTCGTAGCCGTAGACCGCCACGCCCATCTGAAAGCGCAGTTCCTCGTCGTCCGAGATGTGCGACTGGTGCGTGAGATCGACGTCGCAGACGGCGATGGCGGGCAGAATCGCGGAGCCCGGGGTGCCGGGCGCCCTCGTCGCGCTGGTCTCCTTCACGGCCTGCCGCTCGGTCGATACCTCGAAGATCGGCATCTCGATGCGGTGCTCATCGACGTCTCGGTGGAAGCGGCGCGCGACGAATCGGTTGCCGTTCGCGTAGATCAGATTGCCCGGGACGTACTCCCTGAGCGCGACGCTCGGGGGCCGCGGCAATGTGAACTCCATCGCCCCGGTGCGCCAGAAAGGAATCTCGGCCGTGCCCAACACGGACCCCACCTCCAGGCCATAGCCGGGCAGGAATCCCTCTGCCGCCAACACCCCAAACGTGCTGACATCGTCATACCCCTCCGCCTCACGGCGGCGCCGTCGCTCGGTGCCCTTGAGCCGCTTCACCACCGCTTCGCACCGCCGCCGAAGCGCTTCGTCTTCCTCTTCGAGTGCACCCTGTTTATCCTGAAGTGCGTTCAGCCGCTTGATCTGAGCCATGGCCCACTTCAAACGGCGATCGAGCCGCGCGGTCACCTCGCGGAGACCGTCGCAAAAGCCCGTAACGTGGCGTCGCAGTTCCACGGCGCTCGTCACAGCCGCATCGGCGACCGGCCATCCCTGTGCAAACACGCGCTCGACAAATCCAACGAGATCCTCGACGTTGGTCGTTATGACCGACTCGAGCGGCGACAGATCGAAGGGACGGTCGCGCACAAATCCTGCTTCAAACAGATACGCCGTGACGTGGCTCGGCAGGCACTGGCGCAGCACGTCTTCCACACGTTGCCGCTCGATCGCCGGACGCGACTGGTCGCGCGCGTACTGATGCAGCCGCGTGATCACGGTGGCCCGAACGTGTTTGGCCACCATCAGGTCGTTGCGGAGATTGAACGCCGGTGGATCAATCCTGCCCCCGAGCAGTCTCAGCGGATCGGCGAAATAGGCGCGGTCGTGTGAAACGGGGCGACAGTACGTCACGTCCACGGCCATGCGGTGGCGCCGGCCCGCACGGCCGGCGCGCTGCCAGTAGTTGGCAGGAAGCGGCGGAACATTGCGCATGAGGACGGCGTCCAACTGGCCAATGTCAACGCCCAGCTCCAGGGTCGGTGTGCAGACGAACGCGTTCACCGCGTCCGAATCGCCCTTGAACAGGTTCTCCAGACGCTCGCGCTCGTCGTGCGGCACCATGGCCGTATGCTCCTCAGGACGGAGCATCGAGTAGCCCTGATCGAGGAGCTGCAGGTCGTAGTTGTCGGGATCTTCACGCACGAATTCCAGTTCGGCCACGCAGCGCCACGCGGTGCACTTCTGATGCGGGGTGCGCCTCGCGGTTCGACGCCGGCAACTGCGGCAGCGCCATACGCCCTGGTTCTGTTGCAGACGCAGCCGGTCGGCATCCACCTGAAACAGGCCGGTCACTCCAGGCAGCGGCCTTCCCTTTGCGCCCTTGAGTTTCACGGGGACCAGGAACTTCTGTTCGACAAGGAACGCGAACAGGTCTTCGACGCACGCCTCGGCCTCCTTGGCCGGCACACCCCACTTCCGCGCGATCTGGCGGATCGTCGTATCGCCCTTCTCGCTCAACCACGGGATGACAAGTTCCTGCTTCTCGGCGGCTTCGCGCCGGAGCTTGGTGCCGGTCGGTGACCCCAGCGGCGGCAGGTATCCCTGCTGTAGTTCGAGATCACCGTCCTGCCAGTATTTGGTGAAGATCTCCTGCTCCGGGTCGTGCAGCACACGCCTGCGCCGCAGATAGTCCAGCACACTGGCTACGCCGTCGCGCAAGTCGTCCGGGGGCATGCCCAGCCGGTGGGCCTGGCGCTGAATCCAGGGCAGGCCTGATTCCAAATCTTTGTAGTCCACGCGCAGCCGGCCCCACGGTTCCAGGCCGATCGCCTGGCGCGCGGACATCGTCACCTCGCGGAGCACCTGGATCCGCAGAAACTTGATCCGCTCCTTCTCGTGCCTGCCGCCGCCACCTTCCCTGCGCTGCACCTGCCACACCTCGGGCACGAGCGCGCGCGACAGCGCTTCGTCCCGCTCGAGCAGATCGTCGATGTATCGCGTCAGGTCGCCCACGGACATGGGGCCGTCCCTGAAGCCGTCCGCCATCAGCGCACGCAAGCGGAACCGTCGCGCGTGGTCCTGCATCCACCCGGCCTGGAAGGCGGCATCCTGGCGGTTGTCGCAGAACACGAGCAGCCGCGGGCGCTCCGAGTGGTGCACCATGTCCTGCGCGAGCACGTGGACGTCCGACACGTTGGTCGCACGAACAGGACGAGCAGGTTCGCGATACGTGGAAAACA
>CAZGLC010000269.1:0-5033 GCA_964526235.1 uncultured Bifidobacteriaceae bacterium
GCCACGCTCGTGCCCGAAGAGCTCGCTCGCGAGCAGCTGCTCCGGCAGCGCCGAGGCGGTGATGTTGACGAAGGGGCGCGCCGCGCGCGCGCTGTTGTAGTGAATCACCTTGGCGGCGAGGTCCTTGCCGGTGCCGGTCTCCCCGGTCAGCAGCACCGTCGAGGCCGGACTCGCGGCGACGCGCGCCATCAGCCGCTTCGCCTCGACCATCGCGGGCGACGCGCCGATGATGGCGTCGAACCCGTAGTCGCGCCCCTGGCTCGTACGGAGCGTCCGCACCTCGCGGCGCAGACGGCTCGTCTCGAGCGCCTTCTCGACGATGAGCGCGACTTCGTCCAGGTTGAACGGCTTGTTCACATAGTGATAGGCGCCGAGCTGCATCGCCTCGACGGCGTTCTGCACCGTCGAATCCGCCGTCATCAGGATGACCAGCGTATCGGGCGCCGACTCCCTGATGCGGCGCAGCAGCGTGAGGCCGTCGCCGTCCGGCAGGCGGATGTCCAGGAGGACGAGATCGACCTCCTCGGCCATCTGCTCGAGCGCGGCGGCGGCCGTGGCCGCCTCCCTGATGTCATAGCCATCGCGCGCGAGACGCTCACGCAGCGACCAGCGAACCAGATCTTCGTCGTCGACGACGAGCACGTGTGCAGTGGTCATGGCCCAGCCCTATGGGAAATATTCCGCGCCGACCGCGGAGAATTCCTCACAAATCGGTCGCTTTCGCGTGATTGACTGAACACTGGGCAACTTCTGCGCCGCTAACGGGTGAGCGCGGCGACCATCGCACCGGCGCCGTAGGCGGCGACCGCCACGAGGCCGCCGAGCGCCAGCATCTCCACTCCTGTTTTCAGCCAGTAATCGCGCGTGACCGCGGCGCGGGCCACGCCGACGCCGAAGAGCGACGCCATCGTGAGCGCGGCCGACCACCAGAGGTGCGTGCCGTCGCCGAGCGGCAGCATGTACGGGACGAGGGGGAGCGTGCCGGCCCCCACAAACGCGACGAGCGTCGCCAGGCCGTGTTTCCACGGGTAGGTCTCCTGCTCCGGGAGCCCATCGGCGGCGAGCGCGCTTTCCTGGGCGCGAATCGCCAGCAGGTTGCCGACGCCCATGGCCACGCCGTCGGCGGCGAGGTTTGCGGCGCCGACGACGAGCACGGCCACCTGCGAGAGCGATCCGCCGGCCACGCCTGCGACGACGGCGAACGTCGTAATGATCCCGTCGTTGGCGCCGTACACCAGATCGCGGATGTAATGCCTGGCAACGGCCACCGGCCCGCGCGGCTCGATGTGCAGCGTCTCCCGTGGCATGCGTGGTGGGGCTACGCGGTGTGCCGCCCGGCGTTCTGCCCGATGAACTCGCGTCCGTTGGTCCAGAGTGCGCCGTGCGCCACCAGGGTCGTGAGCACGCGCGCGCAGCGGCTCGGATCGAGATTGAACAGGCGCGCGGCCTGCGGCACCGTCAGGCGCATGCCGGGCATTTCGTCGTACTCGGCGCGGATGCGGGCGTGCAGCGCCCGGTCGGTGGTCTCGGTCACGGGACCAGCCGAGCAACGCCCATGCCAGGAATCATCGATGTGTGGTTTCCGCGGCCGCGGACGCCTGCTGGATCTGCGGCTCGAGATCGTGTGCCGACGCGCGCCGGCTGATCCCGCCACCGCCCCCCGCCACCGCCCGCCTGCCTGAATCGGGCGGCGGTGCATCGCGTTCGCGTTCCAGGGATTCTCGATGTGATCCAGATGCTGTTGGCAGACATGCCGCCCGCACGCGCAGGGCAAACGCGGTGCCTCCCAACCGGCACGGGTGGCTATCACGTGCTCGTTCCGAGCGGCGAGTCCCGAAGCGTCACCGCGGGCGATCTCCTGCAGCTCCGCGTGCCGTCCAACTGGCGCCGGCTCCCGGCCGGCAACACGGTGGTCTTCGCGCCCGAGGGTGCGTTCCGCGGTTCACCCGATGGTCCGGTTGCAGTCACGCACGGCATACAGGTGGGGATCGCGCGCAGCCTGACCGGGGAACTCCAGGGCGACATCAGGGCATTGCTTGCGACGCCTGGCCGAGAGAACCGATACCTGACCTGGACGCCCGCGTTTCACACGGTGACGCTCGCGCGGCGGAGTGGCCTCACGACCACTCTGAGCCATGTGTCGCCGGTCACGGGAGAGTTCGAGTACGTGTCGGTCAGCGCCATGCACCTGCCCGACGAGAGCGTGCTGTACGTGATCGGCCTGGCACCCCTGGAGGACGCGGGCGCTTACAGAAACGCCTTCAACCGCGTGATTGAATCTCTTCAGATTCTCGATTAATAGGCGGTCGAACGGCTGGCGGAGTTCAACACGCAGTCGGCGGGGACACTGCCTGAGCTCGCAGACCATCACAAGGCGCTTGCCGCTGGTGCGGCGGGCCTGAAGGCCTTGGCAGCGAAAGCGGCCACGCCTTCCGACCATCGCGCCCTCCAGGAGTACTTCCTGACGCTGGCGAAGCGATCCACGTCCGACGCGCATGACCACACCGCAATTGCCCAGCGCTATCGCTGTACGGGTAGCGGGCAGGCGACGACTACTGGTGAAGGGGCCGTCCTGGATCGGCGGCCTCCCAGTGCGGGCGGCCTCGACGACGTGATGGCCGTGCTCGGTCAGCGCTTCCGCGATCGACCACCGACTCAACGGTTCGTCTTCGACCACGAGCACGCGAAGGGGCAATGCCGTCATGAGCATGACACCTGCCGTGAACCCTCTTCAAGAACCGGTCCAGACCCTCACACGCCGGCTCGGACGTCCGCGAGCGGCAGCTGCACGGTGACCGTCGTCCCCCCCTCGTCCGGGCAGTCGATCCGGATGGTGCCCGCGTGCGCCTCGACGATCCGCTTCGCCGTCGGCAGGCCGAGACCGGTGCCGCGCGCCTTGGTGGTGAAGAACGGCGTAAACACCCGATCCCGGATCTCCGCGGGAATCCCGGGCCCCGCGTCCGCCACGCGCACTTCGCACAAGCCGTCCGCCGCGCCCAGTGCGATCCGGACGCGGCCACGGCCCTGCATCGCCTGAATGCCGTTGATCAGCAGATTCTGCAGGACGATCTTCAGCAGTTCCGGATCGACCATCACCGGGGGCGAGACGCCCTCGACGTCGATCGCGACCCCGCCCATGGCGGGATCGGCGCGCAGCAGGTCGATCGTCGTGGCAATCAGCGACGACACGTCGACCGGCATCGGCCGCGGCTGCGGCGGACGGGCAAACAGCAGCAGATCCTGAATCAGGCCGTTCAGCGCGTCGATACGCGCGACGATCTCGCCCGTGACGGCCGCGTCGCGGCTGCCCGGCGCGAGCCGGCCGCCGATCACCTGCACGGCACCGCGGATCCCGGCCAGCGGGTTCTTGATTTCGTGGGCGATCACCGCCGCCATTTCGCCCAGCCGCACGAGCGCCGCCTGTTCGCGCACCTGCTCTTCGAGCCGCACGCGGGCGCTCAGGTCGTGGATGATGCCGGTGAACTGTCGGGCGCCGCCGACCGTCATCTCGCCGACCGACAGGTGCACAGGGAAGGTCGTCCCGTCGCGGCGCAGCGCCGTGACCTCGCGGCCGATGCCGATGATCTTCGCGTGCCCCGTCGCCAGATAGCGCGCCAGATACTGGTCGTGCTCCTCGCGATACGGCGACGGCATGAGCACGGTCACGTTCCGGCCCAGCGCCTCCGAGTCGGCATACCCGAACAGGCGCTGCGCGGCCGGATTGAACGCCTCGATGCGCCCGTGCACGTCGATGACGATGATGGCGTCGACGGCCGATTCGACGATCGAGCGCCAGCGCTCCTCGCTGGCGCGCAGGCGCTCCTCCAGAACAACCCGCTCGCTCAGATCGTGCAGGATCCCGGTGAACTTGCGCTCGCCTCCGACGGTCATCTCGCCGACCGACAGGTGTACCGGGAAGGAGGTGCCGTCGCGGCGCAGCGCCCGCACTTCGCGGCCGACGCCGATGATCTTCGCGTCGCCCGTCTCGAGGTACCGCGCAAGGTAGCCGTCATGTTCCTCGCGGTACGGCGACGGCATCAGCATCATGATGTTGCGGCCGACGACGTCCGCCTCGCGGTAGCCGAAGAGCCGCTCGGCGCCGGGATTGAAGGTCTCGATCCGGCCCCGGGCGTCGATGACGATGATCGCGTCGACGGCCGATTCGACGATCGCCGCCAGCAGCTTCGTGGCGTGGTGTTCGGGTCCGGGCGAGGACAACGGCGTGAGCCTCCGCCCTTAGGGTACACAACTTATGGCGGGTCCTCCTCCTCGGTGCGCGCGCAGCGGAGCATCACATCATCAGCCAGCCGCCGTCTCGTGGAAGCGCGCCTGCTGACGCGCCAGCTCCTCTGCGGCCCGCGTGACAGCGCGGCCCACGAACGCGCGGCCGGTGCGCGACGCGCCCCGCAGCTCCTCCTCGGCGCGCCACGCCAGGCGGCGCCGCAGCTCCTTCCCCGACGCCGGGGCTGCGAGCAGGCCGAGCGCGCATCCAGCCGCGCCGGCCACCAGCGCCACTCCCGCTATCGCGACCATGAACGTGGTTCGTGACATGCGATCCTCCTTCCCCTCAGGCACGCTCATCGCGTGACACACGCGTCCGGCAGCGCGTCGATGAGGATCTCCGCATGCTCGTCCCAGAGCAGGAGCGCGCCGCCGGCGAGGCGATACCCGATCCCGGCCGGTACCGCCGGCAGCTGCTCGAGGAGCGTTCGCGGAACCGGACCGAGCGCCCAGTCGGGCACCGGCTCGTTGATCACCAGATCGACCAGCGCTTCGCCATCGCCGGTGACGAGTCCTTCGAGGTCGAACTCGTCGATCGCGCGGGCCAGGGACTCGCGGAAGAGCCCCTCGACCGGCGGCGCGAAGATGTCGCCTGGGGTGGCATGCGCGCGCGCCCTGCGGATGGCCGACGCCAGATACCGGCGCGTCAGCAGGAGCGACCACGCGTCGCGGCGCCTGTCGAACGGCGGCAGCGGCTCCTCGAGCCGCGCGCGAAGCCGCGCATACCGCTCGACCCGTTCGGTGAAGACCCA
>CAZGLC010000269.1:5043-6111 GCA_964526235.1 uncultured Bifidobacteriaceae bacterium
GATCCTCGTGCGGCGCGGGATGCCGGGATTACCGCTGGCCCGGTTGGTTTATGCCCGGCGCCGGGGGGGGGGGGTCGCCGCCCGCCTGTGCCAACGCCGCTGCACCGGACCACGCGCTCAGGATCGCGGCGCACCCCAGCAACCCGATACCGACCGCTCGAGGAGTCCGCATGGCCTGATCGCCTCCGACGCGTGTGTAGCACCCCAGCGCGCACGAACCGCGCGCCGGGGGCCCCGCCGTGCAGCGGCGTCTGCCGCCAGATGAGCATCAACCGTACCGGCAGGCACCGCGCCGGCACGCGCGGCAGGGCACGGCCATCCGCCGCCCCGGGACCACACCGCTGCCCGGACTATTTCCTGCCGGTGGGGATTCTTTCTCCCTGGCTCTCCGCACCATCGCACCGTCGCACCATCGCACCGTTTCGCCGTTGGCCCGCAATCTGCAGGCAGAGTGGCTTCATGCCGACATCCGTGCGCACCATCCTCGCGGCGGCGCTCGCCACCCTTGCGTCGGCCGCGGTCGTCGCGCAATCCGGTACGGGACGTCCGGCGCGGACGATCAAGGACGTGATGACCACGATGACGATCCCGGCCTCCGACGCCGTGTTCGCGGCGGCATCGGAGCCGCCGCAGGACGAGAGCGGCTGGGCGGCGCTCCGCCGGAGCGCGCAGATGCTGGCCGACTCGGGAGGCCTGTTGATGACGCCGGAGCTCGCCAGAGACGCCGGACCCTGGATGGAACGGTCCGCGGAGATGGTGAAGGAGGCGGACGCGACGCGGCGGCTGGCGGAGGCGAAGAACCGGGAGGGGATCGAGGCTGCGGGCGACCGCGTGTACGCCGTCTGCGAGGCGTGCCACGCGCGCTATCTGGATCAGCCATGACGCGGACACACCCGATGGTGCTCGTCGTCGCCGCGCTGTCCGCCGCCGCGCCGCTCGCGCAGACCGAGAGTCCCTCGGGCACCGCGCCGGTCGGGCCACGCGCGAATTAATCGGCGCCAGCGCGGGTTCTTTCCCGGCACGCCCGGCACGCGCCCGGAGATTTACGTGATGGGCAACCGCAATCCG
>CAZGLC010000270.1:0-6107 GCA_964526235.1 uncultured Bifidobacteriaceae bacterium
GTGCGTGGGGGCAATCTGCGCTGTGCCGGGGTGCGGGGCCGTCGCATAGCGGATCGGTTACCTCCGATCGCTCGAAAAGGGCCCTCATAGTTCCTATCGTCGTTAGACGTTGGCGTCTTCCGGCCGGTAGAGCGATCCGGGAACCGCTCTGTCTTGCGTCCCACATGCTCTTCCATCGCCTGAGTCGTCGCGCCCTGATCGGGGCCCTCACCGGCCTGACGGGCCTGACGGCGCTGGGTCGAGCGTCCCTCGCGCGAGGAGATCGAAGCGCGAAAGGCTGCGTAATGACGCCTCTTTCAAACCGTTTGGCACTCTAGAGTCCATCATCCCTGCCAGTTCGCCCGCCCGAGTGGTCAGCGGCACCCGACACCGACCCGGATCGGAGCCGCAGGACGCGCCACGACTCCCTAGATTCCCGGCGCCCAGGTCGGCCCGGCGTATACTCGGTAGCTGATTCGATGGTCATGGCCGATACGCTGCAGCTCTCGATACCCGCTTCGGCCCGCACGCTCTTGGGCTTCGTCGGCTGGTGTCACTCGCCGAGTTTTCCCGAACAAGGACGCATCGATTACCTGGCGGGAGATCTGGAGGTCGACATGAGCCCCGAGGACCTCTACACCCACGGAGCCGTGAAGGCTGCTATCGCGGCGCGGCTGCAGCTACTGATTGCCGACAGCGACCTCGACACCCGATTGGGGTCCACAGATTCTGCGGAAGAGCCTAAAATCGTAGTAGCGCGTGCGATAGGAGGCAGCAATGACGAAAAGCCAATTCCGTGAGTTGTTGTTCGGAGCGAAACACCTTACCGGACTGCTGGTCGCAGCAGCTACGGTCGCCGTACTCCTTTTCATGGAAGTTGGTGCCGTTGGACAAGTAGTTGGTGCCGTTGAACACAGTGTGTCGGCGCTGCCGTCGACTCAGCAGGCGCCGGGATATAACCCGACGACCCCAGCAAAAGTTGAGCTGGGAAGGCTGCTGTTCTGGGACCCGCTTTTGTCGGGACCCCAAGACGTAGCCTGCGCGACGTGCCATCATCCCCAAAACGCCTATGCGGAGGACCGCGACCTGTCGCTCGGCGTGACGGGCATCGGCCTGGGCCGCTTCCGGCGGCAGGCGCCCGGCAGTTCGATTCCGATCGTCAAACGCAATAGTCCGACGGTTCTGAACGTTGCTTTCAACGGCATCGATGAATCGGGCCGCTACGACCCGGCGACTGCGCCGGTGTTCTGGGACAATCGCATCAGGAGCCTCGAATCGCAGGCGCTCGAACCGCTCAAGTCGTTTGAGGAAATGCGAGGGAACACCTACCCGGAGGATGAGGCTGTCGCGAGAGTGGTGGAGAAGCTCCAGGCCAACGCCGAGTACCAGAGCCTGTTCGCCGGGGCCTTCGGCAGTGAACAGCCGGTCAACGCGGAAAACCTAGGCAGGGCGATAGCGGCGCTCATGCGGTCGCTGCTGGCCAACAACTCGCCGTTCGACCGCTACATGCGCGGCGACCGCAGCGCCATGACGGAGCAACAGGTCAGGGGAATGCAGCGCTTCGAGGAGATCGGGTGCATCAGGTGCCACAACGGGCCCATGTTCTCCGATTACAAACTGCATGTCATGGGCGTGCCCGACAACCCCGCTCTGCGCGCCTCCGACGGAGGCGCGCAGAACTCTCCTTGCCCGGCAGCTCCTCAGGAGCCGCGTACTGCAGCGTCCCGAGCAGGGTGCGACAGCTATGCGTTTCGCACGCCGTCGCTGCGAAACGTCGAATTTACCTTCCCATACGGGCACAATGGCACGTTCCGGACGCTGCGCGCCGTCGTGGGGTTCTATGAATCCACCATCGCCGGGAGCTCCCGGAACCCGAACGTCAGCTACGAGGAGCTCGATCCGCGGCTTCGCGAGTTGCAGAACGTGGACGAAGAAGACGTGGATCTGATCGAGTTTTTACATGCTCTGAGCGATGGCTCGTTCGACCGGACGATTCCCGAGCGCGTACCGAGCGGCCTGCCCGTCGGCGGAAGAATTCGATAGAGCAGAGTACGCGCCGTCGTGGTATGCTGCTGCTGGTTTTACGCCCAAATTTTGAGGCTTAGCGATTGGAGGACTCCCCATGAAACCGATTTCTATGTTTGTACTCGGCGTAATGGCGGTTGCGATGAGCGCGCCGGCGCAGGCGCAGGTCTACGAGGCGCGTCGCCGGACCGAGACGACAGACCCCATCCAAAAGCCGTTGCTCGCCGCTCCGAACGAGGCTATGGCCAGGGACGCCACGGTCATTAAGTGGATTCGGAATCCGGATGCGGGCAAAGAGGTCACGGCTGCCGACTTTACGTTTGAAGTTTTGAGGAGCGGCCCCAGCCGTATGGTCTGCTACGACCTGTCCGGCTGGCCCGGAGAGGAGCCGTGGTCGGTGGAGTGCACCAGCAGCGAGGCCAACCTGCCGCGCGTCGCGCAGAATCGAGCGTTCGCGGAGATGGGGAGCAAGGCCACGCCAACGCTGGCAGGTGGCAGGCCTGTCTTGTCGAGCAGCGGCACCGGAGGGATTAGGGAGCTGGTTGTGGCCGCCGGGAGACACGGAACGCGTGTGCTGTCCGAAGTCGGGACCATGTGGTATAACCTCCGGGGATCCAGCCAGGACACCGCCACCTGGCACACGTTTATCGGTATGCCGAACTTCAAGGGGGAGCAAGTCGGACTGCCGGAGGTTGGCGACGCAGGCGGCGCCTGGCTGATGTTTGCGGGCACGCCGGAAGCCCACGTCATGTTGCCGGGCCGATAACCGGCAGAGAGTTTCTCGGCCTCGGGGTTTTCGACAACGAATCAGGGGGAGGTGTGGTGTGACACCTTCCCCCGATTTTCCCGCAGGTTGCGAATGACTTCGCTTTGCGTGAGCTTTATGAAATATCTACTGACATGTCTTCTTGCCTCCGCTCTTCTTGTCTCCGCCACGATGTTTGCAGCCCAGAGCAGACAGACTTTCTCAGGCACGATCACCGATGACGAGTGCCCCGGAGCCGATCATTCCGGAATGCGGATGGGGTCGACCGACGCTGCCTGCGCCATCGCTTGCGTCGATGTCCACGGCGCTCAGTTCGTTTTGTTTGACGGCAAAGAAGTCTATCGGTTGAGCGACCAGGACAAATCAAGAGAGTTTGCCGGAACGAAAGTAGCAGTCGTCGGCACGCTGGACTCCAAGACCAAGACGATCCAGGTCAATTCAATGGCCGCGGCCAAGTGACCCATCGATCCTCCCGGCATCCACATGGTTTTCGAATATTTCCTCATCCTACTTGAATTCCATCATGACCTCTGGCGTCGGGGCGGGGGCATGGGCGCGTTGAGGGGCCCCTAATGCGGAGCAGTTTTCGCCCGGCGGCGGGGCGTGCAGCTGCAGCGAATAGGGCCGGGCTTGGCTCGCTGTCAACGCCGGTTGAAAATCTGACAGATCCGCCGGTCCAAAATCTGACAGATCGACGAGGGGACGAGCCTCAGGTCGTCGTGGCCTCCTGACGAGTCGGAGTCCGGCGGCCGCGGCGGCCGCCGGATTCCGGCTCGTGCGCCGTGTGCAGCGTCTGCCACAGCTCGGTGTGCTGCCGCTGTGCCGGGGTGCGGGGCCGTCGCATAGCGGATCTTCGGTTACCTCCGATCGCTCGAAAAGGGCCCTCATAGTTCCTATCGTCCTTCAACCGCTCGTGACCGCAGGCCACCTTGCGCGCAGCATAGAACGACAGCTCGCGTTGTCCCCTACGCCGCCAGGGCCAGTCTTAGTTCGACTCGCTCGAATGTCACAACCGGCTTCAGTTTCCGCCCTTCACCCTTTTCTAGCCGCACCAAGCCGTAGCGCGCCATCGTCTGAAGGGTCCGCGACAGATTGCTCTTCGCGCGACCACTTGCTGCCGCGAGTGCGTCAAGGGAATCAGGGTGGCGCTCGGCGATGAGCGCTAGCAGTTCTCGGTTGCGTTCCGACAGAACCTTGGCGAAGCTCTCGACCGACGTGAACCAGATGTCAGGATCGTCCGCTGTACGCCGCCTGCGGCCGGCGACGACGTCGCGCGTGTAGCGGGCGATGACCTCACGCGGTGCAATCCCGACCTTCAGAGTCTTCTTCATTCAATGCCCTCCCTCTTCAGGATCGCCTCGACCTCGCGCCAGAAGTCATCCATCAAGGTGTCAGCGTCGCGATACGCATACGACCGGACGGACTCGCCCCGATGCAGATGATCGCGCGCAGTTGACGAACGGCTCGCTGGCCCACGTGTCATCCGGATCGGATGCGCGTTATCAATGCCCAACACGCGTAGACCGGCCGGATCGTGCAGCGTCACCGTGTAGCTGATGCCATGCGGACGGCCCGCGTCGGGCGGCACACGCTGAACCACGATCTTGACCCAGAAGCCGCCGCCGACCTCGGCGATGAACCCGTCGAGATCGAGGAGCCTGTCGAGACCCTCGTCGCGTGGACTCACGTTCTTAATATATCATATAGTGATAACATTGACCTATGCACGAATGCTTCTTCTGTGGACTGACTGAGCGTCCGCTCACGGAAGAACACGTCTGGCCGATCTGGGTTTCAAAACTTCTGCGGCGCAAGTACGGGTCTGATCATTTCGTTCACATCCGTTCAACCGGCAACAACACCTCTGGCCTCTGGAAAGCTCCGGTCCTTAAGGTCACGACGAAGAGCGTCTGCGATAAGTGCAATAACGACTGGCTGAGCGGGTTCGAGAACGATGTCATCAAGCCAATCGCCAGCCCGCTGATCCTCGGAGAGCCGATCGACATCATCAAGCCGGCGGACCAGGAGAGGCTCGCGGCCTGGGCGTACAAAATGGCGCTGCTCCTCGAGGTCGCAATGCCGCAGGAGGAGCGGGCGCCTCAGTTCTTTACAGCAGCTGAACGCCTAGACTTCCGGCAGACGACGTTCCCCAACGAACACGTCCGGGTATTTCTGGCCAACTTCAAGTACGGCCAGGAGCCCGCCCACGCACATCAGCACCAACAGACGCTTACCCGCCGCGACGACAAGGTCACGTTTGAGCGCAGGGTCAGCACCATCACTGCTGGTTGCCTCGCGATGCAGGTATTCGCCGTTCGTCTGGTTGCCACGGGGCAGCTGGCGTATGCGACGAGCGAGATGGAGGTTGAGTTTCTTGGCAAGGCCAAGACCGCGATCGCGCCGATTTGGCCGCCGTCCCCGAACGCCGTCCGCTGGTCGGACCTCGACGTCATGAGCAAAGAAGACATCGAGGAGTTCACCGAAATGTGGAGCAAGGCCGAAGGCCTGTTCTGGCCGGGAGATCCCGGCGGCATCGCGCCTTCGTTCTCAGGCGGCTAGATCTTCAGGCCGACATCCGCATGGAACTGAGTCTCCGGCCAGCCTTTCAAGAAGATCGCGAATTTCTGTACGCGCTTCATTGCTGCACCATGCGCGAGGTCATCGAAAAGACGTGGGCTGGGACGAGACTTGGCAACTGCGGGATTTCGATCGTCGCTTTCGCGAGTACGCGGTGTCGGTCATCGAATACGACGGCCACGCGGTAGGTGGCCTGTTGCTAGAGTGGAAGGCGGATTCCGTCTACATTCACGAACTCCAGGTGCTTCCGGACCACCAGGGCCGGGGCATCGGCACCGTCGTCGTCGAACGAGTGATCGAGCAAGCCGCGACGCGTGGAGTTCCGGTAGCGCTTTCGGTCGTTCCGGCAAATCCTCGCGCCAAACAGCTGTACGAACGACTCGGATTTGAGGTGACGACGTTTGAGGCACCCTTTTTTCGAATGCGGCACAGCTCGCGATTGGGTGGCGGCTAGGCGGGCCAAGACGATGGCTGAACCTGCTGACGCTCAGAGGGACGTGGTCGTTAACGGCGTGAAGATCCACGGTGCCCGCAAGGTTCCGTGCGTGGGGCAATCTGCGCTGTGCCGGGGGGCGGGGCCGTCGCATAGCGGATCTTCGGTGACCTCCGATCGCTCGAAAAGGGCCCTCATAGTTCCTATCGTCCCTGATAGTTCCTATCGTCTTCGGCGGCAAGCCGGCCGGCATGCTGGCCGGCTTGCTGGCGCTCGACATGGCGCGTGTCGAAGCCGGGCTGCTGCTCATCGACGTCGACTTCAACA